>JAPPDJ010000095.1 GCA_028824555.1 Gammaproteobacteria bacterium | reverse complement strand
GAGAAAAGCGTCCCCGCTTTTCTCGGAGGGGGGGCCGCCGACCCACCGCCCGTACGCCCCAATCCCCGAACGAAGCCCTCTCCTCACTCGCCCCTCCGAGAAATAGCGTTCCTCGCCGTTTCTCGGAGGGGGATGTCGCGGCGTGTGCAGAGGTTCCTAGCCGGAGGGTGAGCGTAAGCGAACCCGTAGGCCAGCAGTTCGCGCAAGCGAACTGCCAACGCGCCCGTCCGGGCGCGCCGGCACGTGCCCCGTAGGGGCGGGGCTTGTCCCCGCCCGTCTCGAAATGCGATACGAGGAACTCGTCGAAGCGCAGCAGTTCGCGCAGCGAACTGCCAACGCGCCCGCAAGGGCGCGCGGCTACCATGAACGGCTTGCGGTAATGCCGAAGCGTCGCGGTTCTCCGAACTGCGTGAAGCCGCGGTCCGTGTAGCCGTCACGAGGGTCGTTGCCGAAGTAGAAGCCACGCACGAAATAGTCCTCGTCGGTGATATTGCGTGCCCATGCCGTCACCGACCAGTTGCTGCCCTGATAGCCGAAACTCGCGTTCAGGAGTTCATAGGGCACCGACTTTTCGTCATGGCTGTCGGAGAAGTAAAACTCGTCGCGTCCGTCTAGGCTCACCTCTGCGAAGTACCCTTGGCCGAAGGCGAAACTCGCCCCCAAGCTGAACTGGTAGCCGGGTGCGTGTGCCTGCCCGCGACCGCTGAGATCCTCGCCCTCGCCGTTGATGTAGTCGTCGTACTCGGAGTGCAAGAGACCAAGCCGGGCATGGAGCGACACTGCGTCCGTGGCCGCGAACTCCATGTCCACCTCGACGCCTCGGTTCATGCCCTCGGCCGCATTGCCGACGAAGTCGATGAATTCCGCGCCGCCGTCTTCGTGGAAGAAGACGATGGAGCTGTCGATCTGTACGTCGTCTCGGCGCATCTCGAAGACGGCAGCGCGAAGACTCAGGCGCCTCGCCATCGCTCGCACCTTGAGTCCCGCCTCGAAGTTCCACAGCACTTCCGGGTCGTACTCGCGCAGATCAACTGGCAAGGTGCCGTCGATGTTGAAGCCGCCGGCCTTGTAGCCGCGCGAAATCGAGCCGTAGCCGACCACCCCCCCACCGAGCGCGCGGTCGTAGGCGAGGCGTCCTCCCACCAGGTTGTCGCCCGGGGAGAAGCTTGCGCGGTCGCTGTCGTCGTAGGACGACGAGTGTCGCTCTAGGCGCAGGCCCATCGTCAGGGTGGATTGGGCGTCGAGCGCCGTCTCCGTCTGACCGAACACGGCAAAACGGCCCACTTCGTAGTCGCTCGTGAAGTCCGAGTCGATGAAGGTCGATTGCCGCGTCAGAGCCACGTCCTGACGCAATGTGTAGGCACCGAAGGACCAGGCCGTGCCACGGCCCCAAATCTCCGCGCCCGGCTTCGAGACCAGGCGCAACTCCGCCGTCAAGGTGTTGCGGTCGCGCCGATAGTCGTCGGTGCCCGAGTACTCCCAGGGGTGGAAGCCGACATGCACCCAGTCGGCGTCATAGCCGTAGGCCATGTCCGACGCGGCGACGCCAACGTGCGCCAGCGTCGTGAAGGCCGGGTTGTCGTCCCACTTGACACCGGCGGAGGCGTAGGTTGTTTGCTGCGTGTCGTGCCCCGGCTCGTCGGCCAGCGTGATGCGCGTGTTGTCGAGCGAAAACGCGTCGTAGCCGTTGTTGGCGTCGATGTAGCCGGCGGTGAGGTCGATGGCTGTGGATTCGCCGGCATCGAAGGAGAGCTTGCCGCGCAGCAGCGTCTCGTCAGTGTTGTCGGTGTCGTCCACGCCCAAGTGGGCGTTTTCCATGAACCCGTCCGCCCGGTCCACACGGGCTGCCAGTCTGCCGCGGGTGTTTTCGCCAAGCGGTCCTGAGACCACTGCACCGACACCGACCGCGCCGTAGTTGCCGGCGGCTAGCTCCATCTCGCCTTCGGGTGCGGCCGTGGGCGCGTGCGTTACAACGTTCACCAGGCCAGCGAGCGCGTTGGCCCCATACCGCGTGCCCTGCGGCCCGCGCAGCACTTCCACCTGCTCGACATCGAACAGTGTCGCCACGGTGCCGATTCCCGAAAGATCAACGCCATCGACGATCAACCCCACCGACGAATTGAGCGGTTCGCTGAACTGCCCCCGCTCGCCAATGCCGCGAATCTGAAGAAACCGCGCCCGCGACGCCCCCTTCGAGTAGTTGAGGTTCGGAATGGCGGCCAGGATTTCTTCGAGGTGCGTGGCCCCGCGTCGGGCGATTTCTTCAGCCGACACAACGCCAATGCTCGCCGGAACGCCGTCCAGTTCATCGCCGCGAAACGTGGCTGTAACCACGATTTCCTCGATTTCCGATGCTTCTTCTGCGGCCGCCTCGGCAAGCGTGGACGGAGCCCCTAGGACGAACGCCAACGCCGCCACGACGGCCAGGGGCCCGGCTTCGGCTGCTCCACGGTGAGGGAAGGTGGGGAAAGTGGTCATCTCGTCCTCCTCGATCGGCGGAGAAGAGATGCCTTGGTTCCGGCGCCCTATCCCTCCGCCGGCATTACCCGGTTCAGGTTCAAAGGGTCCGCGGCTCGAATCCGCGTCTCAGGCTTGTGGCCACCCCTTGGGTCTGAAGGCCATGTTACAGGATTCCGGCTTTCGACACCGACGACGTAACGCGCGAGAACTTCCGGATTGACGGCAATGTCCTATCGACAGGCTCTAGGCTGGTGCTTCCCGCCGTGCCGATAGGGTGTTGGTGTTGAAGCCGAGGACGTGCATTCGGCCGATGTAGCGGGCGTGTTCGATCTTTAGGCAGCGGTCCATCACCACGTCGATACCGGCAGTGCGGGCTTCGGTAGCCGCCTCTTCGTGGATCACGCCGAACTGTAGCCACAGGGCCTTGGCGTTGATGGCGATGGATTCCTCGACGATACCGGGCACGGCGTCTGGTGCGCGAAACACGTCCACCACGTCCACCGGCTCCGGGATTTCGCTGAGGCTCGGCCAGGAGCGTTCGCCGAACACTTCGGTTTCGCGGGGGTTGACCGGGATGACTCGGTAGCCGTGGCGACGGGCGTAGAAGCCGACGAAGTTGCTGGCGCGCAAGGGATTCGAGGAAAGTCCCACAATGGCGACGGTTTGGGCGTTGTGGAGGATGGTCTGGATGGTTTCGGGGTCCTGCCACACCTCCATGTTTTCGATTTCAGCCAATTTGCGCGAATCCTTGTTCGAGGTCCCAGAGGAGGTCTTGCGCATCCTCGAGGCCGATGGAGAGGCGGATGGTGCCGGGGCCGATGCCGGCGGCGGCGAGTTCGTCGTCGGTGAGCTGGCGGTGGGTGGTGCTGGCTGGGTGGATGATGAGGCTCTTGGCGTCGCCGACGTTGGCGAGGTGGGAGAACAGGCGCACGCCGCGGATGAAGTCCTGGCCGGCCTCGCGGCCGCCATCGAGGTCGAAGCAGAAGACTGCACCAGCGCCTCGGGGGAGGTACTTCGCCACGAGTTCACCGTACTTCGAGCCAGCGAGGCCCGGATAGCGTACTTGCGTTACGTCGTCGCGCTCGGAGAGCCATTCGGCGATGGTGCGGGCGTTGCCGACGTGTCGGTCCATGCGCAGCCCCAGCGTCTCGATCCCTTGCAGGAACAGGAAGGCGTTGAAGGGGCTCATGGCACCGCCCAAGTCCCGCAGCGTCTCGGCGCGCAGCTTCATCAGGTAGCCGTATGTGCCGAAGGTCTCGTGAAAGGCGAGACCGTGGTAGGCCGGCGACGGCTCGGCGATGATGGGAAAGCGGCCATTGGACCAGTCGAATTCGCCGGCATCCACCACCGCGCCGCCGATGCTGGTGCCGTGGCCGCCGAGGAACTTGGTGGCGGAGTGCACGACGATGTCCGCACCCCAGTCGAGCGGGCGGCAAAGCCAAGGGGTGGCGAAGGTGTTGTCCACCAGAAGCGGCGCGCCGGCGTCGTGGGCGATGTTGGCGATGACCTCGATGTCGAGCACGTTGCCGCCGGGGTTGCCGATGGTTTCGCCGAAGAGCAGCTTGGTTTCCTCCCGCACGGCATCGGCCCAGTTCTGCGGCCGGTCTGGATCGACGAAGGTGACGTCCAGCGAGAGCTTGCGTTCGAGGTGCTTGAGCTGGGTCACCGTGCCGCCGTAGAGGGCGGCGCTGGCCACCACGTGATCGCCCGGTGCGAGCAGGGTGAACAGGGCCGACGACTGCGCCGCAAGGCCGCTGGCGAACGCCACGGCGCCAATGCCGCCTTCGAGGTTGGAGAGCCGTTCCTCGAACGCCGCCACGGTGGGATTCATGATGCGGGAATAGGTGTTGCCGTACTCCTGCAAGTTGAAGTAGGCGGCGGCGGACTCTGGGTCCTCGAAAACGTAGCTCGTCGTTTGGAAGATGGGAATGGCGCGGGCGCCAGTGGTGGGATCGGGCCGGGCACCGGCATGGATGGAGCGGGTGTGGAAGCCGAACTCGCGGTCGGGCCGGTGTTCTTCGGACATGGTCAAGCCGCGAGCTTTAGCGGCGAACCGTCCGCGGCTTCGAGGCAGGCGGCTTCGCTCCGAGTGGCCGCGAGCACGATGCCGGCGCCGACGCCGACCACGGTGCCGACACGGCGGTCGCCGTCGAGCAAATCGTCGCCGATGGCAGGAGGCGTGTCGCCTGACGCCTCGTAGCGTCTGAGCCGAACTTTCACTTCGCCTCGGTGCTGAGCCCGAGCGACCACTTCTTGGCCGAGATAGCAGCCCTTGGCGAAGCTGACGGCACCGATGTCGGTGAGGCCGATCATTTGCGGCAGGAAGGACTCTGAGGTGTCGGAGTTGACGACCACAAACGCTGCCTTGGCACAGGCATCTGCAAGCGCCTCTGTGTCGTCGCCGGCAACGCTTTCAGTGGGGGGCAGGGCGAGGCCGGCCGGCAGCCCGATGCATTCGAGCTTCGAGCGGGAGAACAGGAGATACTTGCGCATTTCGCGTTCGAGGGCGTCGGCCACAGAGCCGTCCACGAGCAGAATCACGGCCTCCGAAGTGCCGGCAACCCAGCCGTTCGCCAGCACCCGTCCCTTGAGCGTGCACCACGCCATCGGCAGGCCTGTGTTCGGCTTGATCTCGGTCATGTCCGCGGTGAGATACCCTTGCAGGAACTGGGCCGCATCCGCGCCCGCCAACTGCAGGGCGACAAGATTGGGGACGCGGCTTCTGCTGGGTTCTGTGTCGGCCATGGAAGAAAGTGTAGCAGCCAGACGATGGACACGAAGAACGACGCCGCTCGCGCCGATTGCGAACGAGTGCGCTGGCGCAGCCGCCGGGGGATGCTGGAGCTCGACTTGCTGCTTGTAGGGTTTGCCGACAAGCGCTATCCGACGCTGTCAGGGCCCATGCAGGCAGACTACCGGGCGCTGCTCGAATGCGACGATTGGATCGTGCTCGACTGGCTGCGCGAGCGGGAGTCGCCGCCGCAGGAGTTTGGCGTCGTGGTGGAGGCCATTCGCGAGTTCAACCGCGGCAAGTTGGAGCCGTAGCTGCTCACGCCGCGATGGAAGGAGCGACGCTGGTGGAGGCCGCGGATGAGGTTCGGTGGTGGCCCGATGGAGAATGGTTCGCCGTTGTGGCGGTCATTCACGTTCTGCTTGCCGCGCCTTGGGTTGCCTGGTTCGGTTGGCTGGCCGCGGCCGTGGCCGGATTGTCGCTCGCCTGGCATGGACGCGCGCTTGCAGGGCGGGAGGTGTGGCGGTTTCGCTTTGTTGATGATCGCGTGGTGATTCTGGCGCCGGAGTCGACGCCAGAAAACCCCGGTTCCCGTGGCTGTGGCTTCGCCGCTGTGGATGACGGACCGCCTCGTGGTGGTTCGCACCCGGCGGCGGATCATCCCAATGCGCGCGGGCCGACTGACGCCGGAGGCCTTCGCCCGGCTGCGACGCGCCTTGCTGGCTGGAGCACGTCCAAGGGGTCGTCGCTGACCGGCGGCACGATGCTTGGCCTGGCGATGGGGGACGTGTGCGGATGGTCCAGGGTGTAGTGCAGCCCGCGGCTCTCTCGCCGCATCGTCGCGCACTTGACGATGAGCGCCGCTACCTGGACTAGATTGCGCAGTTCAATGAGGTCCGCCGAAACCCGGTGGTTGGCGTAGTACTCGTGGATTTCGCGCTTCAGCAGCTCGATGCGGCGCGCGGCACGGGCGAGACGCTTGTCGGTGCGGACGATGCCCACGTAGTCCCACATGAAGCGCCTGAGCTCGGTCCAGTTGTGCGCCAGCACCACCTGTTCGTCGGAATCCGTCACCCTGCTCTCGTCCCAGTCCGGGGCCGATATCACCTCGGCCGGCCGGCGGCGTTGGCGGCGGATGTCGACGGCTGCGGTTTCCGCCAGCACGAGGCACTCGAGCAGTGAGTTGCTGGCCAGCCGATTGGCGCCGTGGAGGCCCGTGCAGGCCGCTTCGCCAATGGCGTAGAGGCCCGGCAGGTCGGTGCGCCCGCCCACGTCCACCATGACGCCGCCGCAGGTGTAGTGCGCCGCCGGGACTACGGGAATCGGCTCTCGGCGCATGTCGATACCCACCTTCAGGCAGGCTTCGAGAATGGTTGGGAAGTGCGCCTCGATGGCCGCCGCCGGCTTGTCGCTGATGTCGAGGTAGACGCAGGGCGCCCCCAGGCGTTTCATCTCGTGGTCGATGGCGCGCGCCACCACGTCGCGTGAGGCGAGTTCGCCGCGGGGGTCGAATCGCTGCATGAACGGCGTGCCGTCCGGCAGCAACAGGCGGCCGCCTTCGCCCCGCACGGCCTCCGAGATCAGGAACGACCGTGCCTCGGGATGGTGCAGGCAGGTGGGATGAAACTGGTTGAACTCCATGTTCGCCACGCGGCAGCCAGCGCGCCATGCCATGGCGATGCCGTCGCCGGTGGCGCCGTCGGGGTTGCTGGTGTAGAGATAGACCTTGCTTGCCCCGCCAGTGGCAAGGGCGACGCTGGGCGCTTCGAACACTTCCACTTGGCCCGTGTGGCGATTGAAGACATAGGCACCCAAGGCGCGGTTGCGACGGCTGCCGAGGCGTGCGGCGGTGATGACGTCGATGGCGACGCGGCCGGCGATGATGCGGATGTTGGGATGGCGGCTGGCATGCTCGATCAGTGTGGTGGCGATGGCGCGGCCTGTGTGGTCGGCAACGTGCAGCACACGGCGACGGGTGTGGCCGCCTTCGCGGGTTAGGTGCGGGCGTCCATCTTCGCCGTCGAAGGCGAGACCCTGCGAAACGATGCGGTCGATGGCGCTTGGCCCGCGCCGCACGACTTCCTCGACAACCGCCTCGTCGCAGAGGCCCCCGCCAGCGGCGATGGTGTCCGCGATGTGCGAGGCGAAGCTGTCGTCGCCATCGGTGACCGCCGCCACGCCGCCCTGAGCGCGATTCGTGGAACCTCCGCGCACTTCGTCTTTCGAAAGCACCGTAACTTTGGCGCTGTCCGCAAGATGCAGTGCAAGGGCAAGGCCGGCGGCGCCGCTGCCGACGATCAGAACATCGCTTTGGTAACGTGTGTCCATATCCGGCATCACATTAGCGTAAAGGGCGCGATAGGCGCAAAACAGCTTGACAGAACAGCTTCCCAATAATGGTCGTGGCGCCGACACGGACGCCGAGTTGGTGCGACGCGTCCAGGGTGGCGACGGCATGGCCTTCGACCTGCTGTACCGCCGCCACCGCCATCGCATCCACGCGCTCGTGGCGCGTTTCGTCGCGACGAAAGAGGATGTCGAGGATGTGGTGCAGGAGGCCTTCATCAAGGCGTTTCGGGCGCTGCCGCGCTTTCGCGGCGACAGCGCCTTCTACACGTGGCTCTATCGAATCGCCGTCAACACGGCGAAGAACTTCAACGCCACCCGAATGCGGCGACCGGCGCCGGTGGAACTCGATCCAGAAGGCACGGACTCGCCGAACATCGAGTCGTTGCAGGACGGTGCCGACCCGGAGAGCCTCTTGCGTCGCGACGAGCTCGAACGCGTCATCGCCGCTGCGCTCGCCGATCTGCCGGAAGATCTGCGCGTTGCGGTAACTCTGCGCGAGTTCGATGGTCTAACCTATGGTGAAATCGCGGCAATCATGGAGTGTCCGGTGGGCACGGTGCGTTCCCGCATCTTCCGGGCTCGGGAAGCCATCGATGCGGCGATTCGCCCGGTGATCGCGGCTAACGCCAGCAGCAGGAGGACGGGGAGGTTCCGGTGAGCCAGGCAAGCACTTCAAACGGCGTGCAGGAGACGCTCTCGGCGGCCATGGACGGCGAGGCCACGGTCGACGAACTCCACGGCGCACTCGACGCCGCCTCCGGCGACGACGCGCTGCGTGCCAAGTGGGAGCGCATGCATTTCGCGAGCGCGGTGATGCGTGGAGCGCTGACCACGTCGGCAACTCCCTCGGCCTCGATTCCGCTCGCAGCGAGACTTGGGCGTCGTGTTGCCAAGCCGAGCCGCCGGCCGCGACTGCGGCTGGGGCCGTCGGTGGCAGCGGTGGTGGCGGCGCTGGCTGCCTTGACAGTGGTGCTGGTTGCCGGCCTCATGCAGGAGGGCGAAGCCCCGAACCTCGTCGCTGACAGGCAAGCGCCTCCGCCGGCAGCCGCGCCGAATGCAAGGGCAGCGACAGACCTCCAGCCGTCGGTGCCGGAAGTCGAACTCGCGCCCATCGATCGCCGCCGCATGAATGCCTACATGCTCCAACATGCCCGCTACAACGCCGCGGCCGGCACTGCCGGCATCCCGCTCGCGCGGGTGCTCGGCGATGCGCCAACTGCGGAGTCGGCAGACGAATGATGCGCCGCGTTCGTGCTTCTCTTGCTGCGGCGAGTGCCGCCCTTGCGCTGGGCGTGGGTGCGGCCATGCCCGAGGACTGGCTGCAGCGCATGGACGAGGCGTTTCGCACGGCCGACTACGACGGCGTATTCAGTTACCTCGACGGCGAACTCAGCGCCTTTCGCATCGTCCACAAGGTCGTCGATGGCGTCGAGCACGAACGGCTCGTGTATCTCGACGGCGCTCGCCGCGAGATTATCCGCGTCGGCGACGATGTCTCCTGCATCGCCGAGGCGGGCGACGAGTTGCACGCCGTCATCGACCAGCTTCCGGAGGGTCCCTATGCCCGCGCCTTCTCGCCGCGCCTTGACGGGCTCGGCGAGCACTACGACGTGCGCCTCAAGGGCCAGGACCGCGTTGCCGGACGCACCGCCGTGCGTCTCGCGATCACGCCGCGCGACGAGAATCGCTACGGCTACCGGGTTTGGCTGGACCAGGACACGGCGCTGCTGCTGCGCTCGGAACTGCACGATCAGGCAGGGCGCCGGCTGGAGGTGTTCCAGTTCACGTCGCTGCGGACAGGCGACCAAGTGGCCGCCGCAGACGCGAGCCCAAGTGCGACGGGCCTCGTCACCAGTCGCGTCCCGCCGGCGTCAAGTGGCCCGCTTGCACCCCCGGCATGGCGTGCCCGCTGGGTGCCTTCCGGCTTCCGCATGACCGACGGCCGCGGACGTGTCGACACCACCAGCCGCCAAGTCAGCACGCTCCTGTTCAGCGATGGCATTGCCACCTTCTCGGTGTTCGTCGAGGCGGCGCCGGCAACGGCGCCGGCGCCGGCCACAACCCGGCGCGGCGCAACCTCCCTGCACACCCGGCTCGCCCGGGGACCAGAGCGCCGCAGTCATCTTGTGACCGTGGTGGGAGAAGTGCCGGCAGCAACGGCGCGCCGCATCGCGGAGGGCATTCACTATGCGCCTGAGGAAAAGAACAGGGGCAAGTGAGGCCGGTGTGACGCTGGACTGAGGGTGCGATCGCACCTGGGCCTAAGGGAAGCAGCACATGAATGGCTTGATCCGCACCGGCATCGTCGAGGAGTCCGTCGCCGGCACGTGCCGCGTGCGGCTAGACGACGCCACCTGTGCTGGGTGCAGCGGTCGTTGCGGCGTCGGCTTCCGCTCGCCACGGGCCGCAATCGATGTGCCCGGCGATGCGGCTGTCGGTGCCCGCGTTGAGGTGGAGGCGACCTGTGCTGGCTTCGCCCGAGCGAGTGGCTTGGTCTTCGGCCTGCCGCTCGGCATGGTGGCTGTCGGGATGCTGGCGGCGGCCGCGTTCGACCTCTCGGAGGGATGGCTGATTGCGGCCCTCGTCATCGGGCTCGCCTTGACCGCGGGCCTTGCTCGTCGCTCCCCTACACCGTCAGCGACCATGCTGCGGGAGCTATAATCCTGAGCGATGACGCAAGCCGAGTCCGTTCGCAACTTCTCCATCATCGCCCACATCGATCACGGCAAGTCCACGCTGTCGGATCGCCTGATCCAGCGCTGTGGCGGCCTTTCCGATCGCGAGATGGCGGAGCAAGTGCTCGACTCCATGGATCTGGAGCGCGAGCGGGGCATCACCATCAAGGCGCAGAGCGTCACCCTCGACTACGCGGCCCGCGACGGTCGCACCTACCGGCTCAACTTCATCGACACCCCTGGCCACGTCGACTTCAGCTACGAGGTTTCGCGCTCGCTGGCGGCGTGTGAGGGTGCGCTCCTGGTGGTGGACGCGGCGCAGGGAGTGGAAGCGCAATCGGTGGCGAACTGCTACACCGCCATCGGCCAAGGGCTCGAAGTGCTGCCGGTCCTGAACAAGATCGACCTTCCCCAGGCCGACCCGGAACGGGTGAAGCGGGAGATCGACGACATCATTGGCCTGCCGGGCGATGACGCCATCGAGGTGAGCGCCAAGACCGGGCAGGGCGTCGAGGAACTGCTCGAGTACATCGTCGCCGGCGTGCCAGCCCCGACCGGGGATCCGGACGCGCCACTCAAGGCGCTCATCGTCGACTCCTGGTTCGACAACTATCTCGGCATCGTCTCGCTGGTGCGCGTGCTCGACGGCCGGGTGCGCCTTGGCGAGCGCGTGGTGACGAAGACGGTGGGCAAGGCGCATGTGGTCGATCAGCTCGGCGTTTTCACGCCCAAGCGCCGGCGCCGGGACGCCCTCGAGGCCGGGGACGTGGGCTATCTGGTGGCCGGCATCAAGGACATTCGTGGTGCGCCGGTGGGCGACACCATCGTCGCGGCATCCACCCCGGACGTCGCTGCCGTGCCTGGCTTCGCGGCGGTGAAGCCGCAGGTCTATGCCGGCATGTTCCCGGTCGATTCAGACGATTTCGAGAACTTCCGCGAAGCGCTTGGCAAGCTCTCGCTCAACGACGCATCGCTCTTCTACGAGCCGGAAACGTCGGACGCGCTCGGTTTCGGCTTTCGCTGTGGCTTCTTGGGCCTTTTGCACATGGAGATCGTGCAGCAGCGGCTCGAGCGGGAGTATGGGCTCGATCTGGTCACCTCCGCGCCGACGGTGGTGCACGAGGTGGTAACCGGCGACGGGCGCACGTTGCGCGTCGAGAATCCGTCGCAGTTGCCCGATTCCGGCAACATCGCGGAGATGCGCGAGCCGGTGGCCGCAGTGAACATCCTCGTGCCGAAGGAATACGTAGGCAACGTTATCGGCCTTTGCGAAGAGCGCCGGGGCGTCCAAAAAGGGATGCAGTTCTCGGGTTCGCAAGTGTCCATCGACTACCACATCCCGATGGCGGAAGTGGTGATCGACTTCTTCGACCGACTGAAGTCAGTCAGTCGCGGCTTCGCCTCTCTCGACTACTCCTTCGATCGCTTCGAGCCGGCCCCACTCGTGCGCCTTGACATTCTCATCAACGGCGACCGGGTCGATGCACTGGCGCTGATCGTGCACCGCGCCGAGGCGCAGTTGCGCGGTCGCGACCTTGTCCGGGCGATGAAGGAGGTGGTGCCCCGGCAGATGTTCGATGTTGCCATCCAAGCCGCCATCGGCGGCCAGGTCATCGCCCGGCAGACCGTCAAGGCGCTGCGCAAGAACGTTACCGCGAAGTGCTATGGCGGCGATGTGACGCGCAAGCGCAAGCTCTTGGAGAAACAGAAGGCCGGCAAGAAGCGCATGAAGCAGGTGGGCCGGGTCGAGATTCCGCAGGAGGCCTTTCTGGCCGTGTGTCGGCTATGACGCGCCTTGGGCTCGGCGCGAGAAAGGGACTGGGAGGCTGCGCCGTAGAAAACGGCGCTGGCTTCTAGCCGTAGCTGCGAGCGAATGCGAGCACGAAGGCCAGCAGTTCGCGCAGCGAACTGCCAACGCGCCCGCGAGGGCGCACTGGGTCGCCTGGAGCGCCGCATCGGTCACGCCTTTGCCGACCACGGCCTGCTCGAAACCGCACTCACGCATCGGAGTTTCAGCGCCGAGCACAACGAACGGCTGGAGTTCCTGGGCGATGCAGTGCTCGGTCACATCGTCGCGCAACGACTGTACGACGCCTCAGACGAGCGCGAGGACCGGCTCACCCTCATGCGCGCCCACGTCGTTCAGCGCGATGCACTCGCCGAGGTGGCGCGCGAGATCGGCCTCGGCGATTTCCTGCGCCTGGGCGGTGGCGACAGTGCTCGACAGCGTGCATCGGTGCTTGCCAACGCGCTAGAAGCCGTGATCGGAGCGGTGGCTTGCGACGGCGGCACGGCTGCTGCCGGACGGGTTGTGGACCGCCTCTTCTGTGCTCGACTGCTGCGTGTGTCGCATGCGGACCTCAAGGATCCAAAGACCCGGCTGCAAGAACACATGCAGGGACGTGGCCTTGCCCTGCCGAGCTATCGCGTGGTGGCGCAGCGAGGTGGCGATCACGAACCGATCTTCGAGGTGGAATGCGCGGTAGCGGTGCCGGAACTCGCGGCCCGAGGCGAAGGCCGCACCAGGCGGGAGGCAGAGAAGGAAGCTGCGGCTAGGCTCGTGGAAGCCATCGGCGAGTCGCAGTGACGAGATACGGACACGTCGCCATCGTCGGCCGCCCCAACGTCGGCAAGTCCACGCTGCTCAACCACCTGCTCGGCCGCAAGCTCTCCATCACCTCGCGCAAGCCGCAGACCACCCGGGACGCGGTGCTCGGCGTCCTCACCGAGGGGGACTTGCAGATCGCCTTTGTGGACACGCCCGGAATCCACGCCGTGCGCCCCCGCGCCATCAATCGCTTCATGGTTTCCGAGGCCTTAGGCGCCTTGAGGGATGTGGACTTGGCAGTGGTGGTGATCGAGGCCTCAGGGATCACGGATGACGACCGCGCGGTGCTCCGACGCGCATCGACCACGGGCGTGAAGACCCTCTGCGCCATCAACAAGATCGACCGCCTGAAACAGCAGCAGCGATTGCTGCCCTTGATCGACGAGGCGCGAGCCTTCGACGCCGTGGAGGAGTTCGTGCCTATCTCGGCGCTGCGGAGCCGAGGACTCGACGATCTCCTCGGCGAAATCAGCCGCCGCATGCCGGAGGGGCCGCACCTCTTTCCGGCCGAGCAGGTGACCGACCGCCCCACCGAGTTTCTCATCGCCGAGATCGTGCGCGAGAAGCTCATGCGCCGGCTCGGCGACGAACTGCCACACCGGGCCGCGGTGGTGGTGGAGCGAGTGTGGCGTCCCGAGGGTGCGAAGGCGACGCATATCGACGCGGTGATCCACGTCGAGCGAGAGTCGCAGAAGGGCATCGTCATTGGCCGCGGCGGCGCGCGGATGAAGTCCATCGGCGAGGACGCCCGTCGCGACATCGAGTTCCTGATCGGCGGCGACGTCATGCTGCGGCTGTGGGTGAAGGTGGCACCAGGCTGGACCAACAGCGGCGAGGCGCTGCGCCGCTTCGGCTATCGGTAGGGGCGGGCTTGTCCCCGCCCGTCTTGAATGCACCGAGAATCGCGGAAGATTCGACCAGCCCCCCCTCCGAGAAAAGGCGAGGACGCCTTTTCTCGACTCCCCCGCGAGGGGG
>JAPPDJ010000045.1 GCA_028824555.1 Gammaproteobacteria bacterium | reverse complement strand
CCCGGATTATTCATGAATGCGCGTAGCGAGGGCGACGAGACGCCGCTGTGGCTGGGCGCACACGCGTGCCAGAGACATGGCGGAAGACGGCGAACGCACCGCCTTGAAGTTTCGCGCAAGCGAAACTTCCAACGCGCCCGCAGGGCGCGCAGGCATAGCTGCGCACTATGTCGAGGGGGCCGGAGCGAATGCGTCCGCAGGACGCACGAGTACTGCACAGCCACAGCGAGTGTATCGTCGTCCGCAGTAGGGCATTCATGAGTAATCCGGGTTAGGCGCTTGGGTCGGCGGTAGTATGGCCTGATCCGGTGGTACGGATGCGGCGGTATGGGGCATGTTCGGGGAATTCTGGCGTTCGCGTTCATTGCGGTGCACACGGTCGTTTGGTGTACGCCGCTCTATCTGATGGGCCTTGTGCGGGCCCTTTTGCCGGCCCGGGCCAAGGTCTGGATCAACGGGCCGATGGTGCGGATCATCGATGGCTGGGTGGCGTGCAATCGGGCGATGGTGCGGGTGCTTGGCATCACGCGCATAGACGCCAAGTGGCACGGCGAGCCGCTCGCCCGCGATGGCTGGTACCTGGTGTTCGCCAACCATCAGAGTTGGACCGACATCATCGTCTTGCAGAACACGCTGCTCGGCCGTATTCCGCCGCTCAGGTTCTTCACCAAGCGGGAGCTCATTTGGGCACCGCTGGTGGGCGTGGCTATGTGGCTGCTCGGGTTTCCGTACGTGCGCCGCCACTCGCGGGCGGCATTGGAGGCGAATCCGGCCTTGAGGGGGCAAGATCGGGAAGCCGTGGTTCGCGCCTGCGCCGGCTTTCGGGAGCGGCCCACGAGCGTGCTCGCCTTCCTCGAGGGGACGCGTTTCACGACGGCCAAGCACGCGGCGCAGGAGTCGCGCTATCGACACTTGCTGAATCCGCGCAGCGGGGGCTTCGGCTATGCCTTGGACGGGCTCGCCGACAAGGCGCCGCAGGCGGTGGATGTGACGATCGTCTATGAGGGGGAGGTGCCGGGGTTCTGGGACTTCCTCTGCGGGCGGTGCCGGCGCGTTCGGTTCGTGGCGCGGACGCTGCCGCCACCTGAGAACGATCGGGATGCCATCGGGGCTTGGATTGAGGAGCGGTGGTTGGCGAAGGACGCGGAACTGGACGCGGTTCGGAACGGTTAGCGCCGCCAAACCCTCGCTACGCTCGGCATCCTCACCTCCCGGGCCCTCATTCCGGCTCGCCAAACCTGTCGGCGATCAGGTCGCGGACGGCTTCGAAGGCCGCGGCCTCGTCGCGGCCCTCGCAGGTGAGGGTGAGCTCGGTGCCTTGCGCCGCGGCCAGCGTCATCACGGCCATGATGCTCTTGGCGTCGATGGGGGCCTGGCCTTCGGCAGCGAGGCGAATGTCGGCGCCGAAGGTTTTGGTGAGGTTGACCAGACGCGACGATGCCCGGGCGTGCAGCCCGAGCTTGTTGATGATCGCCACCGTCTCGGTCTTCACGGTCGGGGCAGGTCTCGGTGGCGGATGAGCACGTCGGCGGTGCGGGCGGCATCGAAATGCTCGGCTAGGCGTTCGGCCATGTACACCGAACGGTGGCGGCCGCCGGTGCAGCCGATGGCCACCGTCATGTAGGCGCGATGCGTTTCCTCAAAGCGTGGCAGCCAATCGCTCAGGAAGGCGCGGATGTGCTCGAACAGGTCGTCCACATTCGACTGCCGAGCGAGGTAGTCCTGTACGGGCCGGTCGCGGCCCGTGAGCGGCTTGAGTTCGTCGATCCAGTGCGGGTTGGGCAGGCAGCGCACGTCGAACACGAAGTCGGCGTCCACCGGCACACCGGACTTGTAGGCGAAAGAACGAAACAAGAGCGACATGCCAGCGGCGCTGCTGCGCTCGACAATGCGATGCCGCACCATGTCCACCAGGCGTTCCCGGGCGAGGTTGGTGGTGTCTATCGTGAGGTCCGCCAAGGCGGCGATGTCGGCAAGCAGTTCCCGCTCCATGTCGATGGCGGCTCGCAAGTCCGTCGCGCGGTCCGTGAGGGGATGGCGGCGACGCGTCTCGCTGAAACGGCGCACGAGGGTGGGTGAGCGGGCGTCGAGATAGACCACTAGGCTCTTCGCCACCGAAGCGCGTGCCTCATCGAGAAGGCTCGGAAAGCCGGCGAGGTCCGCCGGGTCGTTGCGCGCGTCGATGGAAACGGCGATGCCTTGGCGACTGCGTTCCCCAGCATCCGTTGTCGGCCGGCACAAGGTAGGCAACAGCCGCGCCGGCAAGTTGTCGATGCAATAGAAGCCGCCGTCCTCCAGCGCATTGAGTGCCGTGCTCTTGCCGGAGCCGGAGCGACCGCTGACGATCACGAGCTTCACCTTCCGCTCAAGCCACCAAGCCAAAGGACCCCAAATTCTCCACCCGCGCAGGAGTTTTCGCGCCAGCGAAAACTCCCAACGCGCGCGAAGCGCGCGCTACCACTGCTGCACTTCATCCATCTGCCAGCAGATCGTATCGAAGAGTTCCGCGTCCGTGGTGGCTTGCCGGAGGCTTTCGAGATTGTCCGCCTCGCTGAAGATGCGCGTCAGCATCGCCAGCACGTCGAGATGGGTGCGGTTCTGCTGCTCCGGCACCACCAGGCAAAACAGCACGTCCACGCGCTCGCCATCCACAGCGCCGAAGTCGATGCCCTCGGCAAGCGTGATGAGGGCACCTACCGGCGCCGGGCAGGCCGGATGGCGGCAGTGCGGAATCGCCACGCCCTCGCCAAGGCCGGTGGAGCCGAGCCGCTCGCGGGTTAGGAGGCCCTGCAGCAGACTCCGCTCGGCGACCTCGGGGCACGCCTCGGCAATGACCTTGCTGGCGAAATTCAGCACGGCCTTGTGCGAGCGCGCCTCGACGTGGGCACGGACGCTTTCTGGCTGCAGCAGTTGTGTGATGTCCAATGTCGCGCTCCGGCACCCTGGCCGCGGCAGCAAAGCGCGCCATTCTATGCGCCCTCAGGCACCACCTGAACCAAGACGGCCGAGGTCGCCGGGTCGCCGGGTCGCCGGTGGTGTCTCATTTTGACTTGTGCAGAGCTTGCCACGGTCCTCTGGAGGGAGGGCGTCCCGCCCTCCATCGCGCCGCAAGGCGCGCAGAACACTCGCTGCAGCAGCAAGATGCGCCCTTGCGGGCGCGGTGGAGGGCGGGACGCCCTCCCTCCAGAGGACGACGCGCCCAGACGCTGTGCAAGTCGAAAGTGAAACACTAGCGGGTCGCCGACGCTCAGAAACGAAGAGACATTTCAACACGGGCGGGGACAAGCCCCGCCCCTACGGGGCACGTGCCGAATCTCTCTACCGATGGTTGGCGAGCTTTTCCTTATGCTTGATGACCTGACGGTCGAGCTTGTCCGAGAGGGCGTCGATGGCGGCGTACATGTCGTTCGACTGGGCGTCGGCGAAGATTTCGTTGCCGCCGGCGTGAATCGTGGCTTCGGCGATGCGGTGAGGCTTGTCCACGGCCAGGACAACGTGGACGTTGGTGATGTGGTCGTAGTGGCGTTCGATGCGGGCAACCTTGCTGGTGACGTAGCCGCGAAGGGCGTCGGTGATGTCGATGTGTCGTCCGGTGATATTCAGTTGCATGGCTTGCTCTCCTAAGATTTTGCTCGGAGGTGCTGCTCCGAGACGGCCTTGTTGTCGCGCCATCAGCGGGTCTTGAACATCTCGAGACACCGCCTTGACCTGATGTGATTCCGTTGCCGGATCATAGCGCCCGTTGCTGCCCCGGCGCTTCGCATTCGCTGTGCGCGTGTTGTGCAATTTGCTTCCTGCGAAACCGGAATGGCCGCTGACCCGGTGCCCCCCGATCCGGTTCACCCGCGCGGCTCCGCCACTGCCCACGCCATGCGCTTGCGCTCGTTCGAGGACGGGATGGCAAGCGATTCGCGGTACTTCGCCACCGTGCGCCGCGCCACCTTGATGTCGCGTTCGCCCAAGAGCGCGGCGATGCGACTGTCGGACAGCGGCTGGCACGGATTCTCCCGCTCCGTGAGCTTGCGGATCAGGGCGCGGATGGCGGTGCTGGAAATCTCGCCGCCGTCGGCGGTGCCGACGTGGCTGGAGAAGAAGTACTTGAGCTCGAACACCCCCCGGGGCGTGCGCATGTACTTGCGCGCGGTGGCACGCGAGACGGTGGATTCGTGCAATCCCACCGCGTCCGCCACGTCGGCAAGCACCAAGGGCCGCATCGCCTCCTCGCCGCGCTCGAGAAACTCCGCCTGACGCTCGACGATGTTCGCGGCAACGCGCAGCAGCGTGTCGTTGCGATTCTCGATGCTCTTGAGGAAGAAGCGAGCCTCCTGCAGGTTGCTCTTCAGGAACTGGTTGTCGCGGCTCGTGTCGGAACGGCGCACGAGGCCGGCGTAGTGCTCGTTCAGCCGCACCCTTGGCGCCGCTTGGTCGTTGAGTTCGACGATCCACGTGTTGCGTGCCTTGCGCACGACCACATCGGGCTCCACGTAGTCGGCTTCCGAGTCGCCCATTGCCGCGCCCGGCCTCGGGTTCAACGACCGCACCAAGGCGATGGCAGCGGCCAGATCATCGCCCTCGAGGCGGGTGCGGCGCGCGAGTCCACGCAGGTCTTGCGCGGCCAGCGCGTCGAAGTGCTCTTGAACGATGTCAAGCGCCTCCCGGCGCCAGGGCGTCTCGTTCGGCAGCTGCAGCAATTGCAGGGCGAGGCACTCGGCGAGGTCCCGTGCCGCCACCCCCGCAGGATCGAACTGCTGCACCGCCTTCAGCACGCGCTCGGCATCCGCTAGCGTCGCGTTGCATCCGGCGCCGGCGGCAATGTCCTGCAGCCCTTCCGTGAGCATGCCGTCGTCGTTCAAGGCGTCGATGATGGCGACGCCGATGCGTTGGTCGGCCTCGGAGAGGCGGGTTAGGTTGAGTTGCCAGGCGAGGTAGTCGTGCAGCGTCTCGGCCGGAGCGCTGCGTTCCTCGATGGGCGTGCCGCCTTCGCCGCGAGGGCCTGGGGTGCGGGAGTCCGGCGCGGAAGGAGCGTCGCGTTCGAAGCGGGCGTCGTCTTCGCTCCAATCGCGGGTCTCAATGGCTTCGGCGGCAGGTTGTTCGTCCGCTGCTTGGGTGGGCTCAATGCCGTCGCGGTCGGCATCGGGCTCGGCGATCGCATCGTCTGTGCCGAGGGCTTGGTCGTCGTCCGACGCCGTGGCCACGTCTTCGAAGGAAGCGCCGTCGAGCGCACTGTCGTCAAAGGAGGCATCTTCGTAATCGGTGTCATCCCAATCGTCGTCGCTCAATGTGCCGGGGTCTTCGGTGCCGTCCAATGGGTCGTCAGCACCTCCCTCCTCGTCGTACTCCAGCATCGGGTTGGACTCGATGGCGGTGCGGATCTCGGTGCTGAGCTCAAGCGACGACAGCCCCACCAAGCGAATGGCCTGCTGCAGCGCCGGCGTCATGGTCAGTTGCTGACCCATGCGCAGCGACAGCGTCTGCCTCACCGCGCACTCCCGAAACTCGCCGCCGAACGGCTCCTGTCAAAGCTTGAACTCGTCACCGAGGTAAACGCGCCTGACGGTTTCACTCGATAGTATGGCCACGCTATCGCCTTCCGCAATGATGTGTCCTTCGGCGACGATGTAGGCGCGGTCACAGATGTCCAGGGTTTCGCGGACATTGTGGTCGGTGATGAGGACGCCGATGCCGCGCTCGGCCAGGCCCCGGATCTCCTGCTTGATGGCATCCACGGAAATGGGATCGACGCCGGCGAACGGTTCGTCGAGCAGCATGAAGGCCGGCTCGCTGGCAAGGGCGCGGGCAATTTCCAGCCGCCGCCGCTCGCCGCCAGAGAGCCGCTCGCCGAGGGTCTTGCGCGCGCTTTCGAGCCCGAACTCCTCGATCAGCCGTTCGATCAGTCGTTGCCTCTCGCCGCGACCCAAGTCGCGCCTGAGCTCTGCGATGGCGCGCAGGTTCCCCTCCACCGTGAGGCGACGAAAGACGCTCGCCTCCTGCGGCAGATAGCCGATGCCGGCCCGCGCCCGCACGTGCATGGGGGCGCCGGTCAAGTCGCGCTCGCCCAAGTGGATGGTGCCGGCATCGAGCCGCGTGAGGCCCAGGATCATGTAGAACGTGGTGGTCTTGCCGGCGCCGTTGGGCCCGAGCAGGCCCACGATCTCGCCCGCGGCGACGTTGAGGTCAATACCGTCCACCGCGGCCTTGCGGCGAAAGTGCTTGCGTAGGCCCTCGGCGCGCAGGACGACCGGCGAGCCCACGGAGGCCCTCATGGGAACTATGCGCCGCCGCCGGCGGGGCTGCGAGCGGCTTCGTCCGCCTCGGCGGCCCGTTCAGCCCCAGCGGCTGAGGGCTCCTTCGCCGGATGCAGTATCAACTTCACCTCGCCAGACTCGGGCGCCGAAGCGTCGATGCGCCCCTCGCGGATGTCCCAGCGGATGCGTTCGCCGTGGAATTCGTCGTCATCCTGAAACAGGAACACATCGCCCGAAAACTCCACCCATTCGTCGGCCGGCCGATAGACGATGCTGTTGGCCCGCGCCGTCACCGGCGCCTCGTCCGCCTCCAGGCGCTGCTCGAACGTGGCGGGACTGCCCTCGCCGACGATCACCTGCACGCGGTTGTCCGCGTCCCGCTCAATGGTCATGCGATCGGCCAGCACCAAGAGCGACCCTTGCACGAGCCGCACCGAGCCCTTGAGCACGGCGACCCCGGCGGCATTGGCAACACCCTCCTCGGCATGCACCTCGATGGGCTGCTCGGCGTCATCCGACAGCGCCAAGGCAATGCCCGGGACAAGAGCGGCCAGCAGGGCAAGCGTTCGCATCACCCGGACCGCTCCGCAGATGGTTCGGTGGACCGCACCCGCCGCGAACCATCGCCTCCATCCACCACATCGACGCCGCCATGCAAACGCAGCGCTCCGGCTGCGAGGTCGGCGTCAAGCCCGCCGGCCTCGATGCGGCTCCGCTCGGTGGTGATGGACACGGGTCGCTCCGTGGCGGCGCGGCGCGCGCCGGGATGCAGCTTGAGTGCCTCGGTCGCCACCTGCACGAAGCCGTCGCCGTCGTCCCGGCGCAGCACTACCATTCCTGAGAGGTCGACCTGCATGGAAGTTCCGTTCTGGCCGCCTTGCACATCGCCCCGCTCCGCCACCACGCGCCACGGCACCCCTTGCTCATCTGGCACGACAAGCTCGGGCGACGTGAGCGCCATCTCGCCGCCTTGGCGAAACCACTTGGCCTTGTTGGACCGCACGGAGTAGCGCAAGGCACCGCCCTCGCCAAACTGCAGGATGTCCGCGTCCTCAAGCAGAACATCGGGTTCCTGCGCGAAGCTCGGCGCCGATGGCGCCGGCGCCAGGGGATCGTCGGCCACGAGCCAAGCAGCCACCGCCACAAACAGGAGTCCCAGCGAGGCAAGCCACGCCAGTCTTTTCAGTGGCGTCGGCGCCGGCATCCTAAAGGCTCGCCTCGAGCGCTGCCTTCCACTTGCCTTGGGCGTGGAGAATGAGGTTGCACACCTCCTGCACCGCGCCCGCGCCCCCGGCACGTTCCGTGACGCAATGTGCCGCCGCGGTCACCAATGGATGACCATCCGGCACGCTGAACGAAAGCCCGACGCGGTCGAACAGCGCGAGGTCCGCGATGTCGTCGCCCACATGCGCCATGTGCAGTGCCTCCACACCGCTTTCGGCAACCAGCCGGGCGAGCGCCTGGGCCTTGTCCGCAACGCCGTCGTAGAGCCAGCGCACACCCAGTTCTTGCGCCCGTCGGGTCACCGCCTCCGAGCGCCGCCCGGTGATGATGGCAATGGGCACGCCCGCCTGCATAAGCATCTTCATGGCGCTGCCGTCCTGGGCGTGGAAGGCCTTGTACTCCGACCCGTCCGGGCCGTAGTACAGCCGCCCGTCCGTGAGCACACCATCGACGTCCAAGATGAGCAGGCGAACGGCGCGGGCGCGCATGGCAACGGACGGCCCAGCGGGCTTCCGCTCGCCGCCCGGGTCCGCTGCACCCTCAGGCATGGCGTTGCAGGTAAAGCAGGCTCGTGTAGCCGATCCACGCACACACCAGAACTGCACCCTCAAAGCGCGTGATGAGCTTGCGCGAGCCGGGTCCATAGGCAAACAGCACGAGAAGCGTGGACATCGCCAGCATCATCCCGAAGTCGCGCCAGAGGGCAATGGGCGCGATGTCCGAGGGCGCCACCAGTGCCGGCACCGCCATCACGGCAAGGATGTTGATGATGTTGGAGCCGACGATGTTGCCGATCGCAATGTCTGGCTGGCCCTTGATGGCTGCGGCGAGGGTCGCCGCCAGTTCCGGCAGGCTCGTGCCCACGGCGACGATGGTCAGGCCAATGGTGAATTCGTCCACGTGCAGCAGTTCCGCCACCTCGACCGCCGCTTCGACGATCTTGTCGGCCGCGACGAGCAGCACCACCAGCCCCACCAGCAGCCAGAAAACGCTGCGCAGCGCTCCCATCTCCGGCAGTTCGGCCAGCTCCTCCTCGATGCCTTCAGGCAGTTCGCCGCCGGCGCGACCGCGCGAGGCCAGCCGATACATGACGAACCCGAGACCCGCGAGCAGCAAGAGGCCATCGCCGAAGCCGAGGCGGCCGTTCAAGAGCACGATGAGCGCAAGAAGGGTCGCGCCGATCATCCACGGCACCTCGCCCTTGAGCACGGTGCCGGCAAACGGCAGCGGTCGCATCATGGCGGTGATGCCGAGCACGATGCCGATGTTGCAGGTGTTCGAGCCAATGGCATTGCCGATGGCGAGTTGCGGCGTCCCCCTGAGCGAAGCGTCGAGGGCGACCAGGATTTCCGGCGCCGAGGTGCCCACCGAAACGGCGGTAACGCCGATGACGATCTTCGACACGCCGAGGTTGCGCGCCGTGGCCGCAGCACCGGACACAAACCGATCCGCCCCCCAAACGAGAGCGATGAAGCCAATGATCAGCGTGAGGATGGCGAGCCACATGGGCGTGAGGCGACAGACCAAGTGCCCAAAGGGCAAGAACGGCAAGGATTGCAACTTGCCCGCTTGCCGTCAAACGCCTTTGCCACCGGGATTGCTGTGTCAGTCTGAGCCCCTGAGAGCATCGTCGTGTGCGAGAAGCCCAATGGGCTGGCTCAAGGACTACCGTCTCGGACAGCTTTGCCTCAGGTGAGATCGGCGGCAACCGCTGGTGAGCGCCCGCCTGTATGTCGAGGGTGGTAGCGACACTCGGGAACTCCAAGCCCGCTGCCGCAGAGCGTTCTCGGGTTTCCTCGCGGAGGCAGGCTTGAAAGGACGAATGCCCAAGGTAGTCGCCTGCGGGCCCGGAAATCGCGCCGGCCGGCTGCTTGGCCCGAGTCCGCCCGGCGGGGTGTTCGATCTTTCGGACGCGAGCTTCGAGGCGACGCTCGGGGAGGGCCTGTCCATCGGGCTAGCGCTGCCGGTTTGGATGGCAGTTCGCTGACGTAGGAGGCGCACGGTAGGCGGCCAACGGCCCTTTTTTCCGCTCGATAAGTACAGTTATCGCGAACCAAGCGCACCCCGGGCGCGGCAACCACAAGGGTCGCCCCTACGGGCCCGTGCCGAATCCACCGGTGCGTGCAGGACACGTTCCTCGTAGGGGACGGGCTTGTCCCGTCCCGTCTCGAATTCTTCGATGCGTTCGATCCCGTCGCGATGTTGCTCAGCCAAGTCTAGTTTGCTTGGCCACGCGATTTGATCGCCGCGGGTGATTCCGCCACTATCCGGGCAGTAGCAGAAGACAGCCGACATGGACAGACCAGGAATCAACGAACCACCCGAGGACGGCGAAGGCATGACGGAGGTGGAGAAATACCTCTTCGACCTGCGCGGCTATCTCGTAGTCAAGAACGCTTTGACGCCCACGCAGGTCGCCGACCTGTCCGAGCGGCTGGAGAAGCATCGCACGGAGGGGCAACGGCTCTCCGGATCGGACCGCCCCCGGTATCCGGGTGGTGAAAGCGCCGCGTTCTCCGCCAAGTCGTTGATCGAGTGGGGCGGCACCTACGTCGACCTGATCGATCTGCCCGCCATCGCCCCCTACCTGCAGACGCTGATCGGGACGAACTACCGGCTGGACCACGACTACATCAAGATCGACAACGCCGCCCATGCCGCGAAGCTCTTCCTGCATGGCGGCGGCCAGGGCGCAGGTGGCGCGACGGACTTGGTCGGCCCCACGGACGGCGGCCAGTGCTACTACCGCTACAGCAACGGCAAGTTCTACAACGGCCTGGTGGCGGTGGGTTTCGAGCTCGACACCGTGCCGCCGGGCGCTGGCGGGTTCGCGTGCGTACCCGGCAGCCACAAGGTGAACTTCCAACTGCCCGCCGACTGGAAGATCAGCGAAACCCAGGACGATCTCCCCGAATGCGTCCATCGCGTCGAAGCCGAGGCCGGGGACGCGATCATCTTCACGGAAGCCTGCGCCCACGGCACAGTGCCGTGGGAAGGCGACGGCGAGCGACGGACCATCTTCTACAAGTACTGCCCGCACGCGGTGGCATGGAGCCCTTGCTACTACAACGCCGACGGCTACGGGAAGTTGAGCGAACGGCAGCGCGGCATGCTGATGCCGCCGAGCGCGTTCGGTTACCACGAATACAGCCGCAAGGCCTGGGAAAAGGTCCAGACGGACCAGGCCGAACTCGGGCGACGGCATAGCGAGCCGGCCAAGCCAGGCTGAGCCGACGAGCGACACGGCGGCTCAAACAGCCGTTCCCCCCGCGCGACCTGCCCGCTTACTTGAGGAAGAAGACACCGACCCGGTATTCGCAGCTCTGCCGAACCGCCGCGTCCGCCGGCGCCTCCGGCTCCTCGAACGCCGAATGAAAGCAGGTTCGCAGTGTTTTGGCTGTGCGTCGTCCTTGAAGCGTTGGAAGTTCTTGAAGGCCAGGGCCTACAACACGTCCACGATGTGGCTGTACTTGAGGATGAGTTCCCGACGGCGTTCGCCCGTGCGTTCGTCGGCCTCGTTGTAGACGACGTAGAGCCCCGCATTTGCCGACTGCAGCCAGGAGAAGCGGAAGTTGGTGGCGAGGAGGTCGGTTTGGTCGTTGTATTGGATGTAGAGCTGCGCCGAGATGCGGGGCGTGAAGGAGTACGACAGTCGCAGTGACACGAGGTCAACGGTGAATGCCTCCGCCTCCGGCAGGTCGATGCGGTTGCGGTTCATGGCGAGGCCCGTGGAGAAGGTCTCGCCCAGCCGATAGCCGAGGAAAGGCGACAGGCCCAGCCGCTCGCCGTGGAAGAAGCCTCCGGCCACGAGGTTGAGTCCGGCGCTGAAGGCGCTGCGGTTGTCGGTGGCGCCGCCGACGATGAGTTCCGCGGTGTCGTAATCCCCCGCCGGCACGGTCGCGTCGTTGCCCAAGGGGAAGGCTTGCTTGACGCCTTCGTGCAGGACATTGAACCCCGTGTAGGCCCAGGCGCCGTTCTTCCAGTTGTACGAGTTGTCGATGTGCAGGAAGCCGCTTTCGTAGAAGCCGTCGAAATCCCAGTGGCCGAAGTAAGTGACGTGCGGCTTGATGTCGAGCAGGCCCATAAAGTCGTCGGGCCGATAGGTCCATTGGCCAAAGAGATTGACGCTGCGCACGCCCTGCCGCGCCAGCCACCCCACCTCCGGATTGAAGCCTTCGCCGATCTCGGTGAAGCTGCCGTTGAAGGACCAGTCCTCGGAGTCGAAGTAGCCCGTCAGCCGATAGGCGTGGTCGTCCTCGTCGATGCCGGGAGTGCGCGTCTTCGCGGCCCAGGCCACCACCGACGCGACTTCGCCGAGCCCCATCCAGCCGTCCAAGGCGAAGGTCTGGTTGTCGCTGCCGGCGCCGTCCCGATTGGCGAAGAACATGCCGACGGCGGACCGGCTTGGCAGTTCCCGGCTCACGCGCAGCACGGAGAAGTCCGTGGACTCCGCCGACTCCATCCCCTCCGCCTCGCCGACGCGCATATGCAGAAGGCCCACGTTGGTGGCGCGGCCCAGCTTCCCGGAAACCCTAGCCCCGCCGTCGATAGGCAATTGTCGCCCGCCCTCGCCAATGCCGATGCGACGGCTGTGAAACAGGTTCACGGTGCCTCCGCCGACAGTGAACCTGCCGGCGTTTTCGAGGAAGAAGGGGCGCTTCTCCGGAAAAAAGAGGCTAAAACGGTTGAGGTTCACCTGCTGCTGGTCTGCCTCCACCTGGGCGAAATCCGTGTTGTAGGTGAGATCGAGTGTGAGGCCGGGAGTGAGGGAGTACTTCACGTCGAGCCCCGCATCGCCATCGCGCTCGGTGCCGTCGCCGTTGCCCTGCGCCAGTTTGCCGCGCGCGTACGGCATGACCTTGAAATTGCGCTGCGGCGGCGGGCGGACGCCGCTCACCGAACCTGCCAGCATCAGTCGATAGAGGCTGTACTGGCGCGGGATCGGCGCCCAGTGCGCGATTTCGTTGTTGCGGCCGATGTTGCGCTGGAAGTTGATGCCCCACGTCTGCACCTCTTCCGACGGATAGCGCAGCGAGCGGAACGGAATCTCGAACTCCGCGCTCCAGCCGAAATCGCCAGTGACCGCATGCACCGTCCACGCCGTGTCCCAGTTGTTGTTGGCGTTGAAGCCGCCGTGGGTGAGCTGCGTATCCACCTGCACCCCGCCCGGATTGGTGGCGAAGGCAAAGCCGTTCTGATAGTCGCGAAAGGTGTCGAATACCACCTCGAAGCTGTCCGACCCCCAGAGCCAAGCATCCCGCCGCGTGGTGGGAACCACCAGCGCATCCGGCTCGTCGTCATGGCAAACAACACCAAGGTACAACGCCTCCTCCGTGAAGCCGATGTACACCTCGGTACGCTGCGACGCCGGCTGATCCGCCAGCGGCTGCACCTGGATGAACCCGGTGACCGGAACCATCCCCCGCCAAGCCGCATCGCCAAGCACATCGCCATCCAACACGGGCGCCACCACCAACCGCACAGCTTCCCCGCTCGGCGGCCCAACACCATGCTCGTGCTCGGGGTCCCCTACGGCCCCAAGCGCAAGCAACGCGGAAAGGAAGCACACTGTCGAACGAGACAAGGCAGTCGACCTCAAGAAAGGGGATTCCCGCGCCCGGTGCCGAGCGCCGTGGCGCGCAACCATAATCGCGGGCGCCGCACAAGGCCACTACTCGTCTTGCGCGACCGGCTGGGGAGGGAGGGCCGAACGCCCTGTACCTTCCTTATGGAGACGGCCGGCCCGGGCGGGGACAGGCCCCGCGCCCACGAGGCCACCGCGAACGCAAGGAAAGCCGTGAACTTACGCTCCGCTCAAGGAATCTAGTCCAGAACGCTCCCCGTGCCAGGACGGAGCACGAAGTCCTTATCGCGGCCGGCGACGAAGTTGA
This sequence comes from Gammaproteobacteria bacterium, assembly GCA_028824555.1. Lineage (GTDB taxonomy): Bacteria > Pseudomonadota > Gammaproteobacteria > Pseudomonadales > Azotimanducaceae > VXYL01. The sequence goes on along the minus strand of JAPPDJ010000045.1, from coordinate 83,147 downwards.
CGGTTGCGCTCATGCGGTAGCCGAGGAGCTGCTGCGCGCGCGGCGGGAGGGTCTCCGCGATGTCCGGAGGCACGGAGAGGAACTGGTTCTCCTCCTGGGCCAAGTGGTCGAGGGCGAAGGAGTAGATGAAGCCCGTGCGTGGGGTGCTCGTGTGGTTGATGCCGAGGCCGTGGTACACGCTGCCGAGCCAGAAGGCGGCTGATCCTCTCGGCATCACGGCCTGCACCACTTCGGCTTCCGTGGGCGTGCGTCCTTCGGGCCAGCGATTGCTGCCGGGGACGAATCGGGTGGCACCGTTGGCGGCGGTGAAGTCGGTACCGGCGACCATGATCGCCAAACTGAGTTCCGGCCCGTCCGGGTCGCGGTGCATGTAAGGCTTGTAGCGCCATTCGTCGCGATGCAGATACTGATTCGCGCCGCCCTGCACCACCTGCATGGCCACCGTGGCGTTGATGCGGTAGTGGTGGCAGTTGGGGCCGACAAGGGGGTCTGGCCGTTGGTGGAAGTTCGTCGGCAGGCCGTCTGTACCCGTCGCCTGCCTCTCCTGCTTCTCGCGGCGACTGGCGGTGGCCATCGGGTGTTCGGGCAGCAGGATCGCATCGACGACTTCGAGCACCCGCTCGCTCTGCAGCAGGTTCTCTGCGAACTCCGCCCCGCGCGCGAACAGCGCCCCCACGGATCGCCGGCGATGGCCGAAGAAGTCGCCGCCGCCGGGCTCCTGCTGCTCCAGGGCCGGCGTGACTTTCGCCACCAGCAGATCCGCGACTTCGGGTGCGAAGAGACGCTCCACCACGGCGACGCCGTTGGCCCGAATCTCTTCCGCGATGCTTGCGGCAGGGTCATCGGGCTGGAATCGGCGGATCGACGGCGTCAGAGCCTCCGTGGGTGACGCTTGCTTCATGCGTACAGTGCTCCGTCCACCGCGATTACCTGGGCGCTGATGTAGTGCGCCGCTGGGGACGCCAGGAATAGCGCAACCGTGCCGATGTCGGCCGGCGCTCCGACCCGGCCGAGGGGGATGTAGCTCGCGAGCTTGTCCCAGTTTTCCTCTTCCTCGCCCAGGTCGGCGACGAGCATGTCGGTGCGCACGGCGCCAGGCGCGATGCAGTTCACGCGGATGTTGTGCGGGGCGAGGTCCTGGGCGAGGCCGCGCGTCATGAAGTTCACGCCAGCCTTGGCGATGCCATAAATGCGGCATCCCTCCGGCCGCGTCGCCATCACGGACGAGATGTTGATGATGCAGCCGGTCTTGCGTTCGATCATCCCCGGTGCCACGGCCCGGCAGCACAAATATGCGCTCTTGAGGTTGGTGTCGATGATCTCGTCCCAGCGTTCCTCGTCGCTGTCGGCCATCGAGGGGCCAGACCCGCCGTGGGCGGCGTTGTTGACGAGGATGTCGATGCCTCCGAAGGCTTCCGTCGCGGACGCGATCAGGCGCTCGACGTCTTCGCGTTTCGTCACGTCCGTCGGCACCGCCAGGGCTCGGCGCCCCAGGGCCCGTATCTCGCCGGCGGTTTCCTTGAGCACGTCGGGCCTGCGACCCGCGATGGCGACTTCAGCCCCGGCCCGCGCGAATTCGAGCGCAATGCCCTTGCCAATCCCCGTGCCACCACCCGTGACGACGGCAGTCTTCCCGTCAAGCGAAAGGCTTGCCGTGCTGGCTCCTATGGTCATCGCGCGAGGCCCCGTTCCTTAAAGGCAGCATTCGGCGCCACGCTATCAGCGGCGTCACCTCGCCACAACCGCAGCGGCGCCACGGCGCAGGGAAAGGCGGCATCCAAGCCGGCGCTGGACGTTCGACTCGATCGGAGTGAGGCCCCATTCCGGGGACGAGGTTCGGAAGTCCCGGCAGGTGCTTCAGAGTCGCCGTATGATGGGGCGAGAGGCCGACCACGGAGGCAGGCTTGGAACTCAACCACACCATCGTTCCAGCAAGGGACAAGGAAGCGTCGGCACGATTCTTCGCCAAGATCATGGGGCTCCGCTACGAAGGCCCGCTGGGCCACTTCGCGCCCGTGGTCGTCAACGACGCACTGACCATGGACTTCGACAATGCGAGCGACATTCCGAGCCACCACTACGCGTTCAAGGTGACGGACGAGGAGTTCGACGGCATCTTCGCCCGCATCAAGGCGAACGGCGTCACCTATGGCGCCGGGCCGTTCTCGCCGGACAACGGCGAGATCAACACGCGCCATGGCGGCCGCGGTTTCTACTGGCGCGACATCGACGGACACCTGATGGAGGTGCTCACCCGCGACTGATGGCGCCTTTTCGTCTCTACAGTCAGGAAATCGGGTTCCATACGCCGTATCTCGCGATGCTGGCCCGGGAAGCAGCCGACGGTTTCGCGGAGGCGCGAGCCCGGTTTGCGCGTGTGCCGCGGTATGCCGGGCTTGTTCCCTCGCGAGCCACGCTCATTGAGGCGCTTGAGGTCAGTGCCGTCGAACATGGGTTTGCGGACTGGCGGGCGATGGAGCTGCGCTTGCGGGATGTCCAGGCGGGGCGGGCGGAGGAGCGTTCGATCGATTTCTTCCACAAGGTTGAAGCGGGCGACCTCGATGCGGTTGCTCGGCATTTGGATGCGGAGCCGGATTTGGCGAATGCGGTGGCTTCGACACAGAAGTCGGCGCTGCACAGTGTGGGTTCGGCGGCGATGGCGGAGCTCTTGCTTGCGCGGGGGGCGAATCCGCGCATCGAGACGATGCTGCCGGGCGGAACCGCACTAATGCACGCGATCATCTGGGGCTGGCCGGATGTGGCTCGTGTCATCGCCGCCCAAGACCGAGCGCCCGACAACTTGCGTGTAGCGGCTGGGCTAAACGATGTGGAGGCCGTTGATCGCGCCTTTGATGAGGCTGGCGCGTTGAAGCCAGCGGCCAAGGCGAACCGTGCCTACTACCGCCCGAACTACGGCTGGTTCCCCTGGGAGACGAGCGACGACGATCAGGAGGTGCTCGACGAGGCGCTGATTCTCGCCGCCACCAATGGCCACATGGACGCCGCGAAGGCGCTGGTCGCGAAAGGAGCGCGGATCGACGGTCGCGCCTACGAAACGACGCCCTTGCTCCGGGCGACGTTCCGTAACCGCATCGAGATGGTGGACTGGCTCCTCGAACAAGGTGCGGACCCGAACGGCACCGGCTGGCTCGGTGGCCACGCCAAGGGCGTCACCGCGTTCCATCTGGCGGCGGCGGATGGCCTCGTGGAGATCGTCGAACGGCTGCAGAAGGCCGGCGCGAATCCGCGTGCCACGGACGATCTTTACGGCGGCACGCCTTCGAGTTGGGCGCGATTTCACGGCCAGCCGGAAATGGCTGAGCGGCTGCGGGTGGATTCCTAGCCCAGTTGGAGCTAGTGCCAACCCCAAGGGTAGCGCGGGGTTTCGGCGGCGTTGACGCTTTGTTGGCGTTGTCTGGAACGCGGATCGCGGTGGCCTTGGCCGGCTCCGCTGCGTGCGCGCCTTCGGCACGCTTTGGAGGGCGGGACGCCCTCCGTCCAGAGAGGCCCTCGCGCCGCAGGGGCTGTTGTTTCAGGTGTTTGCCGGCGGGCTTTGCCAAGGAGGGCTCGCTGATACCCGCTAGGGAACCTTCCAGGGTCCCTTTCGCGAGCGTGTGCGTCCAGATCAACCCATCGAGCCCGTCATGTCCAGCCGATAAACGCGCGCCGCCGTGCCGCTGAACAGCGCCGTTTTCTCCGCTTCGCCGAGCCCCATCTTGCTGGCGATTCGCTTCATCAGGTTCCACAAGGTGCGGTATGAGACAGACTCCTTGTCCACCGGGAAGTTGCTCTCGAACATGCAGCGGTCTGGGCCGAACGCTTCGATGGCGTATCGGTAGAAGGGGTATAGCAGGTCGCAGAGTTCCTCCGAACTCAAGGGTCCCTCCGCCCGGCGGTCCATGTGGAAAGGCGGTTGCCAGTCGAGACCCACGCGTTGCTGGGCGCCGCCGCATTTGATGACGACGTTAGGGGAGCTGGCGATGGCGTCGATACACTCTTGCCAGCGGGATACTTCGGCAGGAGAGGCGTCCGGGTCGATCTTGCCGCCGAGGTGATTGACGATGATCGGCACTTCGGGGTGGGCCTCTGCGAGCTTGGCGAGAATGGGCAACCGCTCGCAGTCTGGGGAGTAGTGATCGAAGCTCAGGCCATGCTTGCCGAGCATCGCGTAGCCGTCCATGAATTCGGCGTTGAGGTCGGAAGGAAACGCCGTGCGGATGCCGCGAAAGTTGGGCGAGGCATCGAGGTGGGCTTGCAGGACGGGCTCGACGGCCTTGCCTGGCCGGAGATCAGCACCGCTGAATATGCCGGTGCAGAGCCGCGCGGGGCCGTACCTCCCGGAGCGGCTCATCGCCACCACTCCGTGGACGAACTCCGTCTCGCCCACGCAGCGCATCTCTTCCGGCCCGTCCGCCCGGTAGAAGGCGTTGCACTGGGCGAACACCGTCTGCACCACGTTGTGGCCGGAGGCGCGGATTTCCTCCGACATCTCGTCGCAGAGATAAACCTTCTGTGCCCAAGGAGCCGATGTGTCGCGCAGATCCCACAGGTGATGGTGCGGGTCGACGATCGGCAGGTCCGGTTCCAGAACATCTTCCGGCGGCGTCTGCGCCAGCCACTGCTCGATCGCGGCGTTTTCGGCATAGGGCATGACTGGCACTCCAGGCGAGGGACGCTCGATCATACAGGCGGGAGTGGGATAATCCGTCGCGTGCCTGCACGGTGTCCCGACGTCGTGCATCCAACATCATTTGCTGCTAGTCCCCAACAGGACGGGCCTCGGAGGGAAGGCATTCTGCCTTCCCTAACGCCGATAGGCGTCTTCGGGCAATGGGGCAGCGCGCCCAACGGCGCGCAGGGAAGGCAGAATGCCCTCCCTCCAGAAACAGTCCATTGCCAAAGTCCGTTAGTCTGCCAGCCATCCGAGAACAAGACCATGCGACGCCTGCCCGTGCACATCCTTTCCGCCGTGCTCCTCTTCCTCGGAGCCGGCGTTGCGTCGGCTCAGGAGCAGGGCACGGCGCCCGTCGCGGACGACGAAGCCGATCCGCCGGTGCTGGGTGCCGCGCCACGACCGGCACCGAACGAGACCCCTTCGCCGGCGTTCATGGCGGAGATCTACGCCGCCGCACGTCATGGCGGACGCCTCTACGACCAGCGACGCTACGCCGAGTCGCTGCCCTACCTCCTCGCCGCCGCGGAACGCGGCTTCAAGCTGGCGCAGGCTTCGGCTGGCGACATCTACCTGCACGGGCGCGGCGGCGTCGAACGCAATGTGCTGGTGGGCATCGGCTGGCTCGGTGTCGCTGCGGCGCCGGCGACCTCGCGCCGCATCGCGGACTACTTCGAGAGTGTCCAGGCGCAGTTGCCGGACGCGCACGAGGGCAATGCCGAGCGGGTTGTGGAAGAGTTCCGGGCCCGCTATGGCCATGCTCGGCACCGAGTCGAATGCCGCGTGTTCGGCAACGTCGTGCAGGACATCGGCTGCCGCTTCCGCGACGATCCCGAAGCGGACCCTCTCTTCGAGGAGCGCCAGAGGCCACACAGCGATGTCGAGGAGGTGGTGGTCACCGCGCCCATCATCGACACGCCAGCGCCCGAGATCGGGGAGGTGCCGTCCGGCGAGTTCATTGCCGAGGTATACGACGCCGCGAACCGCGGCTCTGCGCTTTACAACGAAGGCAAATACAAGGAAGCCCTGCCGTTTCTCGTCGCCGCCGCCCGACGCGGCTTCAAGTGGGCGCAGGCATCGGCGGCAGACATCTATCTGAACGGCCGTGGCGGCGTTCCACCGGACCTCGAAGCGGGCATCGGCTGGCTCGGTGTCGCGGCCGAGCCTCGAACCGCCGGCTCCATCAGCCGCTACTTCAAGGACTCGATGGCGCGACTGCCAGACCGCTACACGCCGGAGGTGGTGCAGACCATCGTCGCCGACTACAGCGGCCGATACGGCAATGCCCAACACCGGGTCGCCTGCCGCTTCGAGTCCGACGAGGGCAGAACCTGGAGCCTCTACTTCAAGCGCCTGCAATGCCGCTTCATCGACGAAGCCACCCAGTGCCGCAACCTCGTCTTCGACGGCACCGAGGTCAACTCCCAGTGGACCTGCGAACCCCTGCGCGGCAGCCGCGCGCTGGACGCGAGACCTTACTGACCGAATCCGCCCCATAAGCCGCTAGGCTAGTCTCGCGCGCCCTTGCGGGCGCGATGGAGGGCGGGACGCCCTCCCTCCGAGTGTGTCATGGTTCCGAGCGACCGTCTTCCGGAGGGAGGGCGTCCCGCCCTCCTCACGTTTCACGCCAGCAAGACTGACACGCCGTCGTCGTTGCGACCGACTCGTTAGGCGACCGTTCGCAGCAGGTTGCCCACCACGCGTTCGAGGTGCATCAGCGAGTTGCATTCCTCCGCTTGATGCACGTACGCGGTGTATTTGCGCATCTCGGCGTCGCCCATGTTCCAGGTGGCGCGGGGTTCGGGGTTCAGCCAGAGCACGCGCTTCGCGCGGTCGTACATCTCCTTGAGGATGTCGGTGCGGGGGTCGCCGTAGTTGTTGCGGGCGTCGCCCAGGATGATGATGGTGGTGCGGCCGTCCACATCGTCCATGCAGTTCTTGCGGAAGTCGGCGAAGGCCTGACCATAGTCGGTGGAGCCGCCGCTGTAGTCGCGCAGGGTCTTGGCGATGGCGTCTTCGATGTGGTTGCGCTCGAAGAGGTCCGTCACCTCGGCAAGATCGGACGAAAAGGCGAACGAGCGCACCTTCGGCATCACCTCGTCCAAGCTGTAGAGGAACATCAGCATGAAGCGGGCGTAGTTGGCCACCGAGCCCGAAACGTCGCAGATGGCGAACACCTTGGGGCGATCCACCTTCACGGATTTCCAGCGCAGGTCGAAGATGGCGCCGTCGTAGGCCATGTTGTGGCGCAAGGTGCGCGGCACGTTGAGCTGCCCACGCTTGAATACCTTGCGGCGCCGGGAATGCAAGGCCACCAGCTTCTTGGCCATGCGAAACACCACTTCCTGGATCAGCCGGAAGTTGCGGTGCTCCACGTTGGAGAGCTTCACCTTGCGCAGGAGTTCCTCGCGCAGCCGTCGCCCAGTGGCATCGGCATGGAGCAGAAACTGGCGCTCCACATAGTCGCGCACCTGTTCCCGCAAGGCATCGCGCCGCTTGCCGAGTTCCTGCGCCATGCGGCGATCCGGCACGCGGCGGCTCTGCTTGGCCGCGCCGATCTCCTGCTGGAGTTCGGTGAGGCCCATCTCCTCCATGATCTTGCGGGTGTAGAGGCCCTTCTGGGTAAAGACCTGAATCTCGTCGAGCTGCACCGCCTTGGCCGCATCGGCCATCCGCATGGTGAGCTCCACCGTGCTGTCCTGCAGGAGGAGCTTGCCGAGGGCCGACTGCGGCTCGCTCATCTCGCCGTGGCCGAGGTCTTCCTCCTCTTCCTCCTCGGCTGCGAACTTGCCTTTCTTCTTGCGTCCCTTGCCGCCACCGCCGCCGGCGCTGCCCTCGCCTTCGGCTTGGCCCTCGCCACCTTCACCGGAACCGCCACCGCCTTCGCCTTCCTCCGTGCCTTCGGCGGGCAAGGCGGTGCCGCTCACATCGTCGAAGGAGAAGAACGAGTCGAAGGTCTCGCTGAAGGTTTCCTTCTCGTCCGGAGTCTTCGGCAGAACCAAGGAGAGGGTGTTCTTGAGAAACTCGCGGTCGCGATAGCCCACCAACTCAAGGGCGCTCATGGCGTCGAGCGTTTCCGCCGGCGAGATGCGCACCTCCGCGTTGCGTAGGGCCGCGATGAAGCTGGTGAGCGTTCGATCCATCCTTGGCTCGCGCCCTCCGTCCGTCCTAAGTCTTCACGGCCTTGCTGGTGAGGGCCGCGATCTCTGCGTCCACGTTCTCGATGTCTTCCTGGAACTTGAGGATGACGTTCAGGGTTTCGCGCACGAGCTCGGGGTCTAGCGTTTCGGTGTGCAGCAGCAGGAGCGTACGCGCCCAGTCGATGGTCTCGGAGATGGCGGGCACTTTCTTGAGGTCGAGCTCGCGCAAGTCCTGGATGAAGGTGACGAGCTGGCGCCTGAGCTCCGGCGGAATCTCCGGCACGCGCGCATGGATGATGCGCTGCTCTAAGTCAGCATCCGGGAACGGGATATAGAGGTGCAGGCAGCGGCGCTTCAGCGCGTCGGAAATCTCGCGGGTGTTGTTGCTGGTGAGGAAGACGATGGGCGGGTCGCGGTGTGCCTTGACGGTGCCGATCTCCGGAATCGAGACCTGGAAATCGGAGAGGATTTCGAGCAGAAGCGACTCGAACTCGTGATCGGACTTGTCCACCTCGTCGATGAGCAGCACGCAGCCTTCCTCTTCCCGCAGCGCCTTCAGCAGCGGGCGCGGCTCGAGGAATTCCTCGGAGAAGAAGATGTCGCCGAATTCGTGCAGTCGGGTGACGGACTCGGCAAAGCCCTGAGCGCCCTGCAGCACCTCGTCGAGGGTTTCCTTCAGCACCTGGGTGTAGAGGAGCTGCTTGCCATACTTCCACTCGTAGATGGCCTTGGCCTCGTCGAGGCCCTCGTAGCACTGCAGGCGGATGAGCGGCAGCGCGAAGAGTTCCGAGGTGGTTTTGGCGAGTTCGGTCTTGCCGACGCCGGGCGGGCCTTCGATCAAGACGGGCTTGCGGAGGTGGAAGGCGAGATAGACCGCCGTGGCGATCTGGTTGCTGCAAATATAGCGGTGATCCTCGAAGCTGACCTTGAGGGTATCCACCGACTCGGTAAGTTGCGCGATGTCTGTCACTCGTCCTCCGCCTAGACCGTGCCCCGCGTGCGACGCTGCAAGCGCGAAGCGCAAACGAGCCATTATCCCGACCTCGCCGGTGGATGTATATGGCGGATTTCCCGGCCTTCCCGTAGCCCCTTGTCGCATGCGTGCTTTGGGCGCGTTTGGCAGCTATCGGCTTTGTGCAATAGGCGTTTGCGTTGCCCCTTTACAATTCGCGCCTTTGCGCACGGGAGCTATTGATGCCGCGTCCTCTCGAAGGAGTGCTGGTCGTCGCCCTCGAGCAGGCCGTGGCGGCGCCGCTTGCCACGTGTCGCCTTGCCGACGCTGGCGCTCGCATCATCAAGCTCGAACGCCCGGAAGGGGACTTCGCCCGCGACTACGACACCGCCGCCAACGGCCAATCCACCTACTTCGCCTGGGCCAATAGGGGCAAGGAATCCCTCACCGTCAACATCAAGGACGCGGCGGACCGCGACCTCGTGCTGCGCATCCTCGCCAAGGCCGATGTCTTCGTGCAGAACCTGGCCGTGGGCGCGGCGGCTCGGGCTGGCCTCGGCAGCGATGAGCTGCGCGAGCGCTTCCCACGCCTCGTCACCTGCGACATCTCCGGCTATGGCGAGAGCGGCGCCTATGCCGACATGAAGGCATACGACCTATTGGTTCAAGCGGAGTCCGGCCTCGTCTCCATCTCCGGCGCGCCGGGAGAGTACGGCCGCGTGGGCGTTTCCGTTTGCGACTTCGCCTCGGGCATGGCGGCGGCCCTCGCCATCAACGAAGCGCTGGCCTTGCGGGAACGCACCGGCACGGGCTCCGCCATCAAGCTCTCGCTGTTCGACGTGATGGCGGAAATGATGACGGTGCCGCTCCTGCACCACGACTACGCCGACAACGCGCCCGAGCGCGTGGGCCTTGCGCATCCCAACATCACGCCTTACGGAGGCTTCCAGACATCCGATGGCGCGACGCTGGTGATCTCGATCCAGAACGAACGCGAATGGGTGGCGCTCGCGACCGAAGTAATCGAACGCCCAGACGCGGCAAGCGACCCCCGCTACGCCGGCAACAGCGCCCGCACCGAGCGCCGAGCCGAAGTGGACGGCATGGTGCAATCCTGCTTCTCGCGCTTCACCCGCGAGGAAATGGAAGCGCGGCTGCGCGCCGCGCGCATCGCCTACGGCACGGTGAACGACGTTGCGGGGCTGTCGCAACATGCTGCCTTGCGGCGGTGGACCATCGACAGCGAGACGGGGCCGGTGCAGGTGCCGGCGCATCCGGATGCGGGGCGGAAGCCGCCGCCATCGCGGCTCCCGGGCCTTGGCGAGCACGACGGGGCTATCCGGGCAGAGTTCTCCTGACATTCGAACTCGGCAGCGCGGGACTGAGACAACCCCTTTCCAAGCCAGTCGGTTGCAGGTAGTTTGCAGGGCTTTGACAAGACCGAAAAGGACACCGCGATGCCCTCCCGCCGCAAGCTGATCGAACTCGACGCCGACGAAGTGCGCGACTACCTCATAGCCGAGAAGACCCTCATCATCGTCTCCAACGGCAATCGCGGCTATCCGCACGCGATGCCCATGTGGTTCGCGGTGGATGACGACGACGCCATCGTCTGCACCACCTTCCGCAAGAGCCAAAAGGTGCTGAATTGGCAACGAGATGCCAAGGCGACGCTGCTGGTGGAAACCGGCGAGGAATACGCCGAGCTCAAGGGCGTGATGATCTACGCAAGCTGCGAGATCGTGGACGAATTGGAGGCAGTGAAGGACACGCTTGCGGCCATCAACTCCAAGGGGCGGGAGCTTGGCGACGGCGAGTGGGAGAAGCTGCGCGAGGCGGTGTCTGGCACCGCGCCAAAGCGCGTCGTGCTGCGGTTCAAGCCGGAGCGGTACATCACCTGGGATCACACGAAGCTCGGGGGGCGCTATTGAGGCGCTGAAAACGCCGGGATCGGGACGTTTCCCGAGAAAACGGGCTTCGTGCAGGCCAATTTCAGCCATTTCCTACGTTAGTCGGGCGAAGGTCCGGCTTTTTTATGTTTTCGCTCTGGCCACAATGCCCCTCGATTCATTCACGCAAATCAAAGGAGGAAAGCATGAAGAATCGGAATCGCATTGCAGCAGGAGCTCTCGTGGTGGCTGGGTTGGCTTCGACCGCGTTTGCGGGGGCACCGGAGGCGGACGCCTTCGCGCCGGCCGCCGAACTTGGGTACGCGGTCGCGGCGGCTGCGACGGACAACGGTTACGTCCAAAACGCCCTCGCCGCGGCCGGAGCGGGGGGTGGTCCTTTGGTGGCCGCGTGGTTGGGCGCCAAGATCGGCGGCAAGTTCGGTGCCGTCCTGGGCGGCCCGGTTGGGGTGGTCGTCGGCGCCGGCATCGGCGGGCTCTGATCGCACCTTGCCAGTCGAGGGAGTAGGGACAATGTTGGCGTATTCGATGGTTGGTGTCTCCGTTGCGGCTCTCGCCGCAGGCATCCTGGTTGCTTTGCGACGGAAGGCTGCACGCACCCGCTCCGACTCCCTCGACATCGCCGCGTTCATAGGCGGGCTCGTGTTACTTGCCTCGCTTATGGTCGCGGCAACGCCACCTTTTTTGGCCATGTTGGATGCCATCAGCGCATCGCTTCCAGCGGACGGTTGGCCACGGACCGCCCTGTTCGGCGCGTTGATGGGCGTGCTGGTCTTCCTAGCGACCCGTGTGCTGTTTGCAGACCTGCTTGCATCTCTCCTCCTGTGGGCAACGCGCCGGGACAACGAGGATGCGCAGCCCCTTGCGACAATCGTCAAAGATCGTCTCATTCTTGCCACAGTGTCTGCGTGCCTCTTCGCCGCCTTTTTCGCCCTCGTTGGATTCGACATCGCATGGTTGCCCCTGCTGGCTCTACCGCTATTGGTCGCGGCGTTGCCGATCTATCAAGGCCAAATCCATCCTTGGATCGAGTATCGCAAGGCAAGAGAGGTCGAGGATCAGGAACTGCTTGAAATCAGAGCTTGGTTGCGCGAGACCTACAAGGACGGGCGAATGCCTCGATTCAAGATTCGGGTCCGGGAAACCAACCTGAACAACGCCATGGCCACGGGCGGCATGTTCGGCCACCTGATCGTCGTGGGGGGTGGTCTCCTCAAGAACATGGAACCGCAAGAGTTGAAGGCGATCCTCGCCCATGAGATGGCGCATGTCGTGAACCGCGACATGCTTTGGCTAACTCTCATCAGCATCGCCGGATCGGCCCTCTTCATCACTTGGCTCAATGTCGTGTCGCCGGGCCCGCTTGTACTGGCGGGTGGTATCAATTTGGTAGCGGGCTTCGCCTTGTTGTTGGTCGGTGCGGCCATCTCGTTCTACCCATTGCCGGCGATCTTCTCCCCACGCCTCGAATTCCGAGCCGACCGAGTCGCCGCCACCATGCTCGGCGACACCCGCGCGCTCGCTAGCGCGCTGACGAGGATGTCCGAGTTGACCGAGACGCCATTGGACCAGAGAACCTGGACGCATCCAAGCTACAAGGCGCGACTCGAGGCCTTGGCTCGACTTCAAGAGCGCCTACCCAAATGACCAGGCAGACAGGCTTCAGAGGGAACACACCCTGTGTTCCCTCGCGCCGTTAGGCGCGCTTCTGGTGAACTCCGTTCAGTGCGTGTTCTGGGGCGCCAAGGAAGCCGGGACACTCTCCGGAACCCCGTCCCTAGCGGCTCCCTTGCATCTGTCTTCTCAAAGCATGAATCATGCTATTAGACCCTCCATATCGTCTCCCAAAGTGCTCGTGCAGCTCACGAATGGAAAATTTCCTACGACAATCTGGCAAAAGTCTGGCTTTTTTGTCTCTTGGAATTCGGCAACATTGACCATGCGACTCGGCACGCAACACGGAAAGGCCGAGCGGCGAGTTGCATAAACGTACCGAATGCCTGCCAAGGCATCGGCGCAAACCCATGATTCCAAATGGAGAAGCTCATGAAAAACCGAGTCAGGTTCGCAACAGTCGCCATCGTCCTGATGGCATCTTCGGCGGTGGCACTGACGCCAAACGCGGGATCCCAAAGCAGCAGCGTGCAGGCCAAACTCCAGTATGTAGTTGGCCCCACTCCGAGTGACTTCCCAAGCCTGTCCGACTACATGATCGCCATGACCCCTTGGCCATCCACCTTCGTGACGCACTCGATCTCGGCTCTCTGAAGCGGCTCGACCGTCGAACAACCCGGCACCTCGGCTGCCCTGTGGCCTAGGTGTCGGGCACCACATTTTTTGCCCACTCCTGGAAGCCGCCAATGGACCGCAGACTCTGGATCAGGAACATCGCCGTCGCACTCGCGCTGTGGGTCGGCGGAGCAACGCTTGGGTTCGGCGTCGCTACCCAAGTCGCGCCGAAAACCGTCGAAGCCCTGCCGAAGGCAGCAACCGCCACAACGGCGAACGCGTCCGGCCCCACTGGCCGAGAACTGTACTTCGGCATCCTCGGGAGAAATCTCGCCGTCTATGCCTGGCTTCTGTGCGGAGTCGTGTCGCTCGGCATCAGCACAGTCGCAGTCACGCTGTTCAACGGCGTCCACCTTGGCCAGACAATCGCCCTGGCGGCCGCAACGGGCACCTCCGCAACCTCGGTGGCCTGGCTCATCCTCCCCCACGGCGTGCTCGAAGTGTCCGCCTTTCTGGTGGCAGCCGCACTCGGCATGCTCGGCCCCCGACTCGCCCACGCATGGCTGTCAAACGACGGGCGGTTTGGAGCGAAGTGCCTTCAACTGGCCCGGCTTTGGCCCATCGCAACCCTCGGCGCCGCCACTTTGGTGGCAGCCGCCGGCGTTGAGACATACGTAACCGTGCCGCTCGCGGGGTGGCTAGGGGCGGGGCGATGAGCGAGTTCCCGTTCCCGCGGCTGCCCTACCTTTCGCCTGCGCTGTCAGCAAGCGCTCCGTGGGTGCTGTGGCTGATCGGACTTGGCGTAATGACGGTGGCAACCACCGAAAGCCTGTTCCGGGACGTGCCCCCTGATGTGGCCGCGATCGGCACCTTCGCAACCTACGTCACCGCTGCCACGGTGGCGCTGCTCCTGGTCGGCTTCATGTTCCTGTTCGCCCTCAGCTGCTCCCTCATGCTCTCGTGGTTGCAAGAGTCGCTGCGTCCAGCGATGGTGACCCGCGCCGTGAGCCTCGCGTTCTGGGCCATGACCGCGAATGCGTGGATCGGTGCCGTGCTGGTGCTTGTCGACCCGCCGCCGAGCATCGACGTGGATGTCCTACTGCTGCCATCCTCCGACGAAAGCGCGGAGGACATGCTCGGCATGCCTTGGCTGAACGAACTGCGCAACGTCTGCAGCGTCATCTTCGCGGTGGCCTGCTTCGCCCTGCTCGCCCGCTCTGTCAGGCCACTGCACGCCCTCTTGGCTGTGCTGTTCGCTTCCGCCACCGTCGCATTCGTCACCGCTGCAATCGGCTGGGTCGGGGACACTGGTCTCTGACGCGTTTGCGCCGGCACGCTCGCGGGCGTAGGCTCAACTGCGAAGCGCCACCAAGCCAAGGAGGCAAACCCGTGGACATTTCCATCAAGTTCTGCATGTCTTGAAACTACAAGCCCAAGGCGGTCAGTCTGGCTGCCAAGCTGCGCGAAGCCTTCGATGCGGAGCCCATGCTCATTGAAGGATCGGGCGGCATCTTCGATGTACGCGTGGACGGTGACCTCGTGTACTCGAAGCACGAGACCGGTGAGTTCCCGGACGAGGACGCGCTGCTCGCAGAGCTTCAGGCGGCGTAACGGGGCTTGGCCGCGCGCTCTTGGTGCGGCTTTGGCGCTTCTGCGTCAATCGCCGAAGCGCACTTCAAGCCGCAGGAACACCCTTCGCCCGCGAGGATCCGCGGAACGCGGGTCGTAGCTGCCGGCTATGTTGACGAAGGGCGGGTCCGTGCCCGCCAGGTTCACAGCGCCAAGCGTGACTGTCGTGCCAGGGGCCTCGCCGAACCACTCGCCAACGTCAAATCGCACGTTGGCGTCCACCGTAGTGAAGGCGTCGATGTCCACGCCACGGTCGTCTTCGTAGCCGCCAATGTGGCGCAGCAGGAGGTTGGCGTGGACGCGGCCTCGGGAGAACCCAAGCCCGGCGTTGGCCTTGAACACCTGATTCGGCGCTCCAACGTTGGCGCGGTTGAGTCGGCCGAGACCGTCGACGCTGACGCCAGCGTTGGTGACGTCGTAGGCGAGCATCATCGTTGCCCGGAAGAACGGACGCAGGCTGCCGATTGCCGAGTCCAACTGCGCCTGCCCGAATAGGTCGATGCCCCGGGTGTCGATGGCGTCGGCGTTGATGAAGGCAACGTTGACGATGGAGATGGTGCCGGCCGAAGTGCGCTCGATGCGCGAGTCGTAGGGGTCGGCGTTCACGATCGCCTGGGCGTTCTCCTTGCGCAGGACGTCCTCGAACGAGTAGTCCCAGAGGTCCAGGCCGAGTTCGCCGTCAAAGGCATCCGGCTGCCACGTGACGCCAAGGTTGATCGCGCGCGAGACTTCCGGCTTCAAGTCCGGGTCGCCCACGGTGCGGCGCCCGGCGAACGTCGTGCTGCCGTCGAAATCCGTGATGTTGACGAAATTGGTTTGCACGCCGAGGGTCTGGAACGTCGAGGGCGCCCGAAAGGAGGTGCCTGCCGAGGCGCGCAGGGACACCGATGGGGAGGGCGCGACCAGAACGGTGAATTTTGGATCGAGCGTAGTGCCCACCTCGCCATAGTCCTCGAACCGCAGCGCTCCGGTCACCTCGAGCCACGGCTGGAACGGGACCATCAGCTCGCCATAGGCGGCCACGACGTCCGTGTCGCCGTCGAAGTTCGGGTTGCCGATGAGGAAGGCGAAGCCGTCGTGCCTCGTCACGGTGTCATAGACGAAGCCGAGCGAGCGTTTGCGCTGCTGGACGCCCACCGCATAGCCCGCCGCGCCGCCTTTGAGGTTGCCGAAGAACCCGGTGACATTGGCATCCAGGGCCTGCAGCGTCGAGGTGCCTTCGCCGAGGTAATCGCCGACGATGAACTCGCGCAGGCGAGGATCGTTGTAGGCGGTATCTCCCGGACGCGCCGCGAACGCGGAACTGAAGGGGTTGAAGTACAGGCAGCCCTCTTCGCCAGGCCGCGCTCGCGTCCGCGCCGTGGGCGCCGTGTCGCAGTCGCTGCCGCCGAAGCCCAGCAATGCGGCTTGGAAGTTGGCGGCCACGATGTCGCGGGGGTTCAGCACTGCATCGTTTGCCGAGCGGACGAGGGAGACGTCCCAGAAGGTGCGGTCGGACCAACTGCCCTGGGCACCGAAAGCGACGCGGACGGTGTCGTGGCGGTAGTAGTTGATCTCCGTCGGCTGGCCGACGCCGTAGGGGCGGCCTTGGAAGAGCACGTCCTCGCCGAAAATGTTGGCGGGGTGGCTTGCCGGCACCAAGGGCGTGTTCAACACCGGGAAGCTTGGCGACACCTCGCGGCTGATGTCGTTGCGGGCGAATGCAGTTTCCATCCACAGCGTGGTGGCGTCACTCCAATCCCAGTCGGCGCGGGCGTAGCCCTGCATCCGATCCTCCACCGGCACGACGGTGATCTGGGGGCCGTAGTCGAAGCGACAGATCGTGCTGCCGGTGGCGAGTTGCTGCATCAGGCCGCCGCTCGCCGTGCAGCCAGGGTCCGCCACGGTTCGCCCCAGCGAAGGCACCTCGAAGCTGCCGGGATTGCCGAAGCCGCTGGTGGCAGGGCGCAGCCAATCCACTTCGCCCAGCACCAGGCTGCTGCGATCCAGCCAACTGGCGGCGACGAGGAACGACCCGTCCGGTCCCAGCCGCCCGCCCAGCCACGCATCGACATTGCGGTCGTCCTGGCTGCCGTTTCCCGTGCGCGACCGAACCTCCACGTCGAGCCCGGCACCATCCTCGCCTTGCCGTGTGATGACGTTCACGACTCCGGCCACCGCATCGGTGCCGTAGATCGCGGAGGCGCCGTCTCTCAGCACCTCCACCCGGTCGATGGCGGCCACGGGGACGAGGGCCGCGAGATCGACGAAGCTCGCACCGTCGTCGGTCTGCACCGCGGATGTCACTTGGCGCTTGCCATTCAGCAACACCAGCGTCGAGGCGACGCCAAGCCCACGGAGATTGACATTGGCCGTGCCGACGGTGAAGTTCTGGGTCAGGTTGTCGGAGTTGTTCTCGGCGCCGTTGCTGGTGGTGAGCGTGCCCACGAGGTCGCGCAGGTCCCGCGCGGCAAGGTCGCGCAGAGTTTCGGATTCATACGCCGCGATTGGGGACGGGTCATCCGCCTGCCGAGCGATGCGGCTGCCGGTGCGGGCAATCACGATGATCTCTTCCACGACACCGGGCTCTGCCGGCGCGGCGACCACTGTGGTTGGGAGAAGCGCCTGCGCCACCAGCAAGGTGGACACAAGGGCCAGCACGCAATCCAGGGCATGGGGGCGGCGCCTACCGCGCCACCATGCCTCCTGGTTCCGTTCCCTCGTCACGTTCTCCCTCCCTAACTTTGGGGGCTTCCGCCCCAGCGCCGGAGCGACATAAGCACGCCTTGTCGGCGTGTCAAGGAAGGCAGGATGCCTTCCCTCCGAAGGCCCGTCCATACCGAAGCCCGGCAGGCTGACGCCCTACGGGAGCGGGTCTGCGACCGGCGAGGCATGCCCCGCCTGGTCGCAGAGAGCACCGGGGAAGGCGGGACTCCCACCGTGGACCCCACTCAGCCTGCTACGATGTGTCGATGGGGACGGAGCTCATCGTCGTGCGCCACGGCGAGACGATCTACAACACGCGCAACCTCTATCAGGGGCACAGTGACAGCCCTCTAACGGCCGACGGCGAAGCGCAGGCGCGGGCATTGGCACCCCGGACTCGCGCGCTTTGCACCGCTCCGGCACTGTACTGCTCCGACCTCCTTCGCGCCCGGCGCACGGCCGAGTTGATCGCGACGGCGGGCCACCACGAAGTTACCGCCGAGCCGCGGTTGCGCGAGCGCGGCTATGGCGTCTTTGAAGGTCGCAGCAGGGACGAAGTGCAGCAGGCGATCCCCACGGGCGACATCGAATACGCGCCGCCGGGTGGAGAAAGCCAGCGCCAGTTGCATCACCGGGTGGTGGCGGCCTTCGATGCCATCGCGTCACGCCATCTCGGTGAGCGAATCGTCGCAGTGAGCCACGGCGGCGTGCTGATCGCCTTTGCCAAGCATGTTCTAGGGTTGCCCCAGGGGGCGGCGCGACGCTTTCACATTCACAACACGAGCCTCAGCGTCTTCGAGCGCGACGATGCCGGCAAATGGAGCGTACGGACCCTCGGCGACCTCGCCCACCTCGAGGGTTAGAGCGGAGGTTCGTTGGGGGGCACGTCAGAAGGTGCCTTTCACGACTCCCCTTGCCGCATCGCCCAGAGGCAGCCGCGGCGCATGATCTCCTTCGCTTCCGGGACGTCGAAGTCGGAAGCGACGTGCCCTAGGGAGCTGTAGAAGACGCGACCCTTGCCGTAGCGCTTCTTCCACGCCACGGGCATGGTCACGTCCTTCACCCAGTCAACCCCCCAGTGTTCGCCGCTGAAAGTGGTGGTGGCCAGCACCTCGTTGGAGGGATCGACGTGCATGAAGTACTGCTCCGAGGTCATGGCGAAGTCGTCCATGCCGGCGACGATGGGATCGTCGCTCGCGATATTGACGCGGTAGTCGATGATGCCGCCTGGGTGGCAGATGAACTGGCCGCCCACCATGAACTGGTACTCGACGTTGTTGCGGAACGAATCGCCCATGCCGCCGTGCCAGCCGGCGCAGCCGGTACCTTCGCGCACTGCCTTCAAGAGGCCAGCTTCCTGCTCGCGAGCGATGGTGGACATGGTCCAAACCGGCACCACGAGGTCTTGCTTGGCCATGAAGCTCTCGTCCGCGAGGGGCGACAGGTCGTCCGAGACGGTCACATCGTGTCCGTCCGCGCCGAGCACGTCGGCGCAGATGGCGGCGGTCTGTTCCGGCTCGTGGCAGTTCCAGCCGCCCCAGGTGATGAAGACGTTTGCCATGTCGAGGCTCCTTTGCTTGGGTTGGCAGTGCTTTAGTCGAGCGCACCGCCCTCAAGCCCGGTGGGCAGGGGCGCGGGGCGTTCCGGCTGGCTCTCGACGGTGACGTGTTCGCCGCTTGTGGAGGAGGCGCCGAAGGCGTCCATGATCTCCAGCACATGCTGTGCGAGGTGCCCGTCGCAGCGGTGCGGGCGGCCAGTGCGGATGCCCTTGCACATGTCGGCGAGGCCAATGCTGCGCATGTTCTCGGTGTAGCCGTGGCTGAGGTCGCGCTCCACCCACTCGCGACCGCTCGAAATCCGAACCTTGCCGCCGAACGTGTTGGGGTCCGGCGCCGACATGCTCGCTTCGGTGCCGTGCAACTCGATGAAGCGGCTCGAATGCAGCCAGACATCGAAGCTCATCACCACGGTGACCACGGCGCCGGAGAGGAACTCCAGCGTCGCGGCGGCGTGGGTGTCCACCTCCACCTCGATGATCTCACCGGCATAGGGCTCGGAGGTGATTTTCCGAGTGTCGAGGCCGCGAGTGGTGATGGCGGCCACACGGCGCACCGGCCCGAGCGCGTGGACGAGGGCGGTGAGGTAGTAGGGGCCCATGTCGTAGAGCGGCCCCCCGCCGCGGTGGTAGTAGAAGGCGGGGTTGGGATGCCACGTCTCAACGCCGTGGCTCATCATGAAGGCCGTTCCAGCCACCGGCCGGCCAATGGCGCCGGCATCGATGAGACCGCGCACGGTCTGGTGGCCACCGCCCAGGAAGGTGTCGGGCGCGCAACCTGTGCGCAGGCCCTTCTCGGCAGCGCGTTCAAGAACCCGGCGACCATCTTCGGCGGCAAGGCCAAACGGCTTTTCGCTGTATGCGTGCTTGCCGGCGTCGATGGCCGCGAGGTTGATCTCGCTGTGGACGGCGGGGATGGTGAGGTTCAGCACTACCTCCACATCGTCGCTGGCGAGCAGTTCATCCACGGAACGCGCCGGAATGCCGTACTTGCCTGCGGTTGCGGCGGACGCCTCGGGGTTGATGTCGGCACAGGCGACGAAATCGAGAATGTCGAACGTGGCGGCGGCACGCAGATACGCGGGACTAATGGTGCCGCAGCCGACGAGGCCAATGCGGACAGGTTCAATGGTCATAGAGGTTCCTCCCCGGCCGGGATTCTACCCGCCTGCCGGAGGAGGCGCTGTTTCCAGGGTTGGGAGTGCGGGTCTGGCCGCGCCATTTCGCCTTGACAACGGCACGGTTGGGTTTCGAGAATACGCAGTTGCGAGCTTGGTGCGCGAGGCTACGTAGCTCAGCTGGTTAGAGCACAGGATTCATAATCCTGGGGTCGGCGGTTCAAGTCCGCCCGTAGCTACCACTCGCCCAAGCCGTCCTCATGCAAGAACTCCGCATCCGCCCTGAGACCCTAGCATTCCTGCGCCGCCGGCTAGCCGAGGTTTTCGACGGTGAGCCGACGGCCAGCGTTATCGCCTCCAACATCGCCTTTGGCGCGGCGGTTGCAGGGGCCGGGCACATCGAGATGGTGGAGCACGACGGGTGGTGGATCCTCGCGAGCGAACACAACTGGCTGCGCGGGGAATCCTTGCGAGAAGACGAAACCACCTCGCCAACGTCTCGGCCTCGTCACGCGGCGACGGCGGAGCTGTTCGAGCGCATCGTGCCGTTCCCGCAGCAGGGTCCCACCAGCCACCGGGCCGAGATTCAGGTGACCGCGTTTGCCGAGCAGGCCTACTACAGCATCGACGGAGCTGTCACTTGGGTGATCGGCGAGGCCACCGGTGCGGTGCATGAAGGCGTGGCACCGCCTTGGTGCGGCACGGTGCTGGCGTTCCGCACGTAGGCCAGCACTTCGGCAAGCGAACTGCCAACGCGCCCCTTAGGGCGCGCAGGCTGCGCCATAGAAAGCCGCACTGGCTCCTAGCCCGCGCACACGGCGACACCACCCGCTTGGCTCTCGGGCAGCCAGCGGCGTGGGATCGATGTCTGGGCGCCCGTAAGGAGGCGCTCGACGATCAGTCGCGAGGTCGGCCGTACCCGCCGCGGCCGCCGCCGCCGCCGGGGCCGCCACCGCGTCCGTGCGCCTCGCTAACACGCAACGGGCGCGACTTGAAGTCTCGCCCGTTCAATTCGGCGATGGCGTCGTCCGCGGCGTAGTCGTCCATTTCGACAAAGCCAAAGCCTCGGGAACGTCCCGTTTCACGGTCGGTGATGACCCTTGCAGAGATCACCTCACCGTGGGCGGCAAACAGTTCCGCCAATTCCTCGTCTCCCGTCGCCCACGGGAGGTTTCCAACGTAGATCTTCTTCACTGGGTCTCCATGATCCGGTTCGCCGCGCATTTGCCTCGCCGTTCAACTTGGCCTCCGGCCACCTAGCGTCAAGACGCCGGCGTTCGACCCGACTGCGAAGTGCTCACCAAGGGCTACGACGCGCGTACTCTACACGACCGATGCTCGCTAATCCACGACGCTCATTACTTTCGCGTAGCAGTCTGTCGGACTTCGCCGTCTCGGCCAAGTCCGACGGAGTGATGGGACGGCTTGGGCTGGGGCAAGAAGCGTTGTCCGAAGGCAGCGGTTCTTGTGGCGCTAGGAGGCTTCCTTGGCTGTCACGGTCACGGGCGACCACAAGGGTCGCCCCTACGAGATGTGGTGAGCCGGTCCATAAGCCGGGTTCTGTCGTGGGCAATCATTCATCTGCGACGACCGTCACCGGTCGCCTGAAGCAGCCTACCCGAGTCGGACGCGGACCGCGCCATGACTCCTATTTGGCCTTGCTCCGGGCGGGGTTTGCCTAGCCGAGGTTGTTGCCAACGCTCGCGGTGCGCTCTTACCGCACCGTTTCACCCTTGCCACGCCTTTCAGCGCGGCGGTCTGCTCTCTGCTGCACTTTCCGTGGGCTCACGCCCCCCAGGGATTACCTGGCGCCCTGTCCTGTGGAGCCCGGACTTTCCTCACGTTCGCCAGGAAGCGAACGCGCGATTGCCTGGACCAGCTCATCCGCTAGCTTAACCGGTCCGGCCATCGGTGGATCGACGCTTGCCGGCCAGCGTCATGGCCAGGGCGTATAGCTCCGAACGCGGGCGGCCGGTAATGCGCGCCGCGACCCGCGCCGCCCGCGCCGGAGCGAGCTCGGTCAAGAGCGCGTCGAGCAGGGCCGAAGCCGAGTCTGGCTCTGCTGCCGGCCCCGGCGCGAGCACGCAGACGAACTCGCCTTGCTCGCGAACCCGATCTGGCTTGGCGACGAACTCCGACACGACGCCCAGCGTCGCCGACTCGTGCAGCTTGGTCAGTTCCCGGCACAGCAGGATGTCGCGCATTCCGCCGCCGTGCGCCTCGATTGCGGCGAGCGTGGCACGGATGCGGCGCGGGCTTTCCAGGAATACGACCGCCACGTCGGCGGTGAGCAGCCGGATCAACACGGCATCGCGTGCGGTCGCTCGCGCTGGCAGAAAGCCCTCGAAGCGAAAACGTCCCGTGGGGATCGGCGAGATGCTGACGGCGCTCGTGACCGCACTCGCACCGGGCACGGGCACCACGTCGATCCCTCGGGTCCAGGCTTCCCGCACCAGCACGAAGCCGGGGTCCGACACCAGCGGCGTGCCGGCATCGGATACCAATGCGACATCCTCCGCCGCTTTCAAGCGCTCGAGCACAGACCCCGCAACGTCGCGCTCGTTGTGGTCATGCAGCGCAAGGAGCGGTGGCGGCGAAACGCCGAGGTGCGCGAGGAGTCGGCCGGTGCGTCTGGTATCTTCGCAGGCGATCAAGGACACGGATCGCAGCACGGACACCGCCCGCCCGGAGATGTCCGCCAGATTGCCGATGGGCGTTGCCACCACATACAGCCGACCCGCGCTTTCGTTCGCCATGAAGGCCCCTCGTCCAGCCGTCCCGCCGGCTGGCGTGCTGCTCGTGAGGATTGTCGTTCATCTTGTTCTCGCCGTGGTGCTGTGGTCTTGCGCTGCACCGGTGGCGCCGCCGCCTGAACGACCATTGAGCGATGCGGAGCGGGTGCTGGCGCAAGGCGCGAGCCTGCCTCGGGCCGCACGGGCCGAGTTCTATCTCGACGCCTTGCTCGAACGCCTGCCGCCACCACAGATCACCGCAGACCTCGAACGCCTCGCTACCGCGAGGCAGTTGGTGGCTCGGCTCGAGGAGGGCGACGGCGAGCCGCTGCACTTGACGCTGCCCCGGGTGCGGCGTTTTGAGTGGCTGAGCGCCGCCCTGCGCACCGCGCTTGCCGCCGGCGAAGTGGTGGCCGAGGAACGCCTCGCCGACCTCCAACCCGCGAGTCGCGAGCAGGTTCGTCAAGTGACGCTCCTGCGAGCGGCATTGTCGGAGCGCCTAGGTGACCACGAAGGCGCGGCCAAGCTGCTGATAGCAGCGAGCACGACACCGAATGTCGCTATGAGCGAGCGCATATGGCGCAGTGTCGCTCGCGTCGATCCGCGCCGCCTGACGCTGCTGGCGGGTCGCGCGACATCTGCGCAAGAGGGTGCCTGGTGGTCGCTGGCGCTGACGCAGTACGAGGCCCTCAGCACGCGCAAGCGCCTTGAGGCGTGGCGGGATTGGCGCCAGACGCATCGGGGGCATTTGGCAAGTCAAGCGCCACCGCCGGCTCTGGAAGCGCTTCAGAGCGCCCCGCGAGGCATCCGGATCGCGCTCTTGGTGCCGCTATCGGGCCCATTGGCGAGTGCGGGTCAAGCGATCCGCGACGGGTTCACCGCCGCGTATCTCATGGCGGGACCCGGTGCCGAAGATTCTCTCGCCGTCGTTGACACCGCCCTACACGGCGCCGTGGACGCCTATCGCCGCGCCGTCGCCCGAGGCGCGGAACTGGTGGTGGGCCCGCTTCGCAAGGAAGCGGTGGCGGCCATCGCAGCATTGCCGCCGTCCGTGCCAACGGTAGCGCTGAACGCCATCGATGGACGCGCCCCGAGACTGGTTCAACTTGCCTACGCCATCGAGGACGAGGCCACCGCCATTGCCCAAGCCATCGGCACGGCTGGGCTCGAACGGGTGCTGCTGCTCGGGGTTTCCGCCCCTTGGTCCGAACGAGCCGAAGAGCGCCTGCGCGCGGAACTCGGCACCCTTGTCCAGCCGCCGGAGATCATCGACGCCGGCGAGGTGGCTGGCGTGCGTAGCGTCACCGGTGCCGTCGGCGAGGGGCTGGGGGTCGCCGCGAGCCAGGCCAGGCGGGAAGAACTCGGTCGATTGCTGCGCCGCGAACTTGCGTTCGCGCCTTGGCAGCGCGATGACATCGACGCAATCGTTGCGCTGGTCGGTGCGGCGCAGATGACTGCGCTGACGCCGGCGCTGGACTTCCACTCGGCGCGAGACCTTCCCCTCTACGTACCCTCCACCGCGTTGCGCGGCGTGGGCCTCGGACGATTGCGCGGCGTCCGTGCCTGTGGCGTGCCTTGGCAACCTCGCGAGCCAGCCATTGCCGGCACCCTGCGCCGCTCCTTTTCCGGCACGGCGACTGTCGCCGCCTTGCAGGCGCTGGGGGTCGATGCCTTTCGCGTTGGTCATCGCTTCGTGCAGCCCCAACGCAGCGCGCTGCTGCCGGTCGTATTCGGCAGCACCGGCATCCTCACCATCGGCGCGGACGAGTTCAGAGTGGCCCGCGAAGTGCATTGGAGCCGGATCGTCAATGGCAGGTTCGAGCCGTGGTCGCCGGAGTTGGACGTCGCCCAGCGATGACGGGCCGCGACGGAATCGGCCGCATCCGGCAGCGCCTCAGGCACTGGAGCAAGCGCCGGCAACGGCTCAAGGCGGCAGATGTGGCCTCGGAGAGGCGGCATGCTGCACGCAAGGCGCGTCTGCGCAAACAGCGCCGGTTCGGCCTGCGGCTGGAACGTTCTGCAGAGCGGATGCTGCGCCGTCAGGGCCTGCGGACACTTGCCCGCAACTACGAACGGCGCACAGGGGAACTCGATCTCGTGATGCTCGACGGCGACACGCTGGTGTTTGTGGAGGTGCGCTTTCGCGGCGCGGGGGCCTGGACCTCGGGCATCGGCTCCATCGGTCCAGGCAAACGCCAGCGCATCGCTCGAACCGCCGAGCTATACCGTCGCGACCACCCGGAACACCGCCTGCGCAGCGTGCGGTTTGACGTGGTGTCGGGCTCAAAGCCAGACTACCGCGTTCATTGGGATTGGATTCGCAATGCCCTCTAAAGGAGTCGTTGCGCAAAGCGCCTGCAGTTCGCGCGAGCGAACTGCCAACGCGCCCGCAAGGGCGCGCGTTCACTGGGATTGGACTCGCAATGCCCTATGACCTTCTGCCCCGCACCGCGGCGGTTGCGCTGTTGCTGTGCTTCACCGCCTGTGCCGCGATCACCACGGACGATCCCCATGCCCGCACCCCCGGCGTGATCCTCGACGATCAGGTAGTGGAACGGATGGCACGGCAGCGCATCCTTGAGGCCGATGAAATGTTCCGCACCGGCAATGTCAGCGTGGTGTGCTTCAACGGCATCGTGCTGCTTACCGGGCAGGTGGAGAACAGTGCGCTCCGTGGCAAGGCTGCCGCCGCGCTCGACGGCATTCGCAAGGTGCGAAAGGTCCACAACGAGATCCTGGTGAGCGGCCCCACCAACTACGTCGCCCGCACGAACGACTCCTGGATCTCGACCAAGGTGCGCGCAAGGCTGCTCGCGAACGCCACCATCGAGAGCGATGTTGGCGTCACCACCGAGGATGGTGTGGTGTATCTCTTGGGCCGGGTCCGCCGCGAGGATGCAGACGTCACGGTGGCGGAAGCGCAGGAGGTCTTTGGCGTGCGCAAGATCGTGAAGGTGTTCGAGTACGTCGATTAAGCCGAATTGCGTCCGCCGGCAGCGAACAAGGCGGGGCCGGCGCAATCCCGTCCCGGCGCGCCCTGACGGGCGCGTTGGCAGTTCGCTTGCGCGAACTGCTGCGCTTCGACGAGTTCCTCGTGTCGAATCCAAGACGGGCGGGGACAAGCCCCGCCCCTACGGGGGCACTTGCGCGCTGGCGGGCAACCGTCAGGTCACGAGGGTGAGCTTGGGGCCCTGCTTTGGTGGCGGCTTGGTGGGCGGTGTGCCTTCGACGCTTGGTGTTTGTCCGGCCGGCGAGGGCTCGAAGGACATGCCTTCGCCGCTTTCGCGGGCAAACACGGCGACGACTGCGCCCATCGGGGCTGTGACGTGAAACGGCTTGCCGCTGAAGCGACAGTCCACAGTGAGGCGTTCGTTCGAGATTTCGAGGTTGCGGGTGGCGGATGCGGAGAGGTTGAGAACGACACGACCGTCCTTGGCGGTTCCCGGGGGCACGGTCACGCCGTCCATGTCGCTGGCGATGGCGACGAAGGGCGTGCAGTCGTTGTCCACGATCCAGTCGATCAGCGCCCGCACGAGATACGGGCGGGGAGGCGTCACTCGCGCATCTCCCGTTCGAGTTCGGTGAGGCTGGCGAGGAACGATGGGCGCTTGAACATCTTCTGCATGTAGCGGTTCACCGGCCGCCCCTGGCGCTCCGGCAGCTTGATGTCGATGGCCTTCAGGCGCCACAGCACCGGCGCAACGCAGCAGTCGACCAGGGTGAACTCGTCGTTCATGAAGAAGGGCTTGTCGGCGAACACCGGAGCGATGGCCACCAGTCCCTCGCGCAGCTCCTGCCGCGTGCGGCTAAGCACCGATTCGCGCCCCTTGCCGATCATGAGCAGGTCCACTGCCTTGCCCCAGTCGGTGTCGATGCGGTGCATCAGCAAGCGGCTGCTGGCCCGCGCGACGGGATACACCGGTAGCAGCGGCGGGTGCGGGAAGCGCTCGTCCAGATACTCCATGATGACCTTGCTCTCGTAGAGCACGAGGTCGCGGTCCACCAAGGTCGGAACCGTGTTGTAGGGGTTGACCTCGGCGAGGGCCTCGGGCTTGCGCGAAGGGTCCACCTCCACCACGTCCACCGTCACGCCCTTCTCCGCCAAGACCATGCGGATGCGGTGGCTGTAATGGTCCCGTGGCGACGAATACAGCGTCATGGAGGCGCGGCGAACGTTCAGGTCCATCGTTGTGTCGTCTGTCCGAGGGCTGGTGAAATGCGGCCTAGCGTTGCGTCCCGGAAGTACATTACCTTCCCTACTGGACGCTGGCTGGCGCAACGACGCCGGAAAAAAGGAGGATGTGCCGCCCAGGCTTGTCCCCCGAAAGGTCGGTCGGGACGAGGATTGGGGCATCCCGAAGTGCTCAAATTCGTGGGACGGCACACTAGCGCCTGCGTCGAAATCGCTCGGACCTCCCCTGTATGCGACGGACCGTAGCAGTTTTCGCGCCAGCGAAAACTGCCAGAGCGCCGCGAAGCGGCGCTAGCGCGCCCTGAAGGGCGCGTCGGCAGTCCGCTGGCGCGAACTGCTGGCCTTCGTGCTCGCGTTCGCTCGCAGCTACGTCCTATCACCCCGTCGGATTTCGCCGACCCGGCGAAATCCGACGGGCTACTAGTGCACATCCTTCCAATACTCACGGTTGAGCAGCCAAGCGACGACGAATAGCCCGGCGAGGAAGGCCAGCACCCAATAGCCGAGTCGCTCGCGCTCCAGCCGGGTGGGTTCGCCGACGTAGTAGAGGAAGTTGGTGATGTCGTATGCCGCCTGACGGAACTCCTCCGGCGAGTATGCGCCCGATCCGTCAGCCACCGGCGGCAGATCGCAATTGGGTTCGCGCGCCGGCTCGTAGCCGTCTTCCGTTTCCACGAGCAGTTCTTCGCCGTCGAGCAGGTCCACGGGACGGTTGCCCCGGCATTGCTCCGTCGGCACCCCTTGCAGCCCCATCAGCACATGCGGCATGCCGATGTTCGGATACACCTTGTTGTTGACGCCGAAGGGGCGCGACTCGTCTGCATAAAAGGTGGTGAGCAGGTTGTAGATCCACTCGGGGCCACGCACCCTGGCCACCATCGTCAGGTCAGGCGGCGGCGTGCCGAACCATCCCTTGGCCTTTTCGTCCGGCATGGCACTGACCATGAGGCTGCCGATCTGCTGCCCGGTGAACACCAGGTTCTTGAGCGCCACCGAATGCGGAATCTCAAGGTCGTCCGCGGTTCGCTCGTAGCGCTGGAACTTCAGCGAATGGCAGCCGAGGCAGTAGTTTGCGTACAGCGCCGCGCCGCGCTGCAACGACGGCATGTCCTCGAGGTTGGGCCGCACGGGCTCCATCACCCAGTTGCTCTCGGCGGCGATGCCGGCCAACGCCCAAAGCGCCACCAGGACGGCTGCCGCGGGCCGCAGAGCACGCTTGGCCACTGCTCTCATGCCCAGCGCTTTCAAGTCACCCGCTCCGGCGGCGTCTTGGTTTTCTCCACCCGCGTGTACCAGGGCATCAGCACGAAGTAGGCGAAGTAGATCACGGTGCAGACCTGGGCGACGGCGGTGGCGATGGGCGTCGGGTGAATCGTGCCGAGGTAGCCGAGCACGAAGAAGCTGAGGACGAACACAGCCAGAAACAGCTTCGACGCCAGCCCCTTGTAGCGCATTGAGCGCACCGGGCTGCGATCGAGCCAAGGCAGCACCGCCGGCAGCAGGATCGCCGCGCCCATCACCACGAGGCCCCAGAACTTCGCCGCGAGCCCCAGGAACGGGAAGGTGGCCGCTCGCAGCATCGAGTAGAAGGGCGTGTAGTACCACACCGGCGCGATCAATTCCGGGGTCTTGAGCGGATTTGCCTGCTCGAAGTTCGGCTTCTCGATGAAGTAGCCGGCCATCTCCGGGGCGAAGAACACCACCGCGCAGAACAGGAACAGGAACACCACGGTGGCACGGAAGTCATGCACCGTGTAGTAGGGGTGGAACGGGATGCCGTCGACGGGCTTGCCGTCTGCACCCTTGTTTGCCTTGATTTCGATGCCGTCGGGGTTGTTGGAGCCGACGTGGTGCAGCGCCACGATGTGGACGAACACCAAGCCCACCAGCGCCAGCGGCAGCGCCACCACGTGCAGGGCAAAGAAGCGGTTGAGGGTGATTTCCGACATGAGGAAATCGCCGCGCACCCATTCCATAAGGTCGGCGCCAACGATGGGAATGGCGCCGAACAGCGACACGATCACCTGTGCGCCCCAGTACGACATGTTGCCCCAGGGCAGCAGGTAGCCGAAGAAACCCTCCGCCATCAGCACGAGATAGATGCCCATGCCGATCAGCCACAGAAGCTCGCGCGGCTTGCGATACGAGCCGTACGCCAGCGCCCGGAACATGTGCAGATACACCACCACGAAGAAGGCCGAGGCGCCGGTGGAGTGCAGGTAGCGGATGAGCCAGCCGTACTCCACGTCGCGCATGATGTATTCGACCGAGGCAAAGGCACCGTCCCCGCTCGGCACGTAGGACATGGTGAGCCAAATCCCGGTGACGAGCTGCAGCCCCAGTACCACCGTGGCGAGGATGCCGAAGTAGTACCAGAAATTGAAATTCTTCGGCGCGTAGTACTTGGTGGCGTGGTACTCGACGGTCTCGGTAAGCGGCATCCGCTCGTCGAGCCACCCCATGAGGCGCGTCAGGGGCCCAGCGGGTTTGACGTTGCCCTCGGCCATCAGGCGTTCTCCTCGTCGATGCCGATCACGATCACGGTGTCGGACTCATAGGAATACGGCGGCACATCGAGGTTGTCCGGTGCTGGCACGCCCTTCACCACCCTGCCGGCGAGATCGAAGCGGGAGCCGTGGCAGGGGCAGAAAAAGCCGCCTTGCCAGTCCGGATCGAAACCCTCCGGCTTGACCTCGCCGTGATACTTCGGCGAACAGCCGAGGTGGGTGCAGATGCCGAGATAGACGCCAACTTCCGCCTCTCTCGAACGCCACGGATTGCGGGCGTAATCGGGCTGGCGCTCGGGGTTCTCCGAGGCTGGGTCGGCAAGGTCTGGGTTGTCTTGCTTGAGACGTTCCACCGCAGTCGAGTCGCGGGCGACGATGAACACGGGCTGGCCTCTCCATGCCGGGATGGGCCCCAGCATTTCGCCTGGTGACAAGCGGGATATGTCCACCCGAATCGGCGCCCCAGCGGCGCGCGCCTTGGCGCTTGGCACCCAGGACTTCACGAACGGCACTGCCGCGAACATGCCGCCGACTCCGCTGAGAGCGGCTGTCGCTCCGATCAGGAGATAGCGGCGCCCTACGTTCACTTCCGGCGCCTCAGCGCCATCGGACCCATTGGCCGGCACATCGGCCGGCGCGTTTTCAGCGGCCAAGCAAGCACCTCCCGTTGCTCGCGGGGTTCAAGCGTCCCGACGGATCGGGCGCGGATGCTACCACGCGCGCCCTGGCGGGCGCGTTCGCAATCCCGCTGGCGCGGAACTTCTGGTCCCGCAAGCTGAAGGCTCCTCTAGCGAGGGGAAGCCCCTCGCGCTCGCGCGCCCTGGCGGGCGCGTTGGAAGTTCCGCTGGCGCGGAACTTCTGGTCCCGCAAGCTGAAGGCTCCTCTAGCGAGGGGAAGCCCCTCGCGCTCGCGCGCCCTGGCGGGCGCGTTGGAAGTTCCGCTGGCGCGGAACTTCTGGTCCCGCAAGCTGAAGGCTCCCGCGAACTCGCTCAATTCCACGTGCTCAGCGCTTCGAGTACTGCGGGCGCTTGCGCGCCTTGCGCAGCCCCACTTTCTTGCGTTCCACCTCGCGGGCGTCGCGGGTGAGGAAGCCGGCGTCTCTGAGCGGCTTGCGGTACGACTCGTCGTAGTCCACGAGCGCCCGGGCGATGCCGTGGCGGATAGCACCGGCCTGGCCCGAGCCGCCGCCGCCCCGCACCGTGACGGCGATGTTGAAGCGGTCGCCGGTGCGGGTCACGTCGAGGGGCTGGCGGACGATCATGCGCGCCGTCTCACGGCCGAAGTATTCGTCCACGGGGCGGCGGTTGACCAGGATGCTGCCGTTGCCCGGCCGGATGAACACCCGCGCGGCCGCAGTCTTGCGCCGGCCGGTGCCGTAGTTGCTCGGCGCGTTGCCTCGCCCGGTGCGCGGGACGCCGAATGTGTTGCTTTCTGCCATGGAGGATGAGCCTCAGTGCTGATTGCCCGCCAGATCGCTTGGATGGCGCATTTGCGGCGTGCGGATGAACTTATGTGAGCGGCTAACCGACGCTGTCAGGTGAGTTCGAGCGCTTGCGGCTGCTGCGCTGTGTGCGGATGCTCCGGCCCCGCATACACCTTCAGCTTGCGGAACATGGCGCGTCCCAACGGGTTGCGAGGCAACATGCCCTTGACGGCGTTCGCCAAGATGCGCTCGGGGTGCTCCTCGCGCAGCTTGTGCACGGTCGTGCTCTTGATTCCGCCCGGATAGCCGGAGTGACGGTAGTAGAGCTTGTCCGTCTCCTTCTTGCCGGTGACGCGAATCTTCTCGGCATTGACAACGACAATGAAGTCGCCCGTGTCCACATGCGGCGTGTAGGCGGCCTTGTGCTTGCCGCGCAGCCGGTGGGCGATTTGGCTCGACAGTCGGCCGAGCGTCTTGCCCTCGGCATCCACGACAAACCACTCCCTTTCCGCATCCTGCGGGCGAGTGCTGATGGTCTTCATTCGGATCTTGGCGGGTCTTGTTGGAGCAAGCGGGCGATTCTACCTGTGCGGGAAGCGGCGAAGCAACCGGGGCAGGTTGGCCGTAGCTGCAGCCAAAGGGGGCCGTCGAGCCATGTAAGATGCGAGGGGGCAGATCAGGCGCGGCAACGGAGCTTTCAGCGGTTTGTTCAGCATCGGTTTCATGGCGCGGCCACTTGGCGGCTTGAACGCCCTCTCGGCGGGACGGCTTGGGCGGTGCCTTGTCGTGGCGTGCCTTGGGTCGGGGGGTGTCGCGTGTTCCTCGATGCCGACTTGGCTGGTGCCGCGGGAGGCGCCGACACCCGATGCCGCCCCGGTGGAGTCGGCGACCTCTCCTTCCGCGCACCCTTCGGGCGCGGCGACCGCCTGGTGGCAGGAATTCGACGATCCTGTGCTGAGTCAGGTGCTTAGCGCCGCCTTGGAGTCGAACTTCGACATTCAAGAGGGGATCGCGCGGGTGCACCAGGCACGCGCTCAGGCGCGGGTCGCGAGTTCGGCGCGGTTGCCCGCCGTTCGGCCGTTGGTCGGTCAAGAAGATGTGAGGGCGCCAGCCAATACCGGTCTAGGCGCGCAGCTAGACGAATTCGGCCTCGGCCCCGACACGTTCGAGCAACTCGGTTTCAGAGCGCCGGAGCGCATTGACCTCCCGACGTATTCCGTCGCGGCCGGCTTCTCCTATACGGTCGATGTTTGGGGTCGCGACCGCCAAGCCGCCGGTGCCGCCGGTGCGCGGAGCGAGGCGGCGAAGTGGGACCTCCAAGCCGTGCGGATGGGCGTCTTGACCGAAACCGCGGCAACGTATCTGGAAGTGGTGGATCTGCGGCACCAAGTTCACTTGGCAACCAAGACCTCCACGCTGCTACAGGAATGGGAACGGCACGCCAAAGGCCAGTACGTCGGCGGATTGGCGGATGCCCACAGCTTCTACTCCGTGCAGCAGGCGGCGCGCAATGCCAAGACCGAGCTTCCCCGCATGGAGGCGCGACTGGCGGATGCCGAGGCGCGGCTTTGGGTGCTAGTGGGCGACTATCGCGCCGACCTCGCCGCCATCTTGCCGGAAGCGCTGCCGGCAGCGCCGTGGCAATCGCCCGTGCCGAGCGAAGTGGCTGCGGATGTCCTTGTGCAGCGGCCCGACGTGCGGGGGGCCCAGGAGCGGGTGACTGCGGCACGCCTCACCGTCGGCACGCGCAAGGCGGAACTCTTCCCGGCGCTTTCGCTTTCCGGCTCCATTGGCCTCACCAGCGCGGAGTCGGGGACGTGGTTCGAACCCGATCAGTGGTTTCGCAACTTGACCGCAAACGTGCTTTCGCCGGTGTTGCAGCGTGGACGTCTGCTTGGCAACGTCGATGTGGCCGAGGCCGAGCTCGCCGCCGCAGTTGCCGGCTACGGTCGCTCGGTGCTGACCGCAACGCACGAGGTCGAAAGCGCCTTGGCGGGGCTCCGGGCCAGCTACGACCGCCTCGAGCTCTTCGCATCCCACAAAGAGGCGGCGCGCGCCGAAGCCTTGCTGCGGCAGCGCCGTTACGCATCGGGCCTCGATGACTACGTCGCCACCCTCCATGCCTCACGCCTTGCCCTGACGGCAGAGTCCAACCACGCGGGCGGCCTCAGAGAGGTAGCCCTTGCCCGCCTCGCCCTCCACCATGCAGTCGGCGGTACGTTCCGACAGTAGGGGGCGGGCGCCCTGCCTCGACAAGCGTCAATAGATGCCCGGTATCAGGGCCCGGCGCCCGGGCGGGTAATCGTCGAAGGTGTCGACGTACCAGCGGTGATTGCTCCTCGCCCTTGGCGCCAGATTGGCAACGGTGAGCAGCAGGAAGGCGAGACCGGCGAAGGACCAGGTGGCGATCGCCCAGCCTAGCCATTCGAGGATTTCGCCCAGGTAGTTTGGGCAGGAGACGTAGCGGAAACCGCCGCCTTGGGGAATCGAATAGCCGGCCTCGCCGGGGCGGCGCAAGTGCATGAGGGTGTTGTCGGCGTGGAGGTTGAGCGCGAGCCCGGCGAGGAAAACCGCGACGCCAACGAGGAAGCGGGGGTCGGCCAGCCACGCCATTGCGTACTCGCCGAACTCCGAGACGAAGCGGGCGTTGGTGTACGCGGTGATCGCGTTGAAGAAGAAGCCGGAGCCGACCACCACGAGGGGCGTCTTCCTGTCGCCGCTCCGGGAGCGAAGCGGATAAATGAACGTCCGGTTCAGATAATGCACTTGCCACATGGTCAGGAACAGGAGCGGAACGGTCTCGAAGGCGTGCTGGCCGGAGAGGAAGGTCGCAAGGAAGACGACTGGCGCCGGCAGCTCCATGGCGATCCAGGCGAGCCGCGAGGAAATGTGGGGACCCCAACCTGCGCCCTGGTAGTGACGCCCGTAGGGCGCGACTCTGCGCAGCAGGTACGCGAACATCAGGATCGCCGCCACGAGGACACCCCAAACCAGCATCCCGTGCAGCGTTTCCTCGGTCACCTCGGGCCTCTCTGCCCGGGCTCGTCCAACATGCCGTGCTCGTCGAACCAGCGATAGGTGTCGTTCACAGTTTCCGCAAGCGGGCGTGGGTTTAGGCCCAGTGTCTGGCGTGCCTTGGCGTTCGAAATACGTCGGTTGCCGGCGGCCATGACGCGAACCGCCATCGGCGTGTAGAGCGGCCGTCGGCCACGACGTCGATCCAGGAAGACTTGGCAGGGCGCCCACAGTTGGGCGAGAGAAACCGGGAACCGGAGACGGGGCGAGGCCACACCGGTCGCCTGCTCGGCGAGTTCGGCCAGTTTCCCCATGGTTTGCCAGTGACCCGATACGAGGTGGTTCTCGCCGCATCTCGCCTGCGTCTCGGCAGCCATCGTGGCAGACGCGACATCGCGCACGTCCACCCAGTCGTAACCGCCCGCGACGAGCGCGGGAATCCGCCGCCGGTAGAGGTCGAGAAAAAGCTGCCCCATATGCGAGGGCCCAGCGTCGTATGGGCCGATGACACTGGTTGGATTCACGATCACGGCATCGAGGCCCTTCTCGATGCCGCGACGGACTTCCACTTCGCCGGCAGCCTTCGAAAGGCCGTACGGATCGTGCGGGTCATGCGCCGGCCCCCGGCTCTCGTCGAGGACCTCATCGGCGGGCCCTTGGTCGTAGGCGTGGATCGAGGAAACGTGAACCAGCCGCCGCACGCCGGCAGCAAGCGCCGCAGCCACGACGTTGCGTGTGCCAAGGACATTCGTGCGATGGAACTCCTGCGCCCGGTCGCCGTGGAGCGAGATCAGCGCGGCCAAGTGATAGACCACCTCTGCACCCTTGAAGGCGGCGATCAGCGAGTCGGCGTCCTGCAGCTCGCCATGGACCCAGCCGATGTCGAGGTCCGCCGCCGTGCCCCGTCGCCCCCGATGGATTGCGCGGACCTGACCGGGCCCGAACCGGTCGACAAGCATGCGTGCGAGAACCCCACCGATGTGCCCGCTTGCCCCCGTGATGACTCGCACGGTGTCAGCTCGCCCGGCACCTGAAGACGTCATGCGTAGAGCCCGGTCTTTGGGGCAACGTCTGCGCTGGCGGAGCGCGGCGAAGCGCTAGCGCGCCCTAACGGGCGCACCCTCATGGGCGCGTTGGCAGTTCGTGACGCTGTTCGACCAGCTTGAACTTGAGCTTGTTGCTCGGCGACTGGGAGGGCAGCGGATCCATCGGCACCCGCGTGTAGGGGCGGGCCAGCTCGATCTTGAAGTAGTGGGTGAGCATCAAGAGGTTAATCACCATTTGCATATCTGCCCAGCGGCTGCCGATGCACGAGTGCGTGCCCAGTCCAAAGGGCGCGTAGCCTCTGCCGCTTTGTTCGTTGCGCGGTGGCAGGTAGCGGTCAATGTCGAACTTCCACGGGTCAGGAAAGGACTCCTCCGAGTAGTGTGCTGCCGTCTGCGCGATCACGAGCTGCGCTCCAACCGGCAACTCGTAACCCTCCACCACACAGGTATTCATCACCGTGCGCATCGACATGGGCACGATCGGCGTCATCCGTAGCGACTCCATCATCACTCGATGGGCTACGTCGATCCGCTCTCGAGTAAAGTCCTCCTCGCGGGGATCGCCCTTAGCCCACAACGCGTCCGCTTCGGCCGTCACCCGCTCGTACAGATCGGGATTCTGCAGCAACCAATAGAGCGCGAAGCCAATCTGGTCGCCCATGTACATGGCAGTCATCAGAATCGCCCCTAGCGGCAGCGATAGGTCCGATTCGGGCAGGAACTGGGGATCGGATGCATGCAGCGCCAGATAGGCATCCACGACATCCCCATCCTTCCCGGCCCGCTGCCCGGCGGTGTGTGTCATTGCCATGCGGTCAACGATCCTCTGCATGGACGCTGCCCGACGACGCATCGACCGGGTCTTCAGCATGAACTTCGGCAGCATCTTGATGATGCCGACATTGAGCACGCGCACCTTGTATTCGAGCGCATCGACAATCTCGTCCTGGGTGTCGATGTTGGCGAGCAGCGGTGATGTCTGTGCGTTCACAAATGGTCGCAACATCGTCTGCACCGGCATCGTGGTGCCGACTTCCCAGCCCGCCATGTGGGCGCGGGCCAGGTCGTAGACCTCATCAAGACGCCTGGTAAGGGTCTTGCGAGAATAGGCGGTGTTCATTGACTTGCGAAAGCGAAAGTGATCGGCGCCGTCGATGGAGTGCATCGAGCGCGACACGCCATACGCCTTGTCAACGCCCTCGAAATACTCCTTCGAGCGCAAGTACACCCGCCCCATGCGATGCGCCCATTCATTCGTCTCGCGCCCTGCAAGGACAATGATGTTTGGCCGGAACGGAACGGGAATCTCGAACACCGGACCGTGCTTGGCGGCGAGATTGGCGAAGGCTGCCGGCAGCCTGCCCTCTCGCAGCTCCTTGTTGAACACCAGATCGCCCAAGGACACCGTGGGAATGGGCTTGGTCAGCGAAGGCCGGCGCAGCGCCGGCGCTAGGATGCTCTGGCTCACCGCCGCCGCAATCGCCTGGCCTATCAGGTCCATTTGGCTCACGAACCGAATCCGTTCTTCCACGTCCTCGTCGAGTTGATACATCAAATGGAACACGCGACAGGCATCGACGAGGCCCGTGAGAATGACCTCTCGGGGCCCCGGAATCTCGTCCGTGAAGATGACCTTGGCGAGCTCTGCATTGACATACTCACCAACTACCTGGTCTTCGCCGGACGCGGTCTTGCCCCTCCGCTGGCGCCTCGCGAAGGTATAGAAACCGCCGTCGTGGGCATCGAGAAACTGTCGCCGAACCAGTTCGTCGAGAGCTTCGGAAATCACCGAATCGGATTGTGGCGCAAGCCGCTCGATCCAGTAGCGGGCATCGTGCGTTCCCGATCCGGCGGCGACTTCCCGCAAGATCGGGTCGAGCAGCGGGCGACCCGTGGGGGTCGCATCGAGCAGCGTCAGCGATGTGAGATCGGTATCGATGCGCCCGAGCAGCGACAGTTCCCCGAGTGCCGCGCCAACCATTGCACAGTTGAGGTTCCAGCCGGGAACCTGACGAAAATAGCCTCTCTCTTCGTCGAGCAGTGCCAGCAGCAGCTCTTCCGGCAGACTCAGCGAGGACGCTTTCTGGCCCCGTTCAACCAATGTCGCCTGAGTTGCCACCGATCATCCTTCCGTTCGCAACACGCCGAGGTCGTATGGGTGACAAATTGCCGTGAAGTCACGGATTTGGCCCACTTTGTTCTTCCTCGTAACCGTATCATAAATCCAGGCGCAACCGCCCAAGGCGAGGCGCATCGCCGTCAGGCCACTGCCGGTGCGGTTCGCGCCTTCAAGCGGAGGTAAATCGACATCAGGGCCGGGATCAGCACCATGAGCAGGGCCGTGGTGACGAGGATGCCGACACCCAGGGAGGCCGCGAAGGGTACGAGAAACTGGGCTTGGATGGCGCGTTCCAGGATGAGGGGTGTGAAGCCCAGGAAGGTGGTCAGCGACGTGAGCAGAATCGGGCGGAAGCGGCCCTTTGCACCCTCGACGATCGCTTCTCGGGGCGAATCGCCAGCCTTCAGGCGCTCGTCGATGAAGTCGATCATCACGAGGGAGTCGTTGACCACCACGCCGCTCAGGCCAAAGAAGCCAAGGAAGGACGCCGCGCTCACCGCCACGCCGAGCACCAGGTGCCCCAGGATCACGCCGATCAATCCGAACGGCACGATCGCCATGACGATGAATGGACGCCCGTAGGAGGCAAGCGCGATCGCGAGCAAGGCGAAGATCACCAGCATGGCGAGCATGAAGCCCCGATAGAGCGAGTCGAGGGACTCGAGCTGCTGTTGCTGCTCGCCGCCGAATGAGTAGGTGAGTTCTGGATTGGAGGCCGTGAGTTCGGCGAGGATGCTGTCCTCGAGCACTGCATTGGCCTCGCCGCCACTGATCACGCTGTCGTCCACGTCGGCCGTCACCGTCACCACACGCTGGCCGTCCTTGCGTCGGATGGTGGGTGGCGACGTGCCCATGCTCAATGCCGCCACATGGGTGAGCGGCACCCGTTCGCCGGACGGCGCCTGAACGATGAGTGCCTCAATGTCGGCTATGGCGTCGCGCTCGTCCTCCGGCAAGCGCACGTACACCCGCACTTCCTCGGCTCCGCGCTGCAGGCGCAAGGCTTCGGCGCCAAAGAAGGCAGAGCGGACTTGCCGTGCCAGCCCTGCCACGGTGAAGCCGAGCGTACGCGCGTCCGGGAGCAGCGAGAGCTGCAGCTCTCGAACACCGGGGGCATGATCCGAACGCACGTCGAACACGCCCGCGACACTGCGGAGGTCATCGACGACGACATCGGCGATCTCGCCGAGCTGGTCCGGGTCCGGATGCGACAGCACCGCTTCCACCGGCGCGCCGAGATCGATCACCTCGCCGCTGAAGGCAACGCCCCTCGCGTGGGGCACCACGCCCACTTCGTCACGCCATGCCTGCATGACGGCGATGGTCGAGATGTCGCGCTCCTGCGCGCTCACCAGCTTGAACTCGACGGTGGCGATGTTGGCTTGCGGGTTCAGCCTCGGCGCGGGATTGAGCCCTCCTCCTTCCACGCGAGGCCCTTGGCCGACGCTGATCATCACCCCCGTCACCAACTCCTGCCCCTGTTCCGCCGAGAGCCGATCGAGCACGCGCTGGCCAATCTCCTCAAGCGACAGCGCCACCTCGTGCGTGCGCTCGGCGGTGGTGCCGTCCGGCATTTCGATGGTGGCCGAGACGAAATCGCCCTCCACCACGTCGGCAAAGGTGGTGGGGACGACTCCGGCCGGGAGCAGGGAGACGGTGAAGAAGAAAAGGCCGATGACCGAGGCCAAGATCACGGCTGGCTGCTCGGTCGAGAACCTGAGGGCGCGATCGAGCGGCCCGTCGATGAACCGCCGCAACGCCCTTTCCACCCCGCCTTGGGTGCGGGCAAAGAAGCGATCGACGGCGCCGGTTGGCGTGAAGTCGGGCCCGGGCAGGTGGGCCAGGTGCTTGGGCAGGATGAACAGCGATTCGACCAGCGAGATCAACAACATGCCAATGAGAATGACCGGTAGGGCTGTCCACACCTCGCCGATGCCGCCCGGAATGTAGAGGAGGGGAACGAACGCCGCGACGGAGGTGAGCACGGCGAAGGTGAGCGGCCCCCGAATTCGGCGTGTGCCGCGAATCGCCGCGACAACGCTGTCCGTGCCCCGCATCCGCTCTTGGTGTATGTGCTCCGCGACGACGATGGCGTCGTCGACGATGATGCCGATGGCGAGGACGAAGGCGAAGAGCGATATGGTGTTGATGGCGATGTCGAACACCATCATCACCGCAAGGGCGCCGATGCCGGCCGTCAGGAGACCCACCACGACCCACACGGCCAAGCGGATCTCCAGGAACAGCGCCAGCGCCACCATGACGAGGGCGAGGCCCAAGAGCCCGTTCTTGAGCAGCAGACTCAGCCGTTCGGAGTAGGTCTGCGAGTCG
Source organism: Gammaproteobacteria bacterium (assembly GCA_028824555.1). GTDB lineage: Bacteria > Pseudomonadota > Gammaproteobacteria > Pseudomonadales > Azotimanducaceae > VXYL01. Next base: position 43,895 of record JAPPDJ010000045.1, on the reverse strand, counting down.
TCGTTCCAGATGGTGACGCCAACTCCATCGGGCAGCGATGGCACCACCACGTTGGCGATGTGCTCGTGCACCGCCTCGGCCACATCCATCACCTGCTCGCCATCGGCGCGGGACACCTCGACGAAAACGGAGGGATTGCCCTGATGGCGCAGGATCAGGTCCACGTCCTCGAAGGCGTCGTGCACGGTGGCGACGTCGCCAAGCCGAATCGCCGTTCCGTCCGTGCCGGCAACGAGCACGATGTCCTCGAAGTCCTGCTGGTCGTAGCGCTGGCCGAGGGTGCGAACCCGCACTTGCGACTCGCTCGTGTCGATGCTGCCGGCGGAAAGGTCGAGCGAAGCGCCTCGCACCGCCGCAGCCAAGTCTTCCAGCGTCAACCCAAGCGCCCGCAGCCGCACGAGCGGCACTTCGACGGATATCTCGTAGCGCCTTGTCCCGGTCGTCTCGACATAGGAGACGGTTGGCAACGTTGCCAGCTCCTCCTCGATCTGGCTCGCAAGCTCCTTGAGCGCGCGCTCGGATATGTCGCCATGCACGATGAGCCGAATCATGCTCTGGCGGTTGCTCATCTCGCGGAACTCGGCACGCTCAGCCGCGCCGGGGAAGGACTGAATGCGGGCGACGGCAGACTTGATGTCCTCCAAGGCGCGGCCGATGTCCGTGTCGGTCTTGAGTTCCGCCCGGATCGAAGCCATGCCCGGCGCCGCCACGGACTTCACCGCCTTCACGTCCTCAAGCGGACGCAACTCCTCCTCGATCTTGGCGACGATGGACTCTTCAATCTCGTGCGGAGTCGCGCCCGGATACGCCATGCTGACTTCAATCGTGTTGAAGGGCACGACCGGCCAGGCCTCGCGCTCAAGGCCACCGAGCGAAACCAGCCCCGCGGCCAAGATGCCGAGCATGAGCAGCGTGGCGGCAACGCGGTTGCTCGCCATATAGGCGATAGGACCGGCAGGTTCCCCGTGGCTAGCGCCGTTCATTGCGCGGGCGTCGCAGGACTCTCGTCGTCTGCCGTGCGCACCGCCATTCCGTCCGTGGCGAAGCGAATGCCGCCGACGATGACTGGCTCATCGGTATCGAGCGGGCCGGTGACGAAGACCTCATCGTCCAGCCGCTGCAAGACCCGCACCGGCACGATGCGCACGGTGCCGTCCTCACGCAGACACCAAACCTCGTCCCCCGGTTGCAGGGCTGCACGTCGAAGGCGGAAGTACCCCCCGGGTGCCGCGCCGTCGATGGTCACTTCGGCAAACTTGCCCACCAGCAGCGGCGGGTGTGCCTGTTCCGTTGCGTCGCTTACAGCAAACGGGTTCGGCACCCTGACGATGACTTCGATGGTGCGGGTGGTTTCGTCAAGGGACGCCAAGGCCCGGTCCACAAACCCGCGCCAACTGCCCCGCACGTCGCCGTATTCGGCATGCACGATCGCTTCGGCGCGTTCAGTGCCGCCGTCCTGCCAGAGCCCAGGAATGAGGCTCGCCTCCGCGTCCGCGAGCGGCACCACCACCTCCACGGCGTCGGTCGCGAAGATTCGTCCAACCGGCACATGTGCGGTCATCAACTGGCCGGTTTCGACCGACTCCTCGCGCACGATGCCGTCGAAGGGTGCCGTGACCTGCGTCCGGGCAAGCGCGAGCTTGGCGTGGGCAACCGCACCTTCCTCTCGCCGCAACGCAGTGCGGGCGGCCTCCAGTTGTGGCCGGTGCAGCACCAAGGGGGTAGCCGGCAGCGCGTCCGCGCCGGCACGAGCGGCGAATCGCTCGTACTCGTCGGCGGCGATGGCGGCGGCCTCCTCGGCCTTGAGGAGCTCCACGCGACGAGCCTCCAGTGCCGCCTCCGCCTGCAGCACCCCGAGCTCATAGTCTGCGGTATCCAGGCGGAACAGGACTTGACCGGCGGTGACTCGTCCGCCGCTCTGCAAAGTCGGGTCCACCCAGACGACGCGCCCGCCGACCTGTGGGGCAAGATCGACCTCGGCGACCGGGCGCACGACGCCCGCACCGTGCACGGGGATGGCCCCAACCCCCGCTGCCACCGCCGCCGTCTGCACAAAGGGAACGCGAGATGGTGGATCGCGCCGCTCCGAATCGGGTGCAAGCGACACCAACAAAGCGGCAAGAGCGAGGAACCCGGCGAGTACCGCGGCGGCGATGAGGAATCCCTTTCGTCGCGACATCCTTGTATCCGTTCCGCCATCCTTGATGGCGTCCCGCTCCCCACAGCGCTTCGCCCGGCATCATACCTGTGGCGCTACGAGCCAGCGTAGAACTGCTCGCAGTATCGGCGAAAGCGCAGCAGGTCGCGATCCGCTCCGGAGAATACGGGCCGTGGTCGATAGTCCTGCCTTGCCCAGATCTGCGCGTCCTTGCGCACTTCCAGCACCAACTCGTGCAGGAACAGGCGCGGCAGGATGGCTCGAACAAGCGCCGCCAGCGGGCCACGCAGCCAGCACTCGTGCGGCGGCGCCTCCAGGTCCATTCCGAGCCACAAATCGATCAGCTCGCCATCCACAGGCGTCGCCAGCACCCATTGGCGCACGCGCAGGCCGCCACGGCCCTTGATTAACACCGTCGAAACCCCAAGCCCCCACACGGAGATGGCGATTTCCACGGAAAGCTTGAACAAGCGCAGGCCGGGGGTGAGCATGTTGCGGGTGAAGGCATAGGAACTCGACAGAATCGGGCCTTCGATCTCGGTCGCAGCCGTCTGCCTCAGTTCCTGATACCCGTGCACGTGGCCAAGGTGGGCGCTGTCCACCGAGTTCTCCGTGGTGGTCTGCGGGTGCGCGCGCAGGCGCAGTACGGCAAGCGACCGCGCCCGCTTCCCCACCGACACTTCCTGAGGCCGCCACCGGGGTGCCTCGCCCCTGCCGTGATACCAACCGAACACGAAGCCGTTGCACTCCGCCACCTCGAATTGGGTCAACTGCGCCGACCGCGGCGGCGGCCCGTCCGGCGTCGCCACGCAGCGCCCGGTGGTGTCGTAGCGAAAGCCGTGGAAGGGGCAGACCAGGCAATCATCCGACACCATGCCGCCGCCACGCGGACCCAGATGAGCGCCGAGATGAGGGCAGACTGCGTCGGCAACGCAAACCGCACCGGATCGATCGCGCCAGACGACGATCTCGTGACCCATCCACTGCTTTTCCACCAACTTGCCCACAGGCAGGCGCGAGCTCTGCTCGACGACGTACCAGCCGTCGGGAAACGGGTGCAAGCGTTGGCGGCTGCCCTTGGTCGACTCGGTGTCCATCGGTGGATCTTCAATCACCATTTGCAACTGTCCATAGCCCGCAGGTCGATGTCAAACCGGCACCTTGGCGTCTTCGGCAAGGCTCATTGCCCCGGCCAAGCCGCCATAGGGAACTCTCGTGCTCGCTTTCGCCCTCAAGCTGCCGATGGCCACTTCCCGCAGAGTCGCAATTCGGTGCGCAACGCGGTACAAAGCAGTCGTGAAACCGAAGCTTCGCATCGCCATCGGCCCCAAACGGACGAAAGTGAGAGGCGGGGCGTGAATCGACTGACCGCGTGGCTGGGGGTCGCTGGCGCGATCCTCGTGGGCCTCTCGGTCGCCCTGGCCGGAGGAGATGGCGGCAGCCGCTGGGGCGCGCTGCCCGTGTTTGCCTGGTGTGTGGTCATCGCCTACGCCATGCAGTGGCTGGCCTTCGTGCCGGCGTGGCTCTCGCGTTCGGAGCACTTCTTCGACCTCACCGGTTCTACGACCTACTTGACCGTCCTGGTCGTGGCGCTCTTGGCATCGGGTGCCGTCGATCTCCGCAGCGGCTTGCTCGCCGCGTTTGTGGCGGTGTGGGCAGTGCGCCTGGGCCTCTTCCTGTTCCTTCGCATTCGCCGCACGGGTGCGGATCGCCGGTTCGACCGGCTGAAAGCGCGGCTGCCGGCGTTCCTGATGACCTGGACGCTGCAGGGCGCGTGGGTGTCACTTGCCTGTGCGCCGGCGCTGGCGGCCATCACGTCGCCGGCCGCGGCGCCGGGCCTCGATGGCTGGTTGCTCGCCGGCGCGGCGCTGTGGCTGGCTGGCTTCGCCATCGAAGTGCTTGCCGACGAGCAAAAGCGGCGTTTCCGCATGCGCCCGGAGAACGCCGAGCGCTTCATCGATACCGGACTCTGGGCCTGGTGCCGCCACCCGAACTATCTCGGCGAAATACTGCTTTGGTGCGGGGTGGCGCTGGCCGCGGCGCCGGCGCTGCAAGGCTGGCAGCTTGCCACCTTGCTTTCGCCCCTCCTGATCGGCCTGCAGCTCACCTTCGTCAGCGGCATTCCCCTGCTCGATGCGCGCGCCAAGAAGCGTTGGGGGGAGGACGCCGCCTATCGCCGCTATCGCGAGCGCACGCCCATGCTGTTGCCGTTGCCGCCGCGCCGATGACCGCCGGCCAACATGCCAAGGCCACCGTAGCCCTAGTCGCCATCGCGCTGAACCTGCTTGTGTGGTGCGTGCCACTGCTCCTCCTGTTCCCGCTTAAGTTGCTCGTGCCGCCCATGCGCCCTTGGCTCGCCCGCCGTGCCGCCGACGTGTATCGCGCCGCCGTGACCGTGGACGACTGGTGGCTCGGCACCGTATCCGGCGCGTCCTGGCAGCAACCGGCGCTGGAACTCAATGCCGACGAGACCTGCGTCGTCATCTCCAACCACGTCTCGTGGGCCGACATCTTCGTCCTGCAAAGCGTCGTTTCCCGCCGAGGCCCGATCCTGAAGTTCCTCTGCAAGCGAGAACTGGCGTGGATTCCGGTGCTGGGGCTCATCTTCCTCGCCTTCGACTTCCCGATGCTGCGGCGCCGCGCCGGCGGCCAGAGGACACAGCGGAACGGAGGCGATATCGAGCGCATCCGCGAAGCCTGCGCCGGCCTTGCCGATGCGCCGGCGGCAATGCTGGCGTTCGTTGAGGGAACTCGCTTCCGCGAGACCAAGCGCGATCCCGGCGCCGCTCTCGAACGGTTGCTGCCGCCTCGGGTTGGCGGTTTCGCCGCAATCCTCGCGGCACTCGAACCGTTGCCGGTGACGGTGGTGGATGTGGCGATCGTCTATCGCGAGCCGCGGCCGGCACCGCTGTTCTGGCATTTCCTTGCCGGTCTATGCGGACCGATTGGCGTGGTGGTGCAGGCAACGCCAGCCGCCGTCATCGCCAGCGAAGGGGCCAAGCCTTGGCTCACGCGGCGTTGGGCGGAAAAGGACGCGCTCTTGCGTTCGGCCTTGGCGGGCTCGGCGGCGGAGAAGCCTGCGTGAGCCGGAGCCTGGACATCCTGCTGGCGGAGGACCACGCCGAGCTCGCCGAGACCACCGGCGCCTATCTCGAAGCCTGCGGCCACCATGTGGACTATGCGCCCGACGGTCTGGTGGCGGTGCATCTCGCGGTCACCGAAACCTACGACGTGATGGTGCTCGACGTCATGCTGCCCGGCATGGATGGCCTCAAGGTCTGCGAACGGCTGCGCAAGGATGCCCGCATCGCCACGCCCGTCATCATGCTCACGGCCCGGGACCGGCTCGAAGACAAGCTCACGGGCTTTGACGCCGGCGCCGACGACTATCTCGTCAAGCCCTTCGACATGCCCGAACTCGTGGCTCGGATCGAGGCACTGGCGCGGCGGGCCGAAGGACTGACGCGCCGCTACCAAGTAGCCGACCTCGTGCTCGACGCCGACACCGCCGAGGTCAACCGGGGCGGCGTGCCCATTGCCCTGTCGCGCACGGCCTTCCGACTGCTCGAGCTCTTGCTGCGCGAACACCCCGGCGTCGTCTCGCGCCGCACCATCGAACGCGACCTATGGGACGGCGAACCGCCGCACAGCGACGCCCTGCGCAGCCACATCTACAACCTCCGCCAAGCCCTCGACCGCCCCTTCGCCGAGCACATCGTCACCACGGTGCCCGGCCGCGGCTACTGCCTGCGCTTCCCAGACGACCAACCGGCCAGCGATTGACGGATCAACCTGTCGCGCCATTCCTGCGGCCTCAGGCTCCTATTCTGAGAACCGAACCTCCACCGTGGTGCCATGTCCCGGGCTGCTGCGGGCATGAAGCGTCCAGCCGTACTGCGCGGTAAGCCGCCGAACGATGGACAGTCCAAGCCCGTGTCCCTGCGCCATCGCTCTCCCTTTCTCGCCGCGATAGAACGGATCAAAGGCACGGGCGAGTTCCTGCCGCGACATGCCGACGCCAGTGTCGGAGACCCTGAGCCGCCCATCTTCCAGGCCGACATCCACCTCCCCATTCTCGGTATAGGCGAGTGCGTTGCGGAGCAGATTGCCGACCACCACGCGCACGGCCGGCTCCGGCGCCAGCACCAGCAGACCGTCGGGTTCCCGCACCGTCAGGCGATTGCGGCGCTCCTCGGCAAGATCCGCGAGACGCCCTGCCTCTTCGGCGACGATGTCGCCCACCTGCACCGGCACGTCGGTTGCCATCGCCTCTTCGTGCGCCAAGGTGAGGAGGGTTTCGAGCAGAGACTCCATGTCGTCGGCGGTGCGTCGCATCCTGGCGAGCGCCCGCTGATCGTGCGACGGACGATCGGGGTTGCGCGCCAAGAGATCCAGCGAACCCTTGAACACGGCCAGTGGCGTGCGAAGTTCGTGTCCGGCATCGCGGGTGAACAGGCGTTCGCGCTCGATGGCGGCGTCGAGCCGGTTCGTGAAGCGGTCGAGGGCGTCCACCATCGTTGCCACTTCCGCATCGGCGACGGTGCGAACGGCGTCGAGATGGAGCGCGACACCGCCGGGCCGGTCGAAGTCCACCGTCTCGAGCTCCCGCGCCAAGCGTACGAGGGGCGACAGCGCGGCACGAGACCAGCGATAGGCCACGAACAGCAGTACATACATCAGCAGCAGCACCACCGACAGTGGAAGGATGCCGAAATAGAAGGCGAGATCCGACACCTGCCCGGCGTTGAAGACGAGATACAGCCGTTCCCCGGCGCGCTCGGAAACGTGCACGAGGCGGCTTTGTCCCTCGAACGCTAGCCGGCGGAAACCGGGCGGCTCGCCTTCGAGATCGGCCGGCAACGACGACCCGCCAAGGTAGCCGCGCATGTTGGCCGTGTCCGGCAGTGGGTGGCCGTCGTTCTCGGCTCGGCGCTGCCAGAAGTGCTCGGCCTCCAGCGCCAGCGCCTGCCGCGTGAGCAGGTCCTCCACCACCGCTTGCGTCGCGAAGATGCCGGCCACGGTCGCCGCGCCGATAACCGTGAGCTGCACGGCAAAGAGCCGTCCGAGGCGGGCGCTGAGCCCCCGACGCACACCCATTCGCATCCTCCTTCCAACGCACCTTGCGCGCCACGCTTAAAGCGTTACGAGAGTGGCTGCACTCCCCCCTGCAAGCCGTTGGCGATGGGGCGAGGCTGGAAGCGATAGTGACAGACAAGCCATTCGCTGCCACCGTTGAAGCCGAACAGTTCCTCGCAAGCCATGAAGAACATGCGCCAGCGTTGCAGCGGGATGCACGCTTCGCCCTGCTCGGCGCTAGCGGGCAGCGCTACCGACAGCGCCTTGCCGGCGGCTTCACGGTTGCGGTCGAGATTGTCGAGCCAGGCGCGGGCGGTGCGCCGGTAGTGGCTGCCAGAAACCTCCCACGTTCGCGTCAACCGCATGTGCTCCTGAAAGCGCGCGAGCGTGTCTCGGGCCGGCATGATCCCGCCGGTGAAGAAGTGGCGCGCCATCCAGTCGCCGCTTCCGTCCGCCTCGAACGGATAGGCAAGGCTGCGATGGCAGAAGATGTGGACGAACAGTGCACCGTCCGCCACCAGCCACGACGAGATTCGTCGCAAGAGTTCCGCATAGTTGCGCATGTGCTCGAACATCTCCACCGAGACGATGCGGTCGAATCGCTCATCCGGCATGAAATCGTTCACGTCGGCGGTGCGGGCCTCCACGTTGTCGAGGCCGGCCGCGGCTGCCGTTGCGGCGATGTAACCCCGCTGCTCGGTCGAGTTGGACACCGCAACGATGCGGGAGGCCGGGTGCCGCTCGGCCAGCCAAAGCGCGAACGAACCCCAGCCACAGCCGAGGTCCAGCACCCGCATCCCGTCGGCAAGCCCGGCCCGCTCGGCATAGAGCTCCAGCATTCGCTCCTCGGCCTGCGCCAGCGTGGTCGTTCCCGCCGGCCAAAGGCAAGCGCTGTACTTCATGCGCGGCCCCAGCACCTGACCAAAGAAGGCCGGCGGCGTGTCGTAGTGCTGTGCATTGGCGGCGGCGGTGTGCTCGGCGATTGGGCCGCGCTCGAGCTGCCGCAGCATGTGCCGCTGGCGGGCCGCAAGTCGGGCACCTCGCCGGGCGCGGCGGCCGGTCGCTCGCGCGAACTGCTGGCCTTCGCCAGCGCCCTCCTGGCGCAGGCGGCGGCGAATGAGTTGGCGGATGCCGAGCCGCACGAGCGCATCGGGCACACCTCCCGCCTCCGCCAAGCGCACCAAAGGATCGGTGCCTCGCTGCCTCACGCCGAGCCTCGCGCACGCCACACCGGCCCGCGCCAGCCCCCCGGCGCCAGCAGCATCTGCACGTCGCTGGTGGCGCGTTCGGCGAATCCTGCCTCGCAGTAGGCGAAGTAAAAGCGCCACATGCGCACGAAGCGTTCTTCGAGGAGTTTGTCGGACTTCGGATGGCGCGAGCCAGCCGCCTGCTGACAGGCTGCCGGGCGGCTTGGGCTGGGGCAGGAAGCGTTGTCCGAAGGCGACGGTTGTTGTGGCGCGAGCTGCGCTGGCAGCCGATGCGCGCCAGCGTCGAGACGGAGCCGCCACTCGCGCAAGGTGCGCGCATAGTCGAGGCCGAAATCCTCCAGGTTCACGAGGGTGAGGTCGGCCTTCGCCGCGGCGCGGGTAAGCACCGACACACTGGGGATGAAGCCGCCGGGAAAGATGTGCTTCTTGATGAAGTCCGCCCGGTGCAGGGCACGGCGGTAGCGGCTGTCGCGGATGACGATGGCCTGCAGCGCCATGAGCCCGCTTGGCTTGAGCAGGTGCGAGCAGGCGGCGAAGTAGCGGTCGAGATGATCGTGCCCCACCGCTTCCACCATCTCCACCGAGACGATCTTGTCGAACTGACCCGTCACCCGGCGATAGTCGCGGGCCAGCACCTTGATGCGCTCGCCGAGGCCACACGCGGCGACGCGCTCGCGAGCGTGGCGATGTTGTGCCTCCGACACCGTGACTGCGGTTACGCGACAGCCGAAGCGCTCTGCCGCGTAGATGGCAAGACCGCCCCAGCCGCAGCCGACGTCGAGCAGGTGGTCGTCGGGGCCAAGCTGCAGTTTGCGGCAAAGACGCTCTAGCTTCGCCGCGCTAGCCTCCTCCAGCGACTCCGCCCCGGTGTCGTACACCGCGCAGGAGTAGCTCATGCCCTGATCGAGAAAGATACGGAAGAAATCGTTGCCGAGGTCGTAGTGCGCGTGGATGTTGCGGCGACTACCCCGCAGCGTGTTGCGGCGGAACCGATGGCCGAGGGCGTCGCCAACGGCGGCGGGGACGGAGGCGAGCCCCTCCAGGCCTTCGAGCGCCGAGCGATTGCGCAGCATGATCCGGAGCAGTGCCGGCAGGTCGTCGCAATCCCATTCGCCATCCATGTAGCTCTCGCCAGCACCAACGGATCCGCGCAGCAGAAGGCGACGAAAGAAGTCGGCTTGATGCACGGTGACGCGCACCGTCGGCGCTCCCGCACCATACTCCGCGGTGCCCACCGCCGTCGCCAGCAGCAACGTACCGCCACGCAGATTCCGGAGCGCGCGCTCGACCGCAGCCGTGCTAGCCCACCCTAGTGAGCGCACGGTCATCGAACGCTCCGCCGCGGATGCACATGGAACTCGGCTCCCCGGAGCCACAGCCGTGCCGCCTGCCAATGGATTCGCGCCAGTGTCGTCGCGCTCTGCGCCGGGCGCCGCATCGAGGCGGCCAGCACCCGCGTCATGGTCAACGGCCGCGTGCGCAGCGCCAGTCGGGCGCTGACGGCTTCGGCTCCCGCAAGAGCGATGGCGATGCCCAGGGCACCGTCGCGAATCGCGAGCCGCAGCGTGTAGCGGCCGGCAACGGGCAGGAACGGCGAGACGTGGAACGCCTTGTCGAACTCGAACCGGTATCGACCCGGCTCCACGCTCGCTGAGGCTGCGTTCAGGGCATAGCAATGGCGTTCGCCCCAAGGCGTGTTGGTCACATGCAGCACGAGGCCCGTGAGCGTGCCCTTGCCGCCGGCGTCGAGGCAGAGATAGAAATCCACCGGGTTGAAGTTGCCGGACAGCGAACGTGGCGCGGTGAGCGCAAGCAGGCGGCCGTCGGCCGCAGCGCCCACACGACGCAAGTGGTCCCGAACGACATTCGGCGCCAGCAAGTGACCGTCGCCCGCCAGCAACCATCTCATGCCGCTGCGGACGCGCTCCACATCGACGCAAAGCATCCAAAGCGGGTAGCGGAAGAAGTGCCGCGGCACCGCGCGCGAATGAAACACGGCACCGACGCAGACCATCTCACCGAGCATCCGCCAACGCCCCCATCTGCCCTGCTGCAGCCGCAACCGCGTGGGCGGCCTCTATGCCGCTCTGAAAGCCGTCCTCGTGGAACCCCCAGCCCCACCACGCGCCGCACCAAAAGGTCCGGTTTGCGCCCTGCACCTCGTCGCGGCGACGCTGCGCCGACTGCGTGCCCAGCGTGAACACCGGGTGGCTGTAGTGGCGCTCGGCCCAAACCCCGTCCAGTTGCCGCTCGGGGTTGAGCGTGACGAAGAAGGGCTGCGGCGAGTGGATTCCCTGCAGGCGGTTCATCCAATAGGTGGACTCCATCCCGCCACTCGGGCCTGCGCGGACGTTCCAGCTCGACCAAGCGCCGCGGCGCTGCGGCATCGCCGAGGCATCGGAATGCACCACGGCCCGGTTCGGCTGGAAGCGAAAGGCCCCCACCACGTCGCGTTCGAGGGATGTAGGCGCCAAGAGTTCGAGCGCTTGGTCGGCGTGGCAGGCGAGCACCACGTGTTCGAACCGGTCTTCTCCCGCATCGGTCTGCACCGTGGCCCCGGCCGAGTCCCGCTCCACGCGCCGCACCGGCTGCGAGGCGCGGACGCAGCCCCGAAAGCGCCTCGCGAAGGCGCGCACATAGGCGGCAGAGCCGCCCTCGACAACTTCCCATTGCGGGCGGTCTCGAAGCTGCAGCAAGCCGTGGTTGGCCATGAAGCGCGCGACGTGGCCGATGGGCGTCTGCCGCGCCCGATCGGGCGGCACGGACCAGATGGCGGCACACATGGGCAGCAGGTGCCGGTGCTCGAAGCTCTCGGAGAAGCGCTCTTCGGCCAGGAACTGGGCGAGCGTCCGAGTGTCGTCTTGGCCGACGCACGCCGCTCGGTGGTAGAAGCGACGGATGTCGCGCAGCATCGCGAGGAAGGTGGAGCTCAAGAGGTTGCGGCGCTGGCAAAAGAGAGCCCGCAAGTCGGTGGTGCCGTATTCCACGCCATCGACGCTGACCCCGAAGGACATGCTGGTGGGCCGAGAGTCGACGCCGAGTTCATCGAGCCAGCCCGAAAAGCCCGGATAGTTGCGGCGGTTGAAGACAATGAAGCCGGAGTCCACCGCATACGTCCGCCCGTCCACAAACAGGTTATGCGTGTCGGTGTGGCCGCCAAGGGAGCCGCTCGCCTCAAACAGGGTCACGTCGGCGAAGCGCTGCGCGACGTGGGCGGTCGCCATCCCGGCAACGCCACCGCCAATCACCGCGACCCGCACGGTCGCTCTCCCTTCATGGGCGCCGGCTTCAGGTCCGTCACGAGCCCGAGCCAGGCCAAGAGCTTGAGGCCCAGCCACGCGAGGTCTAGCTGCCACCAGCGAAAGCCCAGCCGCGCGGAGCCGGCATGGCGATGGTGGTTGTTGTGCCAGCCCTCGCCCATGGTGATGAGCGCCAGCCACCAGAGGTTGCGGCTCGAATCGCGGGTGTCGAATGGCCGCTGCCGGCGGCGTCCGGCACCCGGTCGATGGGCGACGGAGTTCACGAGAAAGGTCGCGTGCATGAGCGCGACGGTCGATACGACGTAACCCCATACCAGCATCTGCCAACCGCTCGTGCCAAAGTCCGCACCGAGCGCCTCGCCGAGCGCGAACATCGCCCCGGCGAAGGCGACGGGCGCGATCAGGTCGAAGCGATTGAGCCAGCGCAACTCGGCAAGCGCAGCCAAATCACGCACCGGCAGCAGCGGCGTGCGGAAATGGCGCTTGGTGAGAAACCAGCCCATGTGCGACCAGCAGAAGCCGCGCCGCGGACTGTGGGGATCTGCATCGGTGTCCGCCTTGGCGTGGTGCATCCGATGATGCGCGGCCCACCACAGCGGCCCGCGCTGGGTGGCCGCCGCCGCCAGCGCGGCAAACACGAACTGCGTCGTACGCCCGGCGCGAAAGGCCCGGTGCGAGAACCCGCGGTGATAAAACGCACTCACCGCAAAGGCGCGAACGAGATACGACGCCACCGCCACGGCCAGCGCCACAGGGCTGACCCCGACAGCGAATGCCGCGAAGCATGCGATGTGCAGGCCAATGAACGGCACGATCCGAAGCCAACTGACGGCATCGTCGGGGTCGCTCGCAAGTGCCGGCACCGCGCGATCCATGTGGCCGGGCTCCGTGACTGTCTCGGCAGGATCGTCCCCCAGTCCAGGTGAAGGCAGGGTGAGCGGATTGCCAGCACGCTTTCACGCAGCCTTCACACGACGGGGTCGCTCCCCCGCGACCGATATGGGCGAGGCCTCGGATGCCAGTCGCGCCACTCTGCATACGTGGCCGTTCGCTGCGCGAGCCGCTGGCCTCGGCATGCGCGCCCCGACGGCGCGTCGGCAGTTCGCTGGCGCGAACTGCTGGCCTTCGTGCAACGTATGATGCGCCACCCATCGGAGCCTTCAGGCGGGACTTCCTTGGCAAGCGCTCAGCAGAACCGGACTCAGGGCCGCACTCCGCCTCGGATCCGCAAGGCGGCCACGGTGTTGGTGGTGCGACAGGCGGCTGCCGACATCGAAGTGTTCATGGTGCAGCGCCCGGCACGTGGCGTTTTCCCGGACCTGCATGTCTTCCCCGGTGGCAAGGTGGATTCCCTCGACAGCGATCTCGAACACGCCTGCGCCGGCCTCGATGACCGCGACGCTTCACGCCGTCTGATGATGGCCCGCGGTGGCTTGCGCTATTGGGTGACCGCCATCCGCGAGTGCTTTGAGGAGAGCGGGGTGCTGCTCGCCTATCGGAGCGGCACCCTGTTCGAGCCGGCGGACGATGCGGAATCGGAGCGCTTCGACGGTTACCAGGACGCGCTTGGGGCTGGCGAGACCACGCTGGGCGAGATCGCGCGCCGCGAGGGGCTAGAACTCGCGACCGATCGCGTCGCCTATTTCAGCCACTGGATCACGCCGGAGACCGCACCGGCCCGCTTCGACACGCGCTTTTTCGTCGCCGTCATGCCGCCCCGGCAGTCGGCATTCGGCCACCAGCACGAAACCGTCGGCGGCGAGTGGGTGACGCCCACGGCGGCGCTCAGCCGTTTCGACGCGGATGAGTGGCAGATGATCTTCCCGACCCTGACAACGCTGCGCATGGCGGCGCCCTTTCGCTCGGTCGAGGACCTGCTCGGGGCGGTGCGTGCCGGTGCGCATCGCATCGAGATCACCGGCGAACTGCATCGCCAAGGCATGCAGTACTCCTGACGGCGGTTGGCAGTGGCGGCTCAGGTGGCTCATTCCCACGCCGGGCCGCAAGGCGACGACCGAGGAACGCTGCTCGAAGTCGATGGGGTCTCCAAGAGCTTTCGCGATGGCGGCCGCGAACGCCCGGTGCTGACCGACGTGTCCTTTCGGGTCGAAGCCGGCGCCGCCGTCGCCCTTCGCGGCCCAAGCGGCTGCGGCAAGTCCACTCTTCTCAACATCGTCGCCGGCATCCTGCAGCCGGACTCTGGCGCGGTGCGCTTCCACGGCGATGGGGCGTCGTTCACCCTATCCGCCAGCAACGAACAGGAACGAGCGCGGTTTCGTCGCCGCCGGGTGGGCATGGTGTTCCAGTTCTTCAATCTCGTGCCGACGCTGACGGCGGCCGAGAACGTCCGCCTGGCGGTGGAACTCGCCGGTGGCGGCGATGCGGACCGGGCTCTGGGCCGGCTCGAAGCGCTGGGACTCGGGGCGCGGCGTGACGCCTTTCCTGCATTTCTCTCCGGCGGCGAGCAGCAGCGTGTCGCCATCGCTCGGGCGCTCGCCGCCGAGCCGCCGCTGGTGCTGGCCGATGAACCGACGGGCAATCTCGACCGTGCCAATGCCGATCAGGTCATCGACGCCCTTTGGCGGGAGACGCGTGAGTCTGGGGCCGCCCTCGTGATTGCAACCCACAGCGAACGCATCGCCGCCCGGGCCGATCGCGTGATCGAGCTCGCGTAGCGCGACTGGCGACGAGTGGGCGCGGTGAGAGGCATGTTGCTGTTGCTTCGCAGCCAGCTTCGGTTTCTGGCGCGCAATCCCGTCGGCACCGGCGTCACAGGCCTCGGCATCGCGCTTGCAGTCACGTCCGTCGTCACGGTGCATCTGACGGGGCAGACCCTGGCCGATTCGGTACGCGACACTCAGGCACTTGCCGGCTACAGCCATGTGGCGACACGCACCAATCTCACCGAGGAGCGCTACTTCAAGCTGCGCGCGCGCTGGCGCGCCGGAGAATGGCCGGAGCTGGCGGGGCTCTTGCCGGTGGTGGAAGGAACCGTTCACATCGGCGGCGAGTTTCGTCGCCTTGTCGGCATCGAGCCACTCGCCGACATTGGTCATTCCGACCGTGCGCTAGGCGCGCCCGCCGCCCCCATGCCGGTCGCGCTCGAACGCTTCCTGACCGAAGATGTGCTGGCGACCAGCGAGCGTGTGGTGCAGGCAGCTTTGGCGCATGGCGACACTCCGCCTGACACCTCTCTGGTCGCCCTCGCGGACGGCGACGTGCTGCTTGCGGACCTGCCTACCGCGTGGCGACTGCTCGAACGCCCCGGCCAGCTCGACGCCGTCTGGCTGCGAACCGAAGCTCCGCCCCGAGGCGTGCGATTGCCCATGCAGTGGCTCGAAGCATTGTTGCCGGGCCTGTCCGCCGCCCTCGATCCACCACCCGGCCCGCGCATCGACGGCTTCGTTGTCACGCCGGCGGCGAACTGGCAAGGAGTCGGCCGCTACGCCGACGCGGTGGTGTTCAATCTGGGTGCCTTGGGTGCGCTGGCGCTGTTGGTGGCGGGATTCCTGGCGGCGGAACTCGGCATTGCCAACGTGGCGCGCCGGGAGCGGGAGATGCAACGCCTGCTGGCGCTTGGCGTGTCCAGGCGCGTGCTCGCTGCCCTGCATCTGGGCGAATCCGCCGTGGTTGGAACGATGGCGGCGGGCCTCGGGCTCGTGGCCGGTATCTTGCTGTCCGCAGAGCTGTCGGCACCCCTGTCGCCGCAGCCTGCAGCCGGAGAGGGCGTAGTGGATGCGTGGGTGATCGGCAAGGCGTTCGGCACCGGCGTCCTTGTGGCGATGTTCGCCGCCTTGGCAGCCGTTCGGCGCATCGGCATCACACCCGCCCCCGCAAGGTCCAGGCGGCGTTGGGTGTCGGCGAGCGGCGCTGCCATTGCCCTTGCGGCCTCAGCTGGGTTGCTGGCCGGCGGCAGCCTGCTCGCGGCCTTTGCCGCCCTGCTGACACTGTGCATCGCGCACATGCTGGTGGTGCTGCCGGCCACGGTTTTCGCTGTCGGCCCGCGTTCGGTTTCGCCCAAGCGGACTTCGCTGCGGCTCAGCTTGCGCGCCGCCGGCGCTCATGCCGGCGAAATCGGCTTTGCCCTCGGCGCGTTGTCCGTCGCCACGGCGGCAGCCATCGGCATGGGGGTGATGGTGGAAAGCCTGCGCCGCGACTTCCTCACGATGCTCGATCAGCGGCTTCAGCCCGGCATTTACGTAGCCGGAGTGCCGGAAGACGCAGACCTGTCCTGGCTCCAGGAGCGGGGCTTGGACGTGCGACGCCCCGGTGCAATGCGGGCGCGCACGGACGAGGGCACGGTGGACGTGACCTTTGCCCGCATCGATGCCGAGGAGGCCCGGCGCTACGGGCTGGGGACCAGCCTCAGCGAACGGGTGATGGTGAACGAGCTGGGTGCGCGGCGTCTTGGCGTCGCCGCGGGAGACACGTTGCGCCTCGGCGCCGGCGGCCACACTCGGCCCGTCGAGATCGCGCATGTGTTCCGCGACTTTGGTGCGCCGACGCCTCGGGTCATCGCGCCGGAGACCTTGGCGACAGTGTTCCAAGGCGTGCTGATTGGGCGGGACCGCCTGTTCGTTCGTACATCTGGCGGGGAAGGAGTCGCCATCGCCCGCGAGGCGCGGGAACGATGGCCGGGCAGCCGTGTCCAGGACCAAGAGCAGCTTCGCGTCTTGGCAGAGGATGTCTTCGACGCGTCATTCGCCGTCGCCACCGGACTTGCCGTGCTGGCGTTGGTGGTGGCGGCCGTGGGGCTGTATGGCGTGTTGACGGCGCTACAGACGCGGCGTGGCCCGGAGTTCCGCCTGCTCCATGCCATGGGAATGCCGCGGCCCACGATGTGGCGCATGGCGCTGACGCAGTGCGCTGTGCTGGGCGCCGTCGCGACGGTCGCCGCCATTCCGCTCGGCTACGCAACCGCATGGGTGCTTTGCGCCTTCGTCAGCCCGGCCGCCTTCGGCTGGAGCATCGACCTTTATCCCGACCTCGGCGCAACGCTCACCCCACTCGCTTGGGGGATGCTGGCGGCGCTCGCGGCCGGTGCGCTGCCGAGCTGGCGATCCGCGTTTGCGAGCCCGGCGCCAGCCGATGAGTAGCCGCCTGGCGCTGGGCGGCGCAGTGCGAAGGCTGCTGGCGTTCGCGTTGCTTCTGCTGCCCCTTGCCCTCGCCGGCTGCACGGAACCTGCTGCCGAGGGCGGGCGCCTGCGCACCGTGCTAGGCGGTGAAGATTCGGACGGCTTCCGCCGCGCAACCGCACCCGCCAGCATCGAGTTCCCACGGGACCACGGTGCCCATCCGGACTTCCGCAGCGAGTGGTGGTATTTCACTGCCGCACTGCGCGACGATCAGGGTCGTGATTTCGGCGCGCAGTTCACGCTCTTCCGTCAGGGGCTCTTGCCCCACAGCGGCCGCGGGCCTTGGCGCACCGCCCAAGTGTTCATGGGCCACCTCGCCGTCACCGACGTCGAAGCAGGTATCCATCATCAAGCGGAACGTCTGGTGCGAGGGCATCCACGGCTCGCCGGCGTCAGCCATGTGCCCAACGTCCCAGCGGCGCCAGCGCCGCCGTCCACGGCATCGTTTGCCGCCTGGATCGAAGGCTGGCGGCTGGCTTCGGTCTCGACGGCCTTTCTGCCCATGACGTTGCAAGCCGAGGACAGCGAGATTGGGTTCAATCTGCGCCTCGAGCAGACCAAGCCCATCGTTCTGCAAGGCGATGCCGGGTTTTCCGCCAAGGGCCCCGCGAATGCGTCCTACTACTACTCGGTGCCGCGCCTGGCCGTCTCCGGCACCGTGCGCGTGGCCGGCGAACGCCACGAGGTCACGGGCCGCGGCTGGCTGGACCGGGAGTGGAGCACCAGCGTGCTGGCGTCCGAATATGCTGGCTGGGACTGGTTTGCGCTGCACCTCGACGATGGCCGCGACGTCATGCTCTATCAACTGCGCCGCCGCGATGGCGGCCAGGATGCCTACAACGCCGCCACCGCAATCGACCCCGGCGGTGCCGCAACACGCCTGGATGCAGCCGAAGTGCGCTTAACCTCGACGCGAGCGTGGCGCGGCTGGCCGGTGCGATGGGAGCTGACGATTGCCGGCGAACGCTTCTTCGTAGTCGCGGCCGTGAACGATCAGGTGATGGACACGTTCGTACGGTATTGGGAAGGCTTGGTTTGGGTCGAGGACGAAAGCGGTCGCCGGCTCGGTTCCGGTTACATGGAACTCACCGGCTACTGAAGAGGGGAAACTGGTGGCAGATGAAGACTTGATTTGGGAATGCGAGCGATCGGAACCGGGCCCGGACTTGCGCATCCTCAGCGTGCGCCACGACTGGATGCGCCACCCCAAGGGCGAGCCAGTGCTCAAAAGGCTCGTGCTCGAGTCTGTGGACTGGATCAACATCGTCGCGTTGACGCCGGACGGCCTGTCCGTAATGGTCAAGCAGTTCCGCTTCGGCATCGGCGAATGCACGGTAGAGACCGCCGGCGGCATGGTCGATCCGGGCGAGACTCCGCTCGAGGCCGCCCGGCGCGAGCTGCTCGAGGAGACCGGCTACGGCGGTGGCGAATGGTCGTCCCTGGGCGCCGTGGAACCAAACCCGGCCATCCACCCGCACCTTTGCCACCATTTCCTCGCCAAGGACGTCGAGCGCATCGCCGAACCGACGCCCGGCGAGGGCGAGGCCATTCGCGTGTGCCTCATGACCTTGGACGAAATCCGCGCAGACGTGGCAGCCGGTCGCATCCGCCATGTGCTGGCGCTTTCGGCACTCTGCCGCGCCTTCCCGCTCTTTCCGTTGCCGCCGCCGGCCTGACGGGTGCATGCCTAGCCCGCATCGTCGCCCGCAAGCGAAGGCTGGTGAGAAATGCGGGATAGGGGTAGATGGCAACCGGCCGCCGCCACGCCGTTCGGCTACGGTATATTTCGCGCTTGTTCCTTGATGGTCGCCAGCGCCGCCGAGCCATGCGCGGATTCACAACCAGCGTCGTGCATTCGGACCGATCGAGTCCCATTGAGCACGGCTCGCTGCAAAAGCCCATCCACGCCACCGTCGCGTACGGCTACGACGATGTGCAGGACCTCGCGGACGTGTTCCAGGGCAAGAGCAGCGGCTATTCCTACGGCCGCCAGGTGAACCCCACGGTCTCAGCGCTCGAAGACAAGATCACGCGCATGGAGAACGGCGTCGCCACGGTGTGCTTCGGCACCGGCATGGGCGCCATCGGCACCCTGCTGTTCGCCTTGCTGCGGCGGGGAGACCATTTCGTCTCGAGCTCGTTCCTGTTCGGCAACACCAACAGCCTGTTCCAGAGCTTCGCCGCGCATGGCGTCGAAGTGACTTTCGTCGATGCGACGCAAACCGACGCGGTGGCCGAGGCAATCCGCCCCGAGACCAAGCTCGTCTTCGTCGAGACCATCGCCAACCCGGTAACCCAGGTGAGCGACCTCGCCGGCATCGGCGCCCTGTGCCGGGAGCGCGGACTGGTGTACGTCGTCGACAACACCATGACCTCGCCCTACCTCTTCCAGCCACGCACTGTGGACGCCTCGCTGATCGTCACGAGCCTCACCAAGTACGTCGGCGGCCACGGCAACGCCCTGGGCGGTTCGATAACCGAGACCGGCCGCTTCGACTGGAGCGCCTTCGACAACATCTACGACACCTACCGCACGGGCGAACCCGCCAAGTGGGGCATCACGCAGATTCGCAAGAAAGGCCTACGCGACTTCGGCGCCGCCATAGGCGCCGAAGCGGCCCACCACCTAGGCGTCGGCGCGGAAACCCTGGCGCTGCGCATGGAACGCCAATGCGCGAGCGCGGCGGCGTTGGCCGACTACCTCGCCGGACACCCAAGCGTCGCCAAGGTCTTCTATCCGGGCCTGCCCTCGCATCCCGAACACGACCGCGCCAAGGAACTGTTCCGCCTTCCCGGTGCCCTGTTCAGCTTTGAACTCGCCGCGGGCATCGAGCCGTTCCCTTACCTCAACCGCCTCAAGATCGTGGTGAAGTCGAGCAACCTGGGCGACAACCGCACCCTGGCGATCCCCGTCGCGCACACGATCTACCATGAAATGGGCCCGGAACGCCGCGCCAGCATGGGCATCGCCGACTCCCTGATTCGGATTTCGGTCGGCATCGAAGAAACGGAAGACTTGATCGAGGACTTCCGCACCGCGTTTCCGAACGCATCCGATCAACCACATTCGTCTTGATGTACCGAGGGCAACCGACGATTTCCAAGCAATGCACCGGCGCTTGACCCAGCAGGCGTGCGCCCGTCAGAGAGGGAAACATGGACAGACTAGCTGACAAGACGGCCGTCATCACCGGCGGCGCCGGGGGCATCGGTGCTGGGGCCGCGCGCCTCTTTGCCGCCGAGGGGGCCAACGTCCTCATCGTTGATCTCAGCGAGGATGCGCTCGAACGCACGGTGCGGGACATCGGCAGCAATCGGGTGAGCTACTGCGTTGCCGACGTGACGCAAGCGGACGACAACGAGCGCATGTTCGCCACCGCCGAGGAGCGCTATGGCGGCGTTGATGCGTTTCTCGCCAATGCCGGCATCGAGGGCGCGGTGGCGCCCATCGTCGAGACCCGGGAAGAGGACTTCGACCGCGTCATTGCAGTGAACGTCAAGGGCGTCTGGCTCGGCATCAAGTATGCGATTCCGGCGATGGCGAAGCGCGGCGGCGGCAGCATCGTCGTCACCTCCAGCGTCGCGGGTCTCTCCGGTACACCTGGCATTGCCCCGTATGGAACCAGCAAGCACGCGGTGATCGGCCTCATGCGAGCGGCGGCGCGGGAGTGTGCACCCATGAACATCCGCGTCAACACCGTCAATCCGTCCCCGGTCGAAACGCGCATGATGCGCAGCCTCGAGGCCGGCATGTCGCCCGATGACCCGGAGGCGGCGCGTGAACGCATCCGCGGCACCGTGCCACTCGGCCGCTATGCAGAGCCGGAGGACATCGCCAAGGTGATGCTGTTCCTCGCCAGTGACGACGCGGCCTTCGTCACCGGCTCCATCTACAAGGCAGACGGCGGCGCAAGCGCCTACTGACCGCGGGCCGCAACGGTTCCAAGTTAGCGAAACACACGGAGGATTCCCTTGCCCACCCTAGTGATGGACACGAACCTGTCCCTGCCCAACAAGCGCTCCGGCAAGGTGCGCGACCTTTACGACGTGACGATGCCGAACGGCGACGAAGCGCTTCTCATCATCGCCACCGACCGCATCAGCGCCTTCGACGTGGTGATGGCCAACGGCCTGCCCGGCAAGGGCGTGGTGCTGACGCAGATCTCCCGCTTCTGGTTCGACCACTTTGGCGACGAGGTGCCGCACCATCTCATCTCCACGGATGTCGCCGACATTCCGGGATTAAGCGACGATGAGCGTCGCGAGCTCGCCGGGCGCGTCACGCTTTGCCGCAAAACGGAGGTGCTGCCCGTGGAGTGCATCGCCCGGGGCTACCTGGCCGGCAGCGGCTGGAAGGACTATCAGCGGTCCGGCGCCGTCTGCGGCATCAAACTGCCAAAGAGCCTCGACAACGGCGACCGTCTCGAAGAACCGATTTTCACGCCCTCCACCAAGGCGGACACAGGCCACGACGAGAACATCAGCTTCGAGGAAGGCGCGGCCATCGTCGGCAATGACACCATGCGCTGGCTGGGGAACACGACGCTTTCGCTTTACTCGCGAGCACGCGAGTACGCCTTTAAGCGCGGCATCATCCTGGCCGACACCAAGTTCGAGTTCGGCACCGTCGACGGCGCCGACGCGCCCCTGCTCATCGACGAGATCTTCACCCCGGACAGCTCCCGCTTCTGGCCGCTCGACGAGTGGGCACCGGGCGGCGAGCAGCCGAGCTTCGACAAGCAATACGTGCGCAACTATCTGGAGACCGTGGTTGCCGACGGTGGCTGGGACAAGACACCGCCGGGCCCCGAACTGCCGGCACAGGTGCTCGAAGACACCATGGCGCGCTATCTCGAAGCCTATGAACGGCTCACGGGGCACGCGCTCGATCTCGGCTGACTGTGGGCAGGCCAACGTGAAGCTCCGCTACGGCTGCAACCCGCATCAGGGTCAAGCCGCGTTCGCCGCGACGGATGCTGTGCGCGTGCTCGCTGGTGCGCCGTCCATGATCAACATGCTCGACGCGCTCAACGCGTGGCAACTGGTGCGCGAGTTGCGCGCCGCCCTGGACCTGCCCGCCGCCGCCTCGTTCAAGCACCTCTCGCCGGCGGGAGCTGCGGTAGCGGTGGAACTCGGCGACGATTTGCGTCGTGCCTACGAGGTGGGAGAGCGCGAGCTTTCCCCGCTGGCCACGGCCTATGTGCGCGCCCGCGGCGCCGATCCGAAATCCTCCTTTGGCGACTTCGTCGGGCTTTCGGATCCAGTGGACTACGCCACGGCCAACTACCTCAAGGGCGTCGTCAGCGACGGCGTGATCGCGCCCGGCTTCGAGCAGGGGGCACTCGCGACCCTCGCGGCCAAGAAGGGCGGCTCCTTCCTCGTCATCGAGGCCAACGCGGACTATGCGCCACCGGAACGGGAGACACGGGAGGTGTTTGGCGTCGCGTTGACGCAGGAGCGCAACAGCCGCCCGATCAGCGTGCGCGATCTGGCCGATGTGGTGTGCGGCGAACTCACCGGCGAAGCCAAGTGCGACCTGATGCTCGCGCTCATCACGCTCAAGTACACGCAGTCGAACTCGGTGGCCTATGCCCTGGGCGGCCAGATGATCGGCATCGGCGCTGGGCAGCAGTCGCGGGTGGACTGCACGCGCCTAGCCGGGGCCAAGGCCGACACATGGCATTTGGGAAGGCATCCGAAGGTGCTTGGCCTCGCCTTTCGCCCGGGCGTGCGCCGCCAGGAACGCATCAACTGGCGCGTACGCTTCATCGACGACGACATGACGCCCAACGAAAACGCGACGTTCGCCGCCGCGCTGGACGAACCGGCCGAGCCGCTCACGACGGCGGAACGCAGCGCCTGGCTTGCAGAACTCGACGGCGTCTCGCTTGCCAGCGACGGCTTCCTGCCCTTCCGCGACAACGTGGACCATGCCGCTCGCCACGGCGTGCGTTTCATCGCCCAGCCGGGCGGCTCAGCTCGCGACGCCGAAGTCGAGCAAGCCTGCCAAGACCACGATATCGCCATGGCGCACACGGGCCTGCGCCTCTTCCATCACTGAAGTCGCACATGGCTATGGACTGGGCAAGCTACAAGGCGGCGTGCGACCGTCCCGAAGTCCTTTCGCGCTGGATGCTCATCGAAACCGCAGCCCTCATCGAACCGACGCTGCGGCAGCGCTTGCTGGCAACGCTGGCCGATCCGTTGCCGAAGCCCAAAGATCACCGGGGAGGTACCGATACCGACATGTTCGAGGTGACGCTATGCGCCGATGACATCCGGTCGGTGCGTCGCGCCGTCGAATGTGCAGTGGCGGCAGGCATCACGACGCCGCGCACCGTCGCCCGCGGCCTCGGCGGCTTCGCCGAAGCATGGCGCGAGCTCGAACAAGCCAGCGTCAGAACGGATTGAGCATGTTCAGGCGCGTCTTCATCGCCAATCGCGGCGTCGTGGCCCGCCGCATCGTCCGGGCCTGTTCGGAACTCGGCGTCGAAAGCGTGGCAGCGTACTCAGACCTCGACCGCGCCGCGCCGCACGTCGCCGAAGCCACCGCCAGCGCTCGCCTGCCCGGTTACCGTGCGGCCGACACCTACGTCAACATCGAGCGCGTCATCGCCGCCGCGAAGTCGGCAGGTGCCGACGCATTGCACCCCGGCTATGGCTTCCTCGCGGAGAACCCCGACTTCGCGAGTCGCGTCGCCGCTGCCGGCATCGCCTTCATCGGCCCTGCCCCGGACGTAATCCGCACATTCGGCGAGAAAACAGGTGCCCGCCGACACATGGAGCAAGCGGGCTTTCCGGTCGCACCGGGGTCTGAATTGATCGAGGACGAACGCGCCCTCTCGGCCGCGGCGCGACGCATTGGCTGGCCCGTGATGCTGAAGCCGGCGGCAGGCGGGGGCGGCATCGGAATGCGCGTAGCCCGGAGCGAGGCCGAACTCGTCGCCGCCTTCGCGAGCGCCAAGGCCCTCGCCCAAGGCGCATTCGGCAACGCCGCCGTGTACCTCGAAGCACTGTTGCCAAACCCCCGCCACATCGAGCTGCAAATGCTCGGCGACGGCAAACGCGTGCGCTGCGTCGGCGAACGCGAATGCTCGGTGCAACGGCGTCACCAGAAGGTGATCGAGGAGGCACCGGCACCCGGTGTCCGGTCCGGCCACCTTGCCGACATCGGCGAGCGCGCGGTCGCCGCGCTCGAAGCAATGGGCTACGCGAGCCTCGGGACTGTGGAAACACTGCTGGCCAAGAGGCGATTCGCGTTTCTTGAGGTCAACACGAGGCTTCAGGTAGAGCACGGCGTGACAGAGGAAGTCACGGGCCTTGACCTTGTGCAGTTGCAGATTCGCCTCGCCGCTGGGGAACGATTGGACGAGCTGCTGCCGCCAGAGCGCGCGCCGCAAGGGTCCAACCGATTCGCCGTCCAAGCGCGCATCTACGCCGAGGATTCGCGGCGCATGTTGCCATCCACGGGAAGGCTCTCCACCTACCGGCCACCCCGCCTCACCGGCGTTCGCGTGGAAGCGGGCTACGCCGAAGGCCAGGCGATGACGCCCTACTACGACCCGCTGCTCGCCAAGGTGATCGGCACCGGCCCCACCCGCGAGCTCGCCATCGGTCGAACGCTCGTTGGCGTCAAGGCATTCGAGATTCGCGGCGTTGACACCAACCGCGACCTGCTGCAAGCCATCCTGCGCCACCCCGACTTTCTCGCCGGCAAGGTCCACACAGGTTGGCTCGAGTCGCGTCTCAAGGCCGCACCAGCACCGGCTGGCGCACCGCTTCTGCTATAAAGGCGCGTTTCGACAAACGCGCAGGGCTTCGCCGGTTCCGGCGCGTGGGCATGAAGAGTTCGCGAAAAAGGGGTGGTTCATGGCGCGAGTGCAGATCGAGAGTGAGGTCACGGGCAACGTCTGGAAGGTCGAGGTTGCCGCCGGCGATGCCGTGCAGGAAGGCGATGTGCTCATCATCTTGGAGTCCATGAAGATGGAAATCCCGGTGGAGGCACCAGAAGCCGGCAAGGTGGCGGAGCTTCTGGTGGCGCCGGAAGACTCCGTTGAGGAGGATCAGGTGGTCGCTGTAATCGAGACCGCCTGACGGTGCCCGAAGCCAAGACCAGGGCAAAGAGCGTCGCGATGAGTTGGGAACCGGAAGTCAAGGAAATCGAGCGCCGCCGCAAGCTGGCGCAGGTGCAGGGCGGCAAGGACGGCATTGCCCGCCAACACGCCAGCGGCCGGCTCACCATCCGTGAGCGCATCGAGGCGCTCGTGGACGAGGGTTCGTTTCAGGAACAGGGCCTCGCTACGGCCATTCCAGACTACGACGATGACGACAATCTCACCGGCTACGTGCCCGCGAACTACGTCGTCGGCTTCGGCCGCATCGACGGCCGCCGGGTCGTGGTGGGCGGCGAGGACTTCACGCTGAAGGGCGGCTCGCCGAATGCCGCTGGCCTGCGCAAGAGCGTTTACGCAGAACACATGGCGGTGCAGTTCAAGGTGCCCCTGGTGCGCTGTCTCGAAGGCGGCGGCGGCAGCGTCAAGGGCGGCGGCGGACGCAAGGGCGGCACGGTCGGCGAACCCGTGTTCAGCGCCCCGCGCTTTCGCATCATCGCCGATGCCATGGGGCAGGTTCCCGTGGTCTCCACCGCCGGTGGCGCCGTGGCCGGCTTCCCCGCCGGACGCATGGTGGCCGCGCACTTCGCCGTCATGGCGCGGCAAACGGCACAAGTGATGATCGGCGGCCCGAAGCTGGTGGAACGAGCGCTCGGGGTGAGCCTCACCAAGGACGAACTCGGCGGCGCCCACATCCACTGCAAGAGCGGCATCGTCGACAACATCGCCGAAGACGAACATGACGCCTTCCGCCAGACCCGACAGTTCCTGAGCTACCTGCCCACCAACGTTCACCAGCGCGCGCCCCGCATCGACTGCGCCGACGATCCAGAGCGCATGGAGGAGGAGCTCCTCACCGCCATCCCGCGCGATTCCAACGCACCGTTCGACGTGCGCGAGATCGTCCGCATGGTGATGGACGAGGACTCCGTGTTCGAGATGGGGCGCGAATACGGCCCGAGCCAGATGGCGGCGCTCGCACGGCTGAACGGCCAGCCGGTGGGCGTGCTCGCCAACGACTGCCGCCACTACGCCGGCGCCATGACTGCAGAGGCAGGGCAGAAGTACCGCCGCTTCGTGGAAATGTGCGACACCTTCCACGTGCCCATCGTTAACTTCGTCGATCAGCCGGGGTTCATGATCGGCCCCGAGGCGGAACGCAACGGCACCATCCGCTACGGCATGGCGGCGGTCTGCGCGGCGGCGCAAGCAACCGTGCCGTGGGCCTCGATCCAGATCCACAAGGGCTTCGGCGTCGCCACCGCTGCCCACTACGGCCCCAACGCCTACGTGCTCGCCTGGCCCTCCGTGGAATCCGGTGCCTTGCCGCTCGAAGGCGGAGTCGCGGTGGCGTTCCACCGGGAGATCGCGGCTGCCGAAAACCCCGACGAAAAGCGCCGCGAAATCGAGGAGCAACTACGACAGGCAAGGTCGCCCTTTCCGCGCGCCGAGTCCTTCGCCGTCCACGAACTCATCGACCCGCGCGAAACCCGCCCCATGCTCTGCCGCTGGGTGGACTGGATTCAGCCGCAGCTAGAGGAACTCACCGGCCCCACCACCTTCATGATGCGCCCCTGACCATGCCGGCGCTGGTGCTTTCCCTCGGTAGCGCCGTGATCCTTGGAGGAGGCCTCTGGCTCCTCATCGGTGCCCGCCTGAATCTGAACCCCGACGCCACCCAAAACGACATCCTCAACGTCTTCGCCTACATAGCCGCCCTCCTCCCCATCTGCTTCGCCCTAGTTTTCTTTGTGCTGGGAAGCCTCTGATCCACGGGCTTCTCTCGGCCACATCCGGTTCATCCCCGTGCGGGCAGCGGTGCCCTGACGCAGGTACCGTCGTGCAGGCGGCGAGATGCTCTCCCCAAACCGTTTCTTCCTTAGCGCGGTGCGGCAGCCCGCAGGGTGCTTCCCGCACGGGAACATTTCGACCCCGAGGCACGGCAATCCTCGCCAACCTCCCCGAACGGGAATTTTCCCTTGCTTTTGCCGCGTTCCACACGGTATGTTCCCGTACAGGAACACAGACACGTCTCGCCGTTCAGAGGATGCCATGACCGTATCCGCGCAATCGATCGGTCGCACCGTCAGGGAGGTCCGACACAGCCTTGGCGTCACCCAACGCCAGTTGGCAATGACCGCTGGCACTGGCCTGCGCTTCGTCATTGAACTGGAGCAGGGCAAGCCCACCTGCCAGCTCGAAAGGGTCCTGGCCGTGCTGCACGCCTTGGGAGTGGATGTCGTGCTCAACCCACCCCCCGTCGGCGAAGGTGCCTAAACCGCGTGCGAACGCTCGACGTTTACCTCCACGGCGACCTGGTCGGACGACTCATCCTGCGCAACAACGGGCGGATGACGTTCGAGTATCTCGACCGCTGGCTTGACAGCACCCAGGCCGTGCCACTTTCCCATTCGCTGCCGCTACAAGCGAAGCGCTTCTCGCAAGGTGAATGCGAACCCTTTTTCGGTGGCCTCCTGCCCGAAGCGGACAATCGTCGCCTAATCGCGCGCTTTTTCCACATCAGCGAGCGCAACGATTTCGCGCTTCTCGAACGCATCGGCGACGAGTGCGCCGGTGCGGTCTTGCTTCGCCCGGCAGAAGAAGCGGACGCACTGGACGAGCGCCTGCTGCCGCTCGCCGAAGAGGATCTGGCGGCAGCGCTTGCCGAACTTCCGCAACGTCCGCTGCTTGTGGGAACCGACGGATTGCGGCTTTCCCTCGCCGGGGCGCAGGACAAGCTCGCGGTACGGCTCGAAGGCGACGACTTTTTTCTTCCGCTTGGTGCCGCCGCCAGCACGCACATCATCAAGCCCGCCATTGCCGGCTACGAGGGCTTGGTGTTCAACGAGGCGTTCTGCCTATTGCTTGCCGCCGCCTCCGGACTGCCGACCGCACAATGCCGCGTTGGCAATGCCGGCGGCATCGACTTTCTGCTCGTCCAACGGTTCGACCGCACGCGGACCGAAGACGGCCACATCAAGCGCATTCATCAGGAGGATGTCTGCCAAGCGCTAGGCGTCCGCACCGACAGGAAGTACCAAGCTGACGGCGGCCCAAGCCTAAAGCAATGCTTCGCCCTGCTGCGCCAGGCATCAAGCGCGCCGGTCTTGGACCTGACAGCGCTCCTCAATGCCGTCACCTTCAATCTCATCATTGGCAATCACGATGCCCACGGAAAAAACTTCGCCCTGTTGCGCGAGCCGGGTCAGGTGCGCTTCGCGCCGCTATACGATCTGGTTTGCACCGCTGTGTTTCCGAACCTGAGCACACGCTTGGCAATGCGGATCGGTCGCCAGACCGACTCGATGCGCGTCTCGTTAGCGGACCTGGAACGCATGGCAAGGGACGCTGGGCTGGCGCGACCCTTGGCGATTGAGAGTGTTCGCGAGCTCACAGCCACCATTCGCGACCAAATCGCCTCGGTCGCCTCTCAGGAACCACGATTTGCGCCCACCGCCACCCACGTTGCCCAACGCGCTGAGCACTTCGCCAAATCCTTGGGCGCTTGACCGAAAGCCAGACCTTACGTTAGCCACGTTGCAGCAGGAGCGTTCCTCGAGCGAGGTGCAGGGCGTCTTGCTTCCACGCCAAGCCCAACGTCTGGATCAAGCCCCCGCCCGGGGCCGACATGGCGGCGAACCCGGAAACCGCTGCATCTAAAGGGCGGCCAACGCCTCCTTAACGCCAACCTCCCCGTCGAGCAGGCTGAAGCGTTTGCCGATGGTGTTTTTGTGGTCGAGGCATAGGGCGAGGGTTTCGGCCAGGTTTTCGCGGGAGGTTAGGCCGCGGCCATGGAGATCTGGCGAGATGGCCACTGTGCCTGTGCCTTCGTCGTCGGTTAGGCCGCCGGGGCAGACGATGGTGTAGTCGAGGTCGGTTTCCATGAGGTGGTTGTCGGCGTGGGCCTTGGCCTTGTGGTAGTGGGCGATGGGCGACGTGCTGTGGATGTCGTTGCCGATGGAACTCAGCATGATGTAGCGCGGGACGCCAGCCACCTGGGCGGCCACCATCGAGCGGATGGCGCCGAGTTGATCCACCAGCACGGTCTTGTCCTTGCCGGTGTGGCCGCCGGAGCCGGCGGCGAAGATCACGGCATCGCAGCCGGCCACGGCGTGGTCGATGGGGTATTCGAGGTCGGCGAGGACCGTGGGCACGCCGAGGTCGTCGAACTTCGGCCGCTGGCCGGGGTGGCGGATCATTGCGACGGGATCGTGTGCGCCTTGGGCGAGTCGGCGGACGAGGCGCGTGGCGGTGTTGCCATTGGCGCCGATGACGAGGACTTTCATGTTGGCTCCGGTGTGGCTTGTGGGTTAGTCGCCGAAGAGGCGTGAGAGGGCTCGGCCGGGGTCGTCCTCGCGCATGAAGGCGGTGCCGACGAGGAAGGCGTGGACTTCGCCTCTGCGCATGCGGGCGATGTCTTCCCGGCTGTGAATGCCGCTTTCGGTCACGAGGGTGACGTGAGGCGGCACGTGGGAGCGGAGTTCCAGGGTGGTTTCGAGGCGGGTCTCGAAAGTGTGCAGGTTGCGGTTGTTGATGCCGATCAGGGGCGCGTTGAGGCCGAGTGTGCGGTCGAGTTCGGTACGGTCGTGGACTTCCACCAAGGCATCCATGCCGAGCTCGATGGCGAGGGCATGGCAGTCGGCGAGTTCCGCATCCGAGAGGGCCGCGGCGATGAGGAGCACGCAGTCTGCGCCCAAGGCACGGGATTCGTGGATTTGCCAGCGATCAACGATGAAGTCCTTGCGCAGGGCCGGTAGGCCCGAGGCTTCGCGGGCTGATTGGAGGTAGTCGTCGTGGCCCTGGAAGAAGCGTTCGTCGGTGAGGACGGATAGACAGGTTGCGCCAGCGTCTGCGTAGGAGCGGGCGATGGCAGGTGGGTCGAAGTGCTTGCGGATCACGCCTTCGCTAGGGGACGCCTTCTTGATTTCGGCGATGGCCGCGAGATGGCCGGAGCGTATGGCGGTTTGCAGGGCTCGGCCGAATCCGCGGGTGGGCGATTGCGATTCCGCCTCGGTGCGAAGGGACGACAAGGGTCGCCTGGCCTTGCGTGCCGCCACTTCGGCGCGCTTGTGGTCGAGGATGCGGCGCAGGACGTCCGGCTGGCTTTGGGCGCTCACGCGGATTCGACCATTGCCCGGGTCACGTCCACCAGTTCCTTGAGTCGCTCGTTCGCGAGCCCCGTGCTGATGAGGTCTTGGGCGAGGGTTACGCCGTTCGCCATGCTCGTGGCGACTCCCGCTGCATAGATGGCGGCGCCGGCGTTGAGCGCCACGATGTCGGCGGCGGCTTCGTTCCTGCCGGTAAGTGCGGCGCGGACGAGGGCGAGGCTTTCTTCGGGGGAGTTGGCGGCCAGGTCGCCCGTGGCACGCTGGTTGATGCCGAAGTCGCTTGGGGCGATTTCGCGGGTTTCGATGGTGCCTTGCCGGAGTTCGACGATGGTGGATGGGGCGTGGATCGAGAGTTCGTCGAGACCGTCGGAATGGACGATGAGGACATGCTCCGCACCTAGCAGGTGCAGCACGTCGGCGAGGGGGCGTTGCCAGTCTGGGGAGAAAACTCCGATCACCTGACGCTTGGCGCCGGCGGGATTGGTGAGGGGGCCGAGCAGGTTGAAGATGGTGCGAAAGCCGAGTTCGCGCCGCACCGGGCCGGCGAAGCGCATGGCGGGATGGTGCGCCACGGCGAACAGGAAGCCGACGCCCACTTCCGAGATGCAACGCCCCACTTGCTCCGGCGTGAGTTCAAGCTGCACGCCAGCGGCTTCGAGCACGTCGGCGCTGCCGCTCTTGCTGGTCATGCCGCGATTGCCGTGCTTGGCCACGTGCGCGCCGGCGGCGGCGGCCACGAAGGCCGCGGCGGTGGAGATGTTGAAGCGCTTGGCCCGGCCGCTGCCGCCGGTGCCGCACGTGTCCACGAGGTTCGGCACGTCCACCTCCACCTTTGTGGAAACGGCGCGCATGGCGGTGGCGGCGCCGGCGATCTCTTCGGCGGTTTCGCCGCGGGTGGCAAGGGCGGTGAGGATGCCGCCGATCTGGGCGGGCGTGGCTTCGCCGGTGAGGATGAGGTCGAAGACGACTGTGGCCTGTGCCTGCGCAAGCGGCTCGCCGGTGACGAGCATCTGCAGAGCATCTTGTAGGTTCATGGAATCGCGCTTTTCTCCGACATGGCGGCCATTCTACTGTCACGTCCTCGGATAGCAGGGAGGGGCGGCGTGCCGAATCTCCGTTCATTCGAGACACATTCCTCGTAGGGGACGGGCTTGTCCCCGTCCCCTACGAACTGCGTTCGACGGCGCAGCCTCTAGCCGCTCTGGAGGAAGTTGCCGAGGAGTTGGTGGCCGGTGGGGGTTTTGATGGATTCTGGGTGGAATTGGACGCCTTCTATCGGGAATTCCCGGTGGCGCAGGCCCATCACTTCGTCTTGGTTGCCTTCGGCATCCACCGTCCAGGCGGTCTGTTCCAGGCAATCGGGCAGGTCTTCGACGATCAGGGAGTGGTAGCGGGTGGCAGGGAAAGCTGCGGGGAGGCCGTCGAAGACGCCTTGGCCGCTGTGGTGGATGTCGCTTAGCTTGCCGTGCATCACGTTCCTTGCCCGCGTCACGGTGGCACCGAATACCTGGCCGATGCTCTGGTGGCCGAGGCATATCCCCAAGGTGGGAATGTCGCGGCCGAAGGCTTCCACCACCTGCATGGAGATGCCCGCCTCGTTGGGCGTGCAGGGGCCGGGAGATATGACGATCTTCGACGGCGCCATGCGTTCGATTTCGCGCACGGTGATCTCGTCGTTGCGATGCACGGTGACGTCTGCGCCGAGTTCGCCCAGATACTGCACCACGTTGTAGGTGAATGAATCGTAGTTGTCGATCATCAGGAGCATGGCTTGGGTGCCTTCAGGCCGGCTTGGCCTCGACCAGCTCGATGCTCACCCCATCCGGGGCGGCGACGTAGCAGATGAGGGAGCCTGGCGAAAACTCCCACGGTTCCACGGAGAAGGTGGCGCCGCGGGCGCGGATCTGTTCGCAAAACGCCTTGAGATCGCCGTGATACTTGAAGCCGAAGTGGTCGGTGCCCCACTCGTCGTGGCTGGAATAGGCTTCGAAGTGGCGGATGGGTCGCGGCGTTGCCGGCGCCTCGCCCGGACGACGGCCGCGGATGAGGAGCGTCATGCCGGCGAGGCGGACCGCAATCTGCGGCGCCCCCCGGAGCTCGAACTCGGCGGCGATGGTGGCGCCGAAGACGTCCTCATACCAGCGCGCCGCGGCGGCGGCATCCTCGCTGATGAGGTGGATGTGGTCGAAGCTGAAGGCGGAATCGCTCATGGATGTCTCCGTGGTTTCGTCGGGCGGGTAATCGTCTCGTGCAGCGGGTTGGAAGTTCCCCACCCCGGCGAAGACGCCGGGCCGAAGGGCCCTCGGAGGGAAGGCATCCTGCCTTCCCTGGCGCCGTCAGGCGCCCTTCCTTCGCAAACCTCGCGCTCGGCGCACCTGGCGGTGCGCAGGGAAGGCAGAATGCCTTCCCTCCGAAGACCCGCCTTGCACATGCGCTAGCGCGAACTGCTGGCCTTCGTGCTCGCATTCGCTCGCAGCTACGGCTAATCCGGCAGGCCCAGCACCCGCTTGGCGATGATGTTCAGTTGCACTTCGTTGCTGCCACCGGCGATGGAGCCGGCCTTGCCGGCGAGCCATTGGCGGGTGGTTTCCTGTTCATCGCCCGTGATGTGTGCGCCTTCCCAGCCGACGCCTTGAGTGCCCATCATCGACACCTGCATCTCGGCGCGTTCCTTGCGCAGGTTCGCGCCGTAGTACTTGAAGATCGACGTGGCCGGGCCCGGGGTGTTGCCTTGCGACTCCTCCACCGTTCGGCGCTGGGTGAGGCGGAAGGCGGTGGCGTCGATGTTGTGACGGGCGAGGTCTTCGCGCAGGTTCGGATCGCTGATGCGGCCATCGTCGTGGCCCACGTAGTCGCGCGCGAGTTCGTGCAGTTCCGGGCCGGACTCGCGGTTGTCGCCGGAGGCGAGTGAGCCGATGCCGGAGCGCTCGTGCTGTAGCAGCCGCTTGGCCACCGTCCAGCCTCGGTTCAGGCCGCCGACAAGGTCGTCCTTCTGGGCGATGGCGTCGTCGAAGAAGGTCTCGTTGAAGGGCGATGCGCCGGAGATGAGGCGGATCGGCTTCACCGTCACACCCGGCTGGTGCATGGAGAAGAGCAGGAAGCTGATGCCCTCGTGCTTCGGCACGTCGGGGTCTGTGCGCACCAGGCAGAAGATCCAGTCGGCGAACTGCGCCCCGGAAGTCCAGATTTTCTGGCCGTTGATGACGAAATGATCGCCAGCATCCTCGGCCCGCG
Organism: Gammaproteobacteria bacterium; assembly: GCA_028824555.1. Lineage (GTDB taxonomy): Bacteria > Pseudomonadota > Gammaproteobacteria > Pseudomonadales > Azotimanducaceae > VXYL01. The sequence continues at coordinate 10,605 of JAPPDJ010000045.1, read as the reverse complement.
TGCGCAGGCTCGCGAGGTCCGAGCCGGACGAGGGCTCCGAATAGCCCTGGCACCACCACACCTCGCCGCGGGCGATGCGCGGCAGGTGGCGCGCCTTCTGTTCCGGCGTGCCGTATTCGAGCAGAGTCGGGCCGATCATGATGGTGCCCATGCCGGACACCGGTGCACGCACCTCGAGATCGCGCATCTCTTGCAGCAGGGTGACGTATTCCTCCTTGCCGAGTTCCGCGCCGCCGTACTCCTTCGGCCAAGTCGGCACGGTGAAGCCCCGATCGGCGCAGCGGTCGATCCAGAGCTTCTGATCGTCCGTCATCGGTGCGATGGTGCCGCCGCCGGGCACCACGCCAGGCCCGCGGCAGCTCTCCGGACAGTTCTCGTCAAGCCACTCCCGCACTTCGCTGCGAAACGACATGCCGCAATCCTCCCTTGCTCAATCCCGTGTTCCGAAGTGCCTACAGTTTGTCGGCTTGCCCCGTGCGCGGCAAGTGCCTGCGCGCCCTTGCGGGCGCGTTGGCAGTTGCTCCGCAACTGCTTTTATAGACGGAAATGTGGCCTGTCCGAGTCTCGCGTGGGTGGGATGGGTGACCTTGGGGGGATTTCACGCCACAATGGAGCGGTGCCCAAAGGTGACGAGGAGGGGCTGCCATGGACTACGAGATCATCTCGGCGGACTGTCACATCGACCTGCCGTGGTTGCCGCCGGACCTGTTCACGAGCGAGGCGCGCGCGCACCTGAAGGAGCGCATGCCCTACGTTGCCGAGACGGAGAAGGGCCCCTATTGGGTCAGCCGTGGCGGTGGGCAGTTTGGGCTGCAGAATGGCATGGGGTCGGCCGGGCGCGTGTATGTGCCGGGGCAGATTCACCGTTCGGACCGGATGGCAGAGCAGGGACTGTACAGCGACGGGGCGAAGGGCATCCGGCGCCTAACCGAACCGGACCTGCGCCTGAAAGACCAGGACCTCGACGGCGTCCAGGGCGAGGTGCTCTACGGCATTCTCGGCGCCGCCATGCGGCTCGGCGATGACGAAGCTGCCGACGAGATGATGCGCATCTACAACGAATGGCTGGCCGGCTTCTGCAGCACGCATCCGCATCGCTACGCTGGCCTCGCCACCATTCCGAGCCACGATGTGGACGCTGCGGTGCAGGAAGTGACACGGGTGGCGGCGCGCGGCGTGCTGCGCGGCATCGAGGTGGCCAACACGCACGAGATGGCGCCGCTGTTCGATCCGTCCTGGGAGCCGCTCTGGGCAGCGGCGGAGGAAGCGGGGCTGCCGGTGCACTACCACACCATCGGCCCGCGCATGGACTACGACTACAGCAACATGGCGCCCCTGCAGCGCCGGCAAGCGTTTGCTGTCCACATCACGAGCTTCCAGCTCGCCATGTCGAAGATCATCATGGAGACCATCTACGGCGGCGTGCTCGAAGCCCATCCCGGCATGAAGCTGGTGATCGGCGAGAGCGGAATCGGCTGGATTCCCTACATCCTCGAGCACATGGACCTCGAGTGGGAAGACCAGTTCGCCGACCTCACCCTCACCATGAAGCCGTCCGAATACTGGAAGCGGCAGTGCTACGCCACCTACCAGAGCGATCCGATTGGCATTCGCCTGCTCGACATCCTTGGCGAGGACAACGTGATGTGGGGCAGCGACTTCCCGCATCCAGACGGGGTCTGGCCAGATTCCAAGGAGTTCATCGCCAGAGAACTCGGCGATGTGGACGAGGGCGTGCGGCGCAAGATCATCTGCGAAAACGCAGGGCGGCTTTACGGGTTCATCGATTGACCGTGCGATGATCGTTGGGGACGGGACCGGCCCGTCCCCAACGGAAGGGCGATCAACGCCGCCTTGCGGGGACCAGCTCCGTGAGGATGCCGCCGGCGGATTTGGGATGGAAGAAGGCTGCCGAGACGCTGTTCGGGTCCGCCACCCCAAGGTCGATTTGGCGTAGCCCCTGAGCGCGCAGGCGCGCGGATTCGGCGGCAACGTCGTCGCAGCCGAAGCCCCAATGGTGCAGGCCCGGGCCGAAGCGCTGCAGGTATTTCCAGGTGCCAGCTTCCTTTACCGCCGGAATCAGCACCTCGATGCGGGTTTGGCCTTCGCCGACCTGGAACATGTAGTTGTGGGTTCCTTCTGGCGCGAAGTAAGCGCCGTCGGGGAGAGGCGTCGCACCCTCGTCCAAGGGGAAGCCGAGGCGCGAGTCGAGCGTCTCCATCGCCTCCTCAATGGTGTGCGCGACGACACCGATGTGGTCGAGCATGACGATCATGGTGAATCCTCCTTCAGTTCAACGTATGCGGCCCAGCTCGAACAGCACCCGCCGGCAATGACCAAGCAAAGCAGCCCCTGCCGTGCGAGGGCCCTTCTGGGGGGAGGGCGTCTCGCCCTCCAAGCGCGCCGAAGGCGCGCACGCAGCGGAGCCGGCCAGCGCCACCACACGCCGCATCCCACCCAACGCCAACAAGGCGCCAGCCTCGAACAAACCCACCGACTAGCCAGCCTCCACGAACGCCGGTCATGCCACACGCCCTTGCGAGCGTAGAGGGCAAGATGCCCTCCCCCCAGAGCCCACCGCAAGGGCCAAGGGCGCACTAGGCGTTCCACGGTGCCACCAGAACCTTGCCTTGCTGGTTCGGCGTCGCCAGCGTCTCGAAGGCTTCGCCAACGCCATCGAGGCCCACCGTGTGGGTGATGATGGGTTCAACGGGCAGCACGCCGTCGGCGATGAGGCGCAGGGTTTCGGCGAATTCTGCTGCCGTGTAGCCGAGCACGTATTGCACGTTGAGTTCCTTGTTGATGGCGATCAAGGGGCGGGCGTGGTCGGTTTGCAGGCAGACGCCGACGATGACCAGGCGCGAGTGCCGAGGTGCGCCTAGGAACATCTGATCGATCACGCCGGGGACGCCGACGCATTCGAACGCCACGATCGGTTCGCGCTTGGCGATTTCCGGCAGTTGCCACGGTGCGCGCTCGGCCGGGTCCACCACCGTGTCGGCACCGAGCTTCTCGGCCAAGCGGCGCCGTTCCGGCGAGTATTCCGCGACCAGAATCGCGCCGGGCGCTTTCGCGTTCGCATCTGCCCGGAGTGCCTTGAGCGCCGCCACCACGGCGAGCCCCACCGGCCCGGCACCGATCACCAGCGTCGTTTCTCCGCCCTCAAGGCGCGCCATGTTCACCGCGTGGTAGCCCACCGCCATCGGTTCGGTAAGCGCCGCGTGAGTAGGCGGCAGTCCGGTAGGAACTCGCTGCAACAGCTCCGCCGTCAGCAGCATGTATTCAGCGAAGCCGCCAGGAGCGTCCGGGCTGTAGCCCACCGGAACCACCGGCTGACGCGCGAGCATCGGCACCGAGCACACATGGTCGCCGACGCGAACTCCAGCCGGTGTCTCGCCGGGCCCAAAGTCCACCACCTCCGCGCAGAACTCGTGCCCCAGCACCACCGGATCGAACGTCGTGAGCTTGAACGCCCCGCCAGCCTCTCGGCTAGTCGCAACGAAATCCTCCGTATGCCGAGCCGCGTGCAGGTCGGAACCGCAAATTCCGCAAGCGACGGACTTGGCGATCACCTCACCCGGCCCAGGAACTGGATCGTCCAAAGTCTCGACGCGGAATGCGCCCCGCTCCATCACCGCCGCCCTCATGCCTCAGCCCTCCTCGTCGGTGCCTTCGTCGTCGTTGTCCTCGCCGACGCCTTCGTCGTCATCCGCATCGTCGTCGTCCTCGTCGTCGATTGCCGTTGCCGAGGCAGGCGCCTTCACCGGCAGTTCCACGATCATCGTCGTGTACTCGCCGGCCGCGGTATCGACCCGAATGCTGCCACCGTGGTTGCGGATGATGTCGGCGGAAAGGGCAAGGCCCAGGCCAGTGCCCTGATCGGTGGGCTTGGTGGTGAAGAAAGGATTGAAGACCTTGTCCACCAAGTCCGAAGGAATGCCGCTGCCGTTGTCGTGAACCTGCACCTCGACGCTGTCGCCGCGACGCCGGGTGCTGAGCTTGAGGCCGGGTTCCCAGCCGTCGTCGGCCGCGCCGGCCTCCTCGCGCGCTCGCCGCTTCTCGTTGGTGGCGTATGCCGCATTGCTGACCATGTTGAGGAACACCCGCCCCACGTCCTGCGGCACGACCTCGATCTCCCCGGCGTCGGGATCGTAGTCCGTTTCGATCTCCATGTTGAAGTCGGAGTCCGTGGCGCGGGCACTGTGATAGGCAAGGCGGGCGTGTTCGTCGAGCAGGTCGTTGATGGGGGCTGGACGACGCTCGCCGCCGCCCCGGCCCATGGACAGCATGTCGCGCACGATGCGGTCGGCGCGCCTGGTGTGATGCAGGATGCGTTCGAGGTTCTCGCTCATGTCGCCATTGATCTCGGCCACGTACTCGCGCTGCTCGTCGTCGAGGTGGCCCGCCTCGGCGGAGATGAGGTCGGCCAGTTCCTCGTTCAACTCGGTCAACAGTTCCGTGCAGCCCTCGGCAAAATTCTTCACGAAGTTCAGGGGATTGCGGATCTCGTGTGCGACTCCGGCGGTGAGTTCGCCGAGCGCGGCGAGCTTCTCGCGCATGACGATCTGATCCTGCGCCCGGCGCAGTTCGCCGAGGGTGTCCTCCAGCCTCGAATTGACGCGGCGCAGTTCCTCCGCCTGCCGCTCGACGAGGTTGAGGCGCTGCGCCTCGATGGAGCGGAGCCGGAACACCTCCAGAGTGCGGCCGAGTTCCGCCACCTCGTCGTTGCCCTCGATCTCGACGCTGGACTTGAGGTCTCCCGCGGCCATCTGGCGCATCCGGTCTGCCAGCCGTTGCAACCGCCGCAGCAGCGGCGCCACCACAACCATGGCGATGGCGAGGGCCCCGACGATGCTGAACGCATTCAAGAGCAGCAACGCGTTTTCGCCGATGTTGATGACGTCGGCCGCCGCCTCGGTGGCAGTGGCGGCATCCTGCTCCGCGGCACCCACCATCACGTTGATTTCGTCCACGAGCTCGGCGGCAAGGCCCCGATTGGCGACTGCAAGGGTCTGCTGTTCCTCGAGCAGGGCCAGCTCGCTGGCGCGCAGGGAAAAGCCAGCATCCTCGCCAAAGCCGATGGCAAACAGACGGTTGAAGTCCTGCACGAGCTCTTCGGGTAGCTCGGCTTCGCCGAGTCGGGAGAGACTGCGCCGGGCACCGTCGCTAGCAGCCTCGAAGCGTTCCCGCAAGGGTTCGAGCAAAGCCGCGTCGGTGGAAGTGAAGGCCATCGCCACGAGGCGGGTGCCGATGGTGGCATTGGCATAGAGCTCGGTCAGGTGGCGGTAGCGCATCACCTGATCGGCGTTCAGGTGGCGCTCCTGCGGGGCCGCCGTGGAGTCGAGGTCGCGGAAGCCCGTCACCGTGAAGAAGAACTGATCGTCCAAGGCGCTCGCGAAGCTCGCCTCGAAGCGAGTCTGCAACGTGGCCAACTCGGCGCTCAAGTCCTCGCGCCGACCGGAGAGGACGAAGCGCTGCCCCACCGAGCGTTCGACGGCCTCGATGTTGGCAGCGAGTTCGTGCGCCTGGGTCCGCACCGCCAGCACGGCGTCGTCGGCGTCGGCGTTGGCGAGTGCTTCGAGGTGCTCCTCGAACAGCTCCAGATCCTGTCCCACTGTACCCCGAACGCGTTCGAGTTCCGCCGGCGTCGTGGCAGCGGCAAGGCGCTCGGCCGCCACCGCCAGCAGGTTGCTCTGTCGCGCCAGGCCAAACGCCCCCACGAGCCCGGGCACGCTGCGTTGCCCGACCCGCTCCTGCGCGTCGCCAACCGCGTCGAACGACAGCCAGCCGACGAGGCTCGCGGCCATCGTCAAGAGCACTGCGCCGCCGATGGCGAGATAGAGGCGCACTGCGATGCGGTCCAGCATGCGCGCCAGGCGACCGAGCAAACCGTGCCGTTTCGCTGGAGGGGCCTCGGCTTCGACGCCGTTCTCCGGCTCGCTCATCGGCGCCCTTCCGCGAGACTCGTGACGCTGCGATAGCCACCGCCCGGGTCGATGACCGTGACGAACACCTCGTCCGAACCCTGATTGTCGTCGGTGCCGTATTCGAGCTGAAATCCGCCCATGTCGATGGCACCAGCCTGGTGCAACGTTTCGAGGAACCGTGCGCGAGTGACTTCGGCGCCGGCGCCTTCGAGCGCAACGATGGCGAGGCGGCCGGCCAGGTATCCCTCGAGGGAGACGAACCCGGGTGCGGCGTCTTGGTTCAGCGCCGCGAGCGCATTGCGGTATGCCCGCACCACGTCGAGGCCATCGCTTGGCAACGGCACGACCTGCGTCACGAAGACGCCGTCGCCGCGAGCCCCCAACTCGCCCGCAAGCGCGTTGCTGCCGACGAAGGAGATGGTGAGGAACACGGGATCAAAGCCGAGATGGCGGGACCAAGCTATGGTGGCGGCCACGGGCTCGTATGCGCCGATGAGGATTACCGCACCCGGCTCGGCGCGCATGAGATCCAGCACGCCCGTCTTGACCGCCGTGGTGTTGCGCCGATAGACCGCGGTGGCAGCGAGTTCCATGTCGCGCCGCTCCATCGCCAGCCGCACGCCGTTGTATCCAGCGAGGCCAAAGGAGTCGTCCTGGCGCATCACGGCGATATCGCGGATGTCCAGGTCCTCGATCAGGTGCGCCACCATGGCCTCGGTCTCCTGATAGTAGGAGGCACGGAGATTAACCACGCTTCGAAGCTCCGAGGAACGCAGAAACTCGGCGCCTGTGAAGGGCGCGATGTAGGGCACGCCGGCGGCTTCCGCCACCGGTGCGGCGGAACGCGACGTGGGGGTGCCGACCGCGCCGATGAGGGCGAACACGCCGTCTTCCTCGATCAAGCGGCGGGTGTTGGCGATGGCGGCTTCCGGTTCGTAGGCGTCGTCGCGAGACATGAGTTCCAGCCGCCGGCCATGGATGCCACCGGCTCTGTTGGCCTCGGCGAAGGCGGCCTCGATGCCAAGCCGCATGTCGCGTCCGAGCTGCTCCGCCGGGCCGGTGAACGCGGCGGACTGGCCGAAGAGGATGCGTTCGTCGGCAACTCCGGCAACCTCACCCCAGCCAGGAGACGCGACAAGAACGACGGCGCCAAGCACGACGCAAAAAGCTACGAAGGGGTGGGGCTTGTCCGCGCCCGCGTTCGCGTGTCGAACGGTCTTGGTTTCGTCGGCGCGGGCAACCCCAAGGGTCGCCCCTACGGCGGCGGGGGTCGATCGCAGGTGCTCAAGCACGGGCTAGAGCTTCTTGATCAGGGTGACGACGTTTAGGTCTTGCTCGCGCACGTAGTGAAACTCGTCCATTACCCGGCCGACGAGGAAGACGCCGAGCCCCCCGATGGGTCGGTCATGCAGTTCAGCGTCGGTGTCGGGCACCTCCGAGTCGTGCGTGGGGTCGAACGCCTTGCCGTTGTCGCTGATACGTACGGAAACCGTGTCTGGGCCGGGCGAGATGTCGATGTCGATCTGGCCCCCACCGACCACTCCGTACTTGATGACGTTGAGGACGATTTCCTCGATGGCGAGGCGGATCTGGTAGGCGGAAGCTGCGGGCCAGTCATGCGCCTCGGCCAAATCGTCCACCTTCTCGAGCGTTTGCTCCAAGGCATCCTCGTCTTCGGGAATCGACAGCGTGAGTCGCGTGTCGGCCATGTCGAAGCCCTCAGTTGCGGTGCAGCACCAAGCAGGTGATGTCGTCGGACTGCTGTGCGCCGTCGGCGAAGCGACGCACCGCATCGAACACCCGATCGTTGATCTCGCGGGCATCCTGGGGTGCGCCTTCTGCGAACACCTCGTGCAGCCGCTCCATGCCGAACTCCTCCTTGGCAGCGTCCGTGGCCTCTGTCACCCCGTCGGTGTAGAGCACGACGCTGTCGCCGGGATCGAGGGAAATCTGCGTCTCGTTGTACGTGATGCCCGATGCGACGCCCAAGGCGATGCCGCCGGTGGTGGCGAGGTCGGTGACCGTGCCGTCGGGTTGGACTCGCACCGGTTGGTTGTGGCCGCCGTTGGCATAGTCCAACGTTCCGGCGGCAGGATCGTAGATGGCGTAGAACATGGTCACGAACATGGCCGCGTCGTTGTCGTCGGACAGCAGGTTGTTGACTTCCGTCAGTGCGGGACCCGGGTGGCGGTTGCCGATGGCCGAACCCTTCAGCAGCGTCCGACTCGACATCATGAACAGCGCCGCCGGCACGCCCTTGTCGGACACGTCGGCGATGGCGAGGCCGACCCGACCGTCTTCGAGCTGGAAGATGTCGAAAAAATCTCCGCCGACATCCCGCGCCGGGTCCATGCTGCCGTAGATCTGATACTCCGGATTGGAGGGAAAGGTGCTCGGCAGGATGGATTGCTGCATCTGGTTGGCAATCGTGAGTTCGTTCTGGATGGCGAGCAGCTTGTCCCGGGACGCCACCGCCTCGCGCCACATCTCGGCGTTGGCGAGAGCGCGGTCCACGGTGGTTCGCAGGTCGTTGAAGTCGAGGGGCTTGGTGACGAAGTCGAAGGCGCCTCGATTCATCGCCGTGCGGATGTTCTCCATGTCGCCGTAGGCCGACACGATCACGGAGCGCAGGTCCGGATTCAGCTTGCCGACCTCATCGAGCAGGGTGAGGCCGTCCATGCGCGGCATGTTGATGTCGGAGAGCACCAGCTCGACATCGGGCGCCTCGTGCAGGCGGGCGAGGGCCTGCACCCCATCGCCAGCGAAGAGAAACTCGTACTTGCCGGTACGGATGTCCCGGCGCATGCGTTGCCGGATCAAGCGCTCGACATCTGGCTCGTCATCCACGACGAGGATTTTCTTGCTCGGCTCGCTAGCCACCCGTTCTTCCGCCGTACCCTCTCGACCCTCGGGCAAGGATTCTAACAGTCTCGCAAGTTTGAACCATGCATGCGTGGTTTGCCCAAGCTCTCGCTCGGGCTAGCGCGGACTAGCGCCTCTGCACAGCCCGCGGGCGGCCCCCCCCTCCGAGAAACGGCGAGGAACGCCGTTTCTCGACTCCCCCGCTAGGGGGGAGTGACAGGAAAGTGCGCGCCACCACCCTTGTTGGAGGTGCCAGGGTCCCGTCACTCCCCCCTCGCGGGGGAGTCGAGAAAAGCGTCCTCGCTTTTCTCGGAGGGGGGGCCGCCGACCCAACGCCCGTACCCCCCACAATCTCCGAACGAAACCTCCTACCCCCGCCGGGCCGCAAGCCTTAGGCGCAGGGCGTTCAGGCGGATGAAGCCGGTGGCGTCTTCCTGCTGGTACGCGCCAGCGTCGTCCTCGAAGGTGACAACGCCTTCGTCATACAGGCTGTGGCTGTCGGACCAGCGCCCGATCACACTCACGGCGCCTTTGTAAAGGCGCACGCGGACGCGACCATGCACGACCTTTTGCGTCTCGTCGATGAGCGCCTGCAGGGCAAGCCGTTCGGGCGAAAACCAATAGCCGTTGTAGATCAGCGCCGCATAGCGAGGCATGAGTTCGTCCTTGAGGTGCGCCGCCTCGCGGTCCAGGGTGATGGATTCGACCGCTCGGTGCGCCTTTAGCAGGATGGTGCCGCCCGGAGTTTCGTAGCAGCCGCGGGACTTCATGCCGACATAGCGGTTCTCGACGATGTCACTACGTCCCACGCCGTGCGCGCCGCCGATCTCGTTCAGGCGTCGCAGCAGGGTGGCCGGGCTCATGGCTTCGCCGTCGAGCGCCGAAGCGTCGCCACCGGCGAAGTCGATGTCGAGGTCGAACGGCGCATCCGGTGCGTGCTCGGGCGACACGCTCCAACGCCACATGTCTTCGTCCGGGGGGTTGCCGGGGTCTTCGAGTCCGCCACCCTCGTAGGAGATGTGCAGCAGGTTGGCATCCATGGAATACGGCGAACCGCCGTTGCGCTGGAAGTCCACCGGGATCTGGCGTTCGGCGGCATAGGCCATGCAGGCCTCGCGGGAGTGCAGTTCCCACTCTGGCGAGCGCCAGGGCGCGATGACCTCGATATCGGGATTGAGGGCATAGGCGGCAAGCTCAAAGCGCACCTGATCGTTGCCCTTGCCGGTGGCGCCGTGGGCGATGGCATCTGCGCCGGTGGCAGCGGCCACCTCCACCAGGCGCTTGGCGATGAGGGGCCTCGCGATGCTGGTACCAAGCAGGTACTCCCCCTCATAGACCGCATTGGCGCGGAACATGGGAAAGACGTAGTCGGCAACGAACGCCTCGGTGAGATCCTCGATGAAGATCTCCCGCACCCCCAGCGCCTCGGCCTTGGCGCGCGCCGGCTCCACTTCGGCACCCTGACCGATGTCGGCGGTAAACGTGACCACCTCCGCCTCGTGCATCTCCTGCAACCAACGGCACATGACGGAGGTGTCGAGCCCGCCGGAATAGGCGAGCGCAATCTTGCGGGGCATGGGGACATCCGGCTATTGGGACAAGGCGGCGAGTGTAAACGCGCATCGCCTCCTCGCAACCTGGGCAGGCCAATTTCCTTCCCACGCAGGAGGGGATGTTCCATAGCTATGCGGCGGTCGAGGGTTGGTGCGTGGCAGGGCGCCGTCGCGGCTCGTCTTGCCTGCTAGCGCGCCCTGTAGGGCACGTCGGCAGTTCGCTGGCGCGAACTGCTGGCCTTCGTGCTCGCGTTCGCTCGCAT
>JAPPDJ010000086.1 GCA_028824555.1 Gammaproteobacteria bacterium | reverse complement strand
CTAGCCCCCCCTCCGAGAAAGGCCGAGGACGGCCTTTCTCGACTCCCCCGCGAGGGGGGAGTGACAGGAAAGTGCGCTTGGCGAGAGGCGACTTGCCCTCCGCAAAAGCTTCGTCGGGTAAGCTAGTCGCATGAGCTTCCCCGACGTTCGCATGAGGCGCAATCGCAAGAGCGATTTCGCCCGCCGGCTGGTGCGCGAGACCACCTTGACGGTGGACGATCTCATCTATCCCATGTTCGTGGTGGAAGGCACATCGGCGCGCCAGCCGGTGGCGTCGATGCCCGGCATCGAACGGCTCAGCATCGATGAGCTCGTGGAGGACGCGAGGCAGTGCGTCGATCTCGGCATCCCGGCAGTGGCGGTGTTTCCACATGTTGATGACGCTCTGCGGACGCCCGACGGGATGGAAGCGGTGAATGCCGACGGCTTGGTTCCGCGCGCCGTGGCGGCGGTGAAGGCTGCGTGCCCGGAGCTCGGCGTGATCACCGACGCGGCGCTGGATCCCTACACCAGCCACGGCCACGACGGCGTGCTCGACGCAAGCCACTATGTGCTGAACGACCGCACCGTCGAGATACTGGTGCAGCAGGCGCTGGTGTGTGCCGAAGCGGGGGCGGACATGATCGCGCCTTCGGACATGATGGACGGCCGCGTCGGCGCCATCCGCGAAGCACTCGAAGAGGCAGGCTTCGTCAACACGCAGATCCTTGCCTACTCCGCCAAGTACGCCTCCGGCTTCTACGGCCCCTTCCGCGACGCCGTGGGCTCTGCCGCCACCCTCGGCAAGGGTGACAAGATGACCTACCAGATGGACCCCGCCAACGCCGACGAAGCGCTGCGCGAGATTGCCCTCGACCTCGACGAGGGCGCGGACATGGTGATGGTAAAGCCGGGGATGCCGTATCTCGACATCGTCACCCGCGTCAAGGAAGCCTTCGGCGCACCCACCTTCGTCTATCAGGTGAGCGGCGAGTACTCCATGCTCATGGCGGCCATCGAGCGTGGCTGGCTCGAAGAGCGCACCATCGTCGAATCGCTCACCTGCATTCGCCGCGCCGGCGCCGACGCCATCCTCACCTATTTCGCCAAGCGCATCGCGCCTTCGCTGGGGCGTTGATCTACAATCGTTTGGTTCACTTCCACGGGGCGGCATGCGCTTAGGCGCCCGCCCATCGACGCCCAAGGCAGGAGATTTCATGTCCGCAAACATCGAACACGTCACCGACGACAGCTGGGAAGACAAGGTGCTCGGCGCCGACAAGCCCGTGCTCGTCGACTACTGGGCCGAATGGTGCGGCCCGTGCAAGATGATCGCCCCGATCCTCGAGGAGATCGCCGACGAGTATTCCGGCCGCCTGCAGGTGTGCAAGCTCGACATCGACTCCAACATGCAAACGCCGCCCAAGTACGGCATTCGCGGCATCCCCACGCTGATGCTGTTCAAGAACGGCGAAGTCGAAGCCACCAAGGTCGGCGCCCTGTCGAAGTCCCAACTCGCCGCGTTCCTCGACAGCAACATCTGACGCCCCCAAGCCGCGCGCCCTTCGGTCCCCCTGGGGAGGGCGTGCCGCTCTCCACCGCTCGTGGCGAGCCACGACCTCGTACGTGGCGACGACCATCTGGTTTCCCCCTCGGAGCAGGCTGCGGCCATGGCGGCCGTACCACGCACGACCAACCGGTGCCCTGGCGCCCCCGGAGGTGGCCAAACGGTGGGCGGAACTACCGAGCGGGACTGGGGACAAAAGGGATATGGGACTGCACGCCGGAACGATGCTCACGATGAGAGTCGCACTGGTCCTGGTGCTTGGCGTGGCCGTGACCGGATGCGCAAGCCAGGGCCTCACTTGCGTGGGGGCGTCAGCATCCACGATCGAGTCCGGGAGGCAGATGCGGCTGGAGTGGAGCGCGGATCCGGTTCCGAACGTCCAGATGGACGCGTTCAACCACCGGATAGGTGACGGGTGGACGGCCCATGTGGACGTTGCGGACGAACGCTTCCTGGTGGTGGTGCTTCAAGACACCATGTGGCCTCCCGAGCCGGGCGCCCGTCCGCAACGCTGGACCATGGCTCAGCACTTCGAGCTGAAGCGAGGGGCCGACGGCTACCGCCTCCACCATTGGGAATGGCCTGTGGGGCCGCCCGCCTCGGAGGCGGCGCGCGAAGCCCGGACGCAAGGGTACGAGCCGATGCCGGAGAAGCCGGGCGAGAGCCACATCTGGCGCTGCAGCTGATTTGACCAGCAGACTCGCCTCGAAAAAAAGTGGTCGCCTGCGGGGTAAACTGCGCTTGGCACGGCGGATGTCCTCGTCGTTCCTCGCCATATTTTGACCATTGACATGCCCTCTCACGGGTGGCACATTGTTCTTCGTTCGGCAGCGTCCACGCCGGGCGCTCCGTGATCCAAGCCGCGCCGAACGCACGCCCAAACGCAAGTGCGAGGCGCAAGAAACCCTAAGCCCACCCCACGGCCGCCGCTTGGCAGGCCGTCTCTTTGCGATACAAGGGCATCCATGAATCTCACCGATCTGAAACGCAATCCCGTTGGGGATCTCATCGACATGGCCCGCGACATGGGTCTCGACAACTTGGCGCGCTCGCGCAAGCAAGAGGTCATCGCCGCGATCCTGCGCAAGCAAGCCCGCCAAGGCGAAGACATCTACGGCGACGGCGCCCTGGAGATCCTCTCCGACGGCTTCGGCTTCCTCCGCTCCGCCGACAGCTCCTACCTCGCCGGGCCCGACGACATCTACGTGTCGCCGAGCCAGATTCGGCGCTTTAACCTGCGCACCGGCGACAGCATCGCCGGCAAGATTCGCCCGCCCAAGGATGGCGAGCGCTATTTCGCCCTCCTGAAGGTGGACGAGATCAACTTTGCGGAGCCCAACACCCGCAAGCACCAGATTCTGTTCGAGAACCTCACCGCGGAGTTCCCAGACGACCGGCTCGTGCTCGAGCGCGGCAACGGCACCACGCAGGATGTCTCCTCCCGCATCGTCGATCTCATCGCACCCATCGGCAAGGGGCAGCGGGGGCTCGTCGTCTCCCCGCCCAAGGCCGGCAAGACGCTGATGCTGCAGAACATCGCGGACTCCATCGCCGTCAACTATCCGGAAGTGGTGCTCATCGTGCTGCTGATCGACGAGCGCCCGGAGGAAGTGACGGACATGAAGCGCCTGGTGCGTGGCGAGGTGGTGGCAAGCACCTTCGACGAGCCGCCCTCGCGCCACGTGCAGGTGGCCGAGATGGTGATCGAGAAGGCCAAGCGGCTCGTCGAGCACAAGAAGGACGTGGTGATCCTGCTCGACTCCATCACCCGCCTTGCCCGTGCCTACAACACCATCGTGCCGTCGTCCGGCAAGGTGCTCACCGGCGGCGTCGACGCCAACGCCTTGGAGCGCCCGCGCCGATTCTTCGCCGCAGCGCGCAACATCGAGGAAGGCGGCAGCCTGACGATCGTCGCCACGGCCTTGGTGGAAACCGGCTCGAAGATGGACGAGGTGATCTACGAGGAGTTCAAGGGCACCGGCAACCAAGAGCTGCACCTCGAGCGCAAGATCGCTGAGAAGCGCGTGTACCCCGCCATCAACATCCGCCGCTCCGGCACCCGGCGCGAGGAACTGCTCATGAGCGAGGGCGAACTGCAGCGCGTGTGGATCCTGCGCAAGCTCCTGCACGACATGGACGACATCGCCGCCATCGAGTTCATGGTCAACAAACTCAAGGAAACCCGCACCAACGCCGAATTCTTCGGCGCTATGCGCGGCAGCCGGTAGGCCAGCAGTTCGCGCCCTTCCTGTCACTCCCCCCCTCCGAGAAAAGGCGTCCCCGCCTTTTCTCGGAGGGGGGGCTTGTCTGCCCGCGGGGTCGCCCTCGCCACTCCCCTTCGCGCCCCACCCCCTCCACTGGCACTCGCCCAAAATCGGCCACATCCCCAACTGGCCCCCCTCCGAGAAAGCCCGAGGACGGCCTTTCTCGACTCCCCCGCGAGGGGGGAGTGGCAGGAAGGGGGTGCCGTCCGAGACTAGGCTTAAGCCTAACGCATCGCTTCGGCGGCTCGAATCAGGTAGGCAACGCCCGCGTCTCGTTGAGCGGCAGCAAGGTGCAGTCGGCCTAATGCCTGCAGCAGTGTCGGATTGTCGGGGTGGGCTTCGAGCCACGAGGTTGCCGTCTTGATCTGGCGCTCTGGGTCCGCGTGGATGGTGCCGTAGCGCAGCACCCATGAATCCAGAAAGCGACCTTCGAGGCCACGGCGCAGGGCATCTTCGGCGGCCGCGGCATCGCTGCCGGCAAGCAGCGCATCGACATAGGCCAGAAGCACGTCCTCCTGCTCTCGCGTGGCCGCCAGCGTTCGCTTCCAAAGCGCCCGGGCGTGTTCTGCCGCGGCATCCCCCGACCTGATCCGCTCGAGCCGGGCAAGGCAAATCTGCTCACGTGCTTTCGCGATTTCCTCGGCTGAGGCGATCCCCGCGTGGGTCACGTCCTTGATTAAGTCCTCGGCAGCGTCGGTGTCGTCCAGCGCAAGGCGAGCGCGGAAGGTCAGCGTCAGCGCCAGCGGATGACGCGGCGCCTTGCCAGCAAGCTCGGTCAGCGTCGCGAGGCTCCGTTCCCACTCGCCCTCCGCCTGCTGCATCGAGGCGCGTTCGAGCTCGGCGGCAATGGCGGCGGCCGGCACCGCTGCCGTCGCGCGATCAAGCAAGGCGTCGCGCTCTTCGCCCTTGCCGAGTTGGTGCGCCGCGCGGGCGGCGTGCAGGAGTCCCGGAAGTGCATTTGCGCCGGTGCCGGCGCTGCCAAGGAACGCGCTCAAGGCGTCGTTCCAGCGCCCTTCGGCAAGCAGCAAGAGCCCTTGGTTGAAGCGGCGGCCGGCGGCGTCGTGCTGACGCGTGTGCAGCCATTGGCGGAGGCCCTCGCCGCTGCCAATGAGCGCGCGGACATAGCGCACGGCGCGGCTTGCGACGAAGGTGCCCAAGGCCACGACGAGCAATGCCAGCCAGGGGCTCGTCTCCACGGTCATCCCGTCCCACGCCAGCAGCACATAGCCCGGATCGCGCGCCATCAACGCGGCCAGCAGCCCGCCTAGAACGAGCGCCAACAGGACCAGCATGAGGACGGTCACGAGGCATCCCCTTCCGGCGCGGCCGTAGCTTTCCTCGTCGACTCGTCAAGTGCCGACGGTTCCAACGCTGGCACCACTTCGCGCAAGGCGCGCAGCGAGCCGCTGATGTCCGGGAGCGGGGCTGCCACATTGAGCCGTGACGACTCGGCAAGCGCGGCCTGCAGTTGCTTGGTGACGGCGTGGTTCGCATCCACATAGGTGCCAAGCCACGCCTCGACGTCGGCGATATTGGCGGCAAAGATCACCGCATCCCGGCGCAGCAGCGCGAGTTGAGCACGCTCCAGCGCGAGTCTGAGATGCTGTTCCAGATATGCCGCCTGTTCCGGCGCGAGCAGCGGCCGCACGGCTTCGCCCTCGTGCCGGCGAAAGCGCACGAGCTCCGAGAGTCGATCGCCGATGGCGGCCAGGGATGTCCAGACGCCGCCAGACTCTGCCTCCGGTGCAGCCTCCCCGGTCGTGGCCGCCTCCGGTTCCGGCACCGGCTCCTGCCGGGACGAGTACTCAGGCAGACGCAGCGGCAACTGATTGAGCTTTCCCTTGATTGCCTCCAGCTTCAGATACGCGCCTTGGATGTCGGTGCCCTCGTGGTCTTCGAGAGCCAGCAACTCGGCGGCGATCTGTGCCCGCACCTCAAAGAAGGCGAAGTCATCGAGGTCTGCGAGCACGGCATCCGCGCCTTCGAGCAGCGCCTTGGCGGCGCCGAGGTCTCGCTCCATCGCCAGGCGATGGTTGGCGATGCGCAAGAGATAGGCGACTTCTGCCACGCGCCAGCGGGCCGGAGTCGGCGGGGCGTCCGCGGCCCCGGCGAGGCCACGGGCCAGTGCCGCTCGCACCTCGTCCAAGAGATCTGCGTGCGCCTGGGTGTTGGCCTGCAGCGAGTCCAGCCTTCCCGCGAGCGCTTGCTGTGTTTCCGCCGCTGCCTGCTGGCCGCGCTCGAGCTCCAGCGTGCGCGCCTCGATTTGCTCCACGGCGGTCAGCGAAGGACTCGCCACCGCCTGCGTCCACACGACGTAGCCACCGAGCGCGAGGCCAGCGACGGCAACGACGCCAATGACGCCCCGCAGCACGACCCCGCCCCATCTCCGGCGCGGTTTCGGCACCTCTTCGGCGCTGTCGTTGGCTTCGGCGGACGGCTCAGACATTTCGCTCCTTCAGGGCATTCATGGCGGCGACAACGGCCTTCGGTGCGGCCCCGGCGGTGACGCGTATTGCCTGGAAGCCCATCTCGGAAGCCACGGCTTGCACGCGAGGAGACGGCACGAACACAGGCACGTCCGGGTGTCCCCGCTGCGCAAACCACAGCGCGCCAGCCGCCCGAACCCCTTCGCCACTAGAGCATACGATGGCAGACACCGCAGCCGGCACCACGGTGGGCGCGGCGGCGACCCGGCGGTAGGCTTCCCATTCGACCACGGCGCCGCCAGCCCGACGCAGGTGCCGCTGCACATCGTCGCGACCGCCTTGGCCCTTGGCGATGAGCGTGCGGCGGGGTGGCTCCGGCCAACCGTCGAGCATTCGCAGCACGCAGTCGGCATCGGTCGCCGCAACGATGCGCGCATGCGTCGCTTGCGGGCGCCGTTCGGTCAAGATGGCGAGGGCCGGTTCGCCGATCGCCACGACGACCTCGGCACTCCAATCGGCGGTCTCGGCGGCGGCAAGCGTCGCGGCATGTTCCGACACGAACAACGCGAGGTCGTAGCTGCCGCCGGGCAACGGTTGTCCTGTCGGCACAATGTTCAGCACCGGCGCTACCAAGCAGGCGATGCCGGCGCCTTCCAAGGCGGCCGCCATGCGGCTGGCACCGGGTTCGGTGCGTGTGACCCACACTCGCATCAGGCAGCAGAAGGCGGTGCGGCCGCGCGCAGTCGTTCGAGTCGCCGCCCGGCTTCCTGGGCCAGGGCCATCGCATCGTCGCCCTGCATCCGAAGGCGCAGCTCACGCCTTCCTTCGGCGTCGAACAGGGATGCGTGGAGCAGAAAGCCGTTCGCCGTCGCCACGCAGTGGACGCCGAGGGGCAGTGTGCAGTCGGCGCCGAGGGCACGCGCAACGGTGCGTTCCGCCGTGGCGCACACCTCAACTTGGGCCGATGTTGCTGGCGCGAGCAGGCTGGCGACGTCGGTGCGTGCCGCAAGGTGTTCCACCGCTAGCACGCCCTGTCCGGGAGCTGGCGTCATCAGTTCCACGGCAAGGCGTTGGGTGATGCGTTCCGCATGGCCTAGCCGGTCGAGACCCGCGCAGGCGATGACGATGGCGTCGCATTCGCCGGCTTCGAGCTTGGCGAGGCGCGTATCTACATTGCCTCTGAGGGGCTGCAAATCCAGATCGCGACGCATCTGGCGCAGCACGGCTTGACGGCGGCCGCTAGAGGTACCCACCACCGCGCCCGCCGGCAGATCGAGCAATCCCCGTGCTTGCCGCGCCACCAAGGCATCGCGGGCATCGGCGCGGGCGCCGAAAGTCGTGAGCGCGAACCGCTCGGCGATGCTGCCGGGAACGTCCTTCATGCTGTGAACCGCAATGTCGGCGCGGTCTTGGGCGAGCGCATCCTCTAGGGCATTGATGAACAGCCCCTTGCCGCCGGCTTCGGCAAGGGAGGCCGATAGGTTGCGGTCCCCTTCCGTCACCACTCCGACGATCTCCACCTCGATCCCAGCGTGTAGGGTGCAGAGGCCCTCTGCCACATGGTGTGCCTGCCACAGCGCCAGCGCACTGCGCCGTGTCGCGATCCTCAAACGCACCGCTTTCCTGCGCTCCCTGACGCCCGTTTGCTTAGCGTCGCAAGCATTGCTCCGATGCCGCATTGCTATACTGCCCGACCCGCCGCGTATGCCATCCGTGCCGCCTCAACCAAGCCACTGCAACCGATGAACAATAGCGCCAAAGCCGGAGAAAAACGCATGTGGGGCGGCCGCTTCGCGGAGCCCACCGACGCGTTGGTGGAGCGGTTCACCGCCTCGGTGGATTTCGACCAGCGCCTTGCTCTCTACGACATCCAAGGTTCCATCGCCCATGCCGAAATGCTGGCAGCCAGCGGCGTGCTCTCTGGCGGGGAACTGCGCAAGATTCGATCAGGCTTGAACCGCATCCAGCGCGACGTTGAGGCGGGCAGGTTTCGTTGGGACCCTGCGCTCGAAGATGTTCACATGAACATCGAGGCGCGGCTCACGGAGATCGCCGGAGAAGCCGGCAAGAAACTGCACACCGGTCGCTCGCGCAACGATCAGGTCGCGACTGACGTGCGCCTTTTCCTGCGCGAACGCATCGATGCGATCGATGCGCTGCTGACCGACCTCATGGCGGCGCTGGCAGATCGCGCCGAACAGCACACGGAGACGGTGATGCCGGGCTTCACCCACCTGCAGCCCGCCCAGCCGGTGACGTTCGGCCACCACCTGATGGCCTGGTTCGAGATGGCCAGTCGCGATCGTGACCGCCTGCGCGATTGCCGCCGACGCTTGAACCTCTCGCCCCTTGGCAGCGCGGCCCTCGCCGGCACCACCTTTCCCATCGACCGTGCCATGACCGCGACGAGCCTGGGCTTCGACGGCCCGACCCACAATTCCCTCGACGCGGTGAGCGACCGCGACTTCCTCATCGAGTTCGTCTCCGTCGCCAGCATGACGATGATGCATCTGTCGCGCTGGTGCGAGGAGATGGTGCTGTGGATGTCGCAGCAATTCGGCTTCATCCACCTGCCCGACGCCTACTGCACTGGCTCCAGCATCATGCCGCAGAAGAAGAACCCCGACGTGCCCGAAATCGTCCGCGGCAAGGCGGCGCGAGTGATGGGGCACCTGAGCGGACTGCTGGTGTTGATGAAAGGCCAACCGCTCGCCTACAACCGCGACAATCAGGAGGACAAGGAAGCGCTCTTCGACTCTGCCGACACCCTTGCCGACTGTCTCGCCGTCATGGCCGAGATCGTGCGGGCGATGGAACCCGATGCCGCAGCCATGCGTGCCGCCGCCGAGGAAGGCTTCGGCACCGCCACCGACCTCGCCGACTATCTCGTCGTGCGCGGCGTCCCGTTCCGGGATGCGCACGAAATCGTGGGCCAGGCCGTGGCACATGCCATCGAGCGCGGCCTCACCCTGAGTCAACTGGCGCTCGACACCTATC
Source organism: Gammaproteobacteria bacterium (assembly GCA_028824555.1). Classification (GTDB taxonomy): domain Bacteria; phylum Pseudomonadota; class Gammaproteobacteria; order Pseudomonadales; family Azotimanducaceae; genus VXYL01. The sequence goes on along the minus strand of JAPPDJ010000086.1, from coordinate 5,103 downwards.
GGGGCCTCTGCCCTCAAATCGACGAGGACGTGTACGAAGTGCTCACCCTGGAAGGCTCCATCAGCGCCCGCGACCATGTAGGAGGCACCGCCCCTAGTGCCGTTCGGGCAGCGATTCGGGCGGCGCGTGAACGCATTGACCGGGCGGAGTAACGCCCTCACGCGGGCCGCGTCGGCCATCAGGCGGCTGCCACTGCCCCTCGCCACAGCGTTGGTGGGGATTTCCGTGGCCACCTGCGGCCAGAAGGGCCCCCTCACCCTGCCCAGCGCACACGCCGTTGAACTCGAACCCAGGCACCTCTCGCACGCTCCCTTGAGAGAGGCCAGGCCCTGGGGGGGAGGGCATCTTGCCCTCCATCGCGCCGCAAGGCGCGCAACCGCATGTGACATAAGCGCGCCTTGCGGCGCGTGGGAGGGCAAGATGCCCTCCCCCCCAGGGCCGGCTGCCCTCGCGAGAGAAGCCCATGCTTTCCCGTGACGGCGGCGAACTCTGCGTAGACGGCCTGCGTCTTTGCGACATTGCCGCCGAGTTTGGCACCCCGGCGTACATCTACTCATGGCCGGCCATCGAGGCCCGCTACCGCGAGATGGAGGCAGCGCTGGCGGTCGTGCGTGGTCAAATCCGCTATGCGGTTAAGGCCAACGGCTCGCTGGCGATCCTGTCGCGACTGGCAGGCCTGGGAGCGGGCTTCGACATCGTCTCCGGCGGCGAACTCGAACGGGTGATGCGTTCTGGCGGGTCGCCGGCCAAGGTCGTGTTCTCCGGCGTTGGCAAGTCCACCGTCGAGATCGACTTCGCCATCAAGGCCGGCATCGAGTGCTTCAATGTCGAGAGTGCCTCGGAACTCTCCCGCATCGAGGCCCGCGCCCGCCTCCTGGGCCGTCGAGCGCCGGTTTCCGTGCGCGTCAATCCGGATGTCGATCCGGGCACTCATCCCTACATTGCCACCGGCCTCAAGCACTCCAAGTTCGGCGTGCCGGCAAGCGTCGCGCTGGACCTATACACCCGCGCGGCCGAATCCGATGCCTTGTCGGTTGTCGGCATTGACTGCCACATTGGCTCCCAGATCACCGCCGCGGCCCCCTTTGCCATGGCCCTCGAACGGCTTCTCGAACTCGCCGGGCGCTTGGCCGGGCAGGGCATCAACGTCCGCCACATCGACATCGGCGGCGGCTTTGGCGTCTGCTATCGGGACGAGCAGCCTTTCGACCTCAAAGGCTTTGCCGATACCTTGGCACCCCAGCTCGCGAGCACTGACCTCACGGTGCTGGTGGAACCCGGCCGATCCCTCGTCGCCGACGCCGGCATCCTGCTAACCCGAATCGAATACCTGAAGGCCACCGGCGAACGGCAATTCGCCGTGGTGGATGCCGCCATGAACGACCTAATCCGCCCCGCTCTTTACGATGCCTGGCACGGCGTCGAGAAGGTGGGGAACGGCGCCGGCGAAAGGGCTTTGTGGGACATCGTGGGCCCGGTCTGCGAGAGCGGCGACTTCCTCGCCCACGAACGCGACCTCGAACTGGCTGAGGGCGACCTCCTGGCCATCCGCAGCGCCGGCGCCTACGGCTTCAGCCAAAGTTCCAACTACAACACCCGCCCTCGGCCACCAGAAATCCTCGTGGAAGACGGCCAAACCACACTGGTTCGCCGCCGCGAGAGCACGGCCGATCTCTTCCGCCTGGAGTGCCTCTAGCAGACTGTCGGACTTCGGCCTCGCCGGTGTCCGTGTAATTCCGCCACCTTTCACCTAGCGCCGCCAAACCCCTCGCTGGCGCTCGGCGTCTGGCCCCAGCCCCCACCTACCTATGAGTTTGCGCCGTAGAATGACGCTGTCGCGCCCTTTGTACGGCGCAAGCTCATAGGGGCTTGATTCCCTTGCGTTCCCGAAAGAAAAACGGCTTTCGTTTCGCCAAGATGCATGGGCTCGGCAACGACTTCATGGTGGCGGACTTCGTGACGCAGGACCTCTCGCCTGATCCTCGGCGCATCGCCATCTGGGGCGACCGCCGGCGCGGCATCGGCTTCGATCAGTTTCTTGCCGTGTGTGTGCCGGACCAACCCGAGGCAGACTTCCGCTATCGCATCTTCAACGCCGACGGTTCGGAAGCCGAACAGTGCGGCAACGGCGCGCGTTGCTTTGCGCGATTCGTCACCGCAAGCAAACTGACGGTGAAGCAGAGCCTCGTGCTGCAAACCCTGGCCGGGGACATCCGCACGGAACTCGGACAAGACGGCAATGTGGCGGTGCATTTGCCGGCGCCCGACGCCTGCGCCCCGGTGTGCGTGCCGGTGGCCGGGACAGAGCTGGAACTGATTCGAGTGTCGACCGGCAACCCCCATGCGGTGATATTCGTTGACGATGTGCGCAAGGCGGACGTAGAGACGGTGGGTCAGGCATTGCAGAACCACCCCATGTTTCCCGACCGCGTCAACGTTGGGTTTCTCGAAGTCGTCGATCGCCGCTTCGCTCGACTGCGCGTGTTCGAGCGCGGCGTCGGCGAAACCCTCGCTTGCGGCTCTGGCGCCTCTGCGGCGATGGCGGCGGCAAGGCTGGCCGGACACTTGGACGAGACGGCGCGCATCTCCCTTCCCGGCGGCAAGCTGCAAATGGCATGGCCTGGTCCACACGCCACCGTTAAGATGACCGGACCGGCGACGTTCGTCTATGAAGGCCGAGTGCAGCTCTGATGACACTTTCCGAGCCGCAAGCCCCGGAACTCGATCCAGCCGAAGTGGCAGGCTTCCTTCGCCGCCATCCGGGGTTTCTCGTGGACCATCCCGACTTGATCCCCCCTGTGCCGACGCCGGACGGCGCGGCGTCGTTGGTGCAGCGGCAGATGGCTACCTTGCGGGAGCGCAACCGCGACGTGGGGCGGCGCCTGGAGGAGGTGCAAGGCGTTGCTGCGGACAACGAGCGCATCTTCGCGGCCGCCAGCACGCTCACCTTTGCCTTGCTGGACGTGCAAACGCGAGCCGAACTCGACGACGCGTTGGCGATGCATGTGCTCGGGCGCTTTCACCTCGACCATGTCATCTGCTTCGAGGACGGGGGCAACGACGCCCCGTTGAAGCACCTGCGCTGCCTTGCCGAGGGCGAGTCGCCACCGGTAGCGACGTTGTTCGATGTGCGCTTGCCGCTGTGCAACCCCTGCCGTCCCGAGGAGTACGAGGCGCTGTTTGGGCAGCGGCCGAACGCTCCCGGCTCTGCGGCCCTGGTGCCAACGCGATTCGCCAGCGTCAAGGCGACGCTGGCCTTGGGTTCGTACGATCCCGAGCGCTACACGCCGGACCTCGGCACCGCCTTCCTCGGCTATCTCGGCGATCTGTTGGCGCGCGTGCTGGCCCGCCTTCGCGTCGCAACCGCCATCGCCGGCGAGGGAGCACACAGGTGATCCAAGGCCGCCGGGAGCCCGCCACGCTCGATCAAGGCAACCCGCTCGCGACCGACATCGACCGCTATCTCACGGCGCTCGCCAGCGAACGGCAGGCATCGCCGCACACGGTGGCCGCCTACCGACGCGATCTCGACCGCCTCTGCGCACACGCACCTCAGCGCGCCGAAGATGTCCGCGGCCATCACATTCGCGCCTATGTGGCGCGTCTGCACGCTGGCGGTCTTGCGCCGCGCTCCATCGCCCGCGCCCTGTCCGGCGTGCGGGGCTTCTTTGCGTGGCTGGTGCGCCGCGGCGAACTCGGCGGCAATCCGGCAGCAGGGATTCGCGCACCGAAACAGCAAGCGCGCCTGCCGAAGACGATGGATGCCGACCAAACCGCGCAGCTCTTCGTTGGCAACGAGCCGAAGGACGACCTTGAACTGCGCGACCGCGCCATGGCCGAGTTGCTTTACGGCAGCGGGCTGCGTCTGGCAGAACTCGTCGGTGCCAACGTCGGCGATCTTGATCTCGATGAGGGTGTCATCACCGTCGTCGGCAAGGGCAGCAAGACGCGCATCTCGCCGGTAGGCAGCGCCGCTCGCAAGGCTCTCAGAGCTTGGCTGGCGACCCGCACCGGCGTGACTCTTCAAGACCCGCTGTTCGTTGCCCGAGGCGGCCAGCGCATCTCGCCCCGCAGTGTGCAGCTTCGACTGAAGAAACTCGCTGCCGCCACCACCGGCAACGATGCGCTGCATCCGCACATGCTGCGCCACAGCTTCGCCAGCCACATGCTCGAGTCGAGCGGCGATCTGTTGGCAGTGCAGGAGCTGTTGGGCCACGCCAACATCGCAACGACGCAGATATACACCCACCTCGACTTCCAGCATCTGGCCAAGGTGTACGACAGCGCTCACCCGCGGGCGCATCGGAAGTCTGGCCCAGAGAACGCAGCGCCCGGTGGTGCCAAAAGGTGAGCGCGACGGGCGGCATTCGCCTCGTCACCTTCGACCTCGACAACACCCTGTGGAGCGTCGATGGCGTGATCCGTCGGGCAGAGTCCGAAATGCACGCTTGGCTGAAGCCCCGGGTACCGGAGTTCGAGCGCCTGCACGCATCCACCCTGGGCGAGATTCGCCGCAGCGTCATGGCCGCGGACCCAGACATCGTCCACGACATCTCGCGCCTGCGGGTGCGCATCCTTTGGGACGCCATCGAGCACTGCGGCTATGCTGCGGAAGCGGCGCGGGAACTCGCCCAAGGCGCCTTCGACACCTTCCTCGACTGGCGCCACCGCGTCACCTACTTCGACGACGCCCTCGAAACCCTGGCCGCCTTGCACGGTCGCTACACGCTTGCGGCGCTAACCAACGGCAACGCGGATTTCGAACGGCTGGGCTTAAGCCACCTCTTCTCCTTCGGCTACAGCGCCGCCGACGTGGGCGCAAGCAAGCCCCACCCGGAGATGTTCCAGCGCGCACTCGCCCATGCCGACGTGGGGCCAGCAGAAGCCGTCCACATCGGCGACCACCCGGTCGACGACATGGAAGGCGCCCGCAATGTGGGCATGCACACCATCTGGGCCAACTTGACAGCGCAACCCGAACCCGCCGCCGCCACCGCGACGGTCACCCGCCTGAAGGACATCCCGGAGGCCATCGCCAGCCTCGTGCGCTAGCCCGGATTATTCATGAATGCGCGTAGCGAGGGCGACGAGACGCCGCTGTGG
>JAPPDJ010000156.1 GCA_028824555.1 Gammaproteobacteria bacterium | reverse complement strand
GCCCCCCCTCCGAGAAAAGCGAGGACGCTTTTCTCGACTCCCCCGCGAGGGGGGAGTGACGGGGAGGGGCTCCGTTCTGGAATTGCGGCATGCGCGAGGTTGGGAATGCGTTCAAACGCACCGACGGACTCGACACGGGACGCGACGAGCGCCAGCCCCGAGGCCCGTGATCGCATCTAGTCCGGCCAGGGGTTGTGCAGTTCCACGCCGAAGCGCGAGAAATCCGCCGTGTTGCGGGTGACAACCGTTAGGTTGTGCATGATGGCCGTCGCCGCGATCATGGCGTCTTCGCTCACCGTGTGCGACTGGCGGTGCATCAGGCGCGCCCACTCGCGGAAGGCTGGCGCGTCCATTGGCAAGACGCCGTAGGAGGCGAGCACCTGGTCGAGCCAGGCCTCGATCTCCTTGGCCTTCGGTCTGTCCTGCTCGCGCGTCATCTCGATGCCTTCTTGTATTTCGCCGACGGTGACGGCAGAAACGAAGAGCTGCTCGGGCGGTACGCCCGCGATCCATTCGACCACCGCGCCGTGGGGACGGCGACGGCGCAGTTCAGAGACGACGTTGGTGTCGAGGAGATACACCCGTTACTACAACGCGGGGGGTGTCCGGCGGCGACGCGACCGCCGCGGCGGCGTGAGGTTCTCGGTGCGTGCTTCGGAGGCCAGGAGCAGATCCTTGAGGTTTGGCCTCGCCATTCGCTCCAGCCTCCGCCATTGCTCGATGGGAAGGAGCACGGCCGTCTCCACCCCGCGCTTGGTGACGACCTGGGGCCCCTCGGCAACGGCGCACTCGAGCAGCTCGCTGAACCGCGCTTTCGCATCCTGCACTGGCCAGCTCTTTCCCATGACCCGCCACGCCTTCGATATGACTAGTCTGAAGACTAGGTTATGCGCCGCCGGCGCGTCAACGACCTCGATCGATTCGACACGGGCCCGAAGGGGCGGGGCTTTCCCCGCCCGTGTGAATTCGCCGATGGCGGGGCGCCGCCTTCCTGTCACTCCCCCGCGAGGGGGGAGTGACAGGAAGGGGCCCGCGAACCGCTCTGCGGGAGGGGGTGACAGGGAGGGCCCGCGAAACGCTCTGCGCGCTTTTCGTACACATGAAGGGTCAATGGCTGACACCGTTTTCAGGTTTTGCCTACATACCGAACGTTGCGCTGTCGCTAGGGTCGTGTCATGCACGATCGCAACTACAAGCGCATGTTTTCGTTCCCGCGCGTGGTGGCGGACCTGCTGCGTGCCGTCTGCGATGCCGAGCTGGTGGAAGGGCTCGACTTCCAAGGTCTCACGAAGCTGCCGACGGATTACGTCGGCGAGCGTGGGCAGGAGCGCTTGGGGGATTGCGTGTGGCGGATCCCCTTCCGTGATGGCTGGATCTATCTGCTGGTGTTGCTGGAGTTCCAGTCGCGCAGGGATGCTGTGATGGCACTGCGGAATCTCGAATACACGGCGCTGCTCTACACAGAACTGGGCCGCACGGGCCATCTTGGTGTGCCCGGCGCATGGCCGCCCGTGCTGCCGCTGGTGCTGTACAACGGCGACACGCCGTGGACAGAAGACGTGGAAATGCGGCGGCTGATTGCTCCTACGCCAGCGGTGCTGGGGCCATTCCAACCGTCGCAGCGCTCGCTGGTGCTTGACGAGCGGCACATTGCGTTGGACGATTTGCCGCTCCGCAACCTGATGCGAGCGGTGGTGGGCTTGGAGCAAAGCCGGACGCTGGAGGAGCTTGCGGATGTGACGGTCGCGTTGCACGAATGGCTGAGTTCGCCGTCCGACACGGATCTGGGACGCGCGTTCGCGGCATGGGTGCAAGACGTCGCGAGCAGGATGGCGGGTACGCCCGTGGAGTTGGGCGAGACTTTGGAGGAGGCGAGCATGTCGTTGGCGGACCGCGCTGCACTGTGGCCAGAGCAGTATCGGCGCGAAGGCAGGCGCGAAGGCAGGATTGAAGGGACACGGAACGCTCTGCGCATGATTGCGGAGCGCCGATTCGGTGTCGGCACAGCGAGCCGGCTTGCCAATCTTCTTGCGTCCATTGACGACCCAGATCGGCTCGAGGAAGTGACGTGGTGGTCGGTGGACTGCCAGACAGGGGACGAGTTGATTGCGCGGGTTTCGGGGATTGGGAACGGATCCGGCTGAATCGTCCCGCTCCCGCCACAATCGTCCCGCTCCCGCCACACACTCATTTCGTCCCACAGGCAACGTGGCGATGTCTCACGCTCGCGGGATGCACCGATGGACTCTGCCTGCACAGCGCGGTGCGCCGCGCCGGAGGGAGGGCGTCCCGCCCTCCACCGCGCCCGAAGGGCGCGCATCCTGTTGCCGGAGCGGACGTTCTGCGCGCCTCGCGGCGCGACGGAGGGCGAGAAGACCTCCCGCTCCCGCCACACACTCATTTCGTCCCACAGGCAACGTGGCGAGGTCTCACGCTCGCGGGATGCACCGATGGACTCGGCACATTCCCGACCGTGGACGGATGGGGTGGTGCCTCACCTTGCCTGCACAGCGCGGTGCGCCGCGCCGGAGGGAGGGCGTCCCGCCCTCCACCGCGCCCGAAGGGCGCGCATCCTGTTGCCGGAGCGGACGTTCTGCGCGCCTCGCGGCGCGATGGAGGGCGAGACGCCCTCCCTCCGGAGGACGCGACTCCCACGAGGCCCGTCCCGAAGCCACCGATGGATTCGGCAGGGACCCTCTTTGGAGCGAGGGCGTCTCGCCCTCGATACGCGCCGCAAGGCGCGTCTGCGCGCAAGCGCCTTTCCGCCCAACCCGCGCGCCTGTCGGCGCGGTGGAGGGCGAGACGCCCTCCCTCCGAGGCGCGCGAGGCCCGTGTTGAATGCATCGACAACTCGACACGGACATGACTTCGGAGGGAAGGCATTCTGCCTTCCCTAGCGCCGACAGGCGCTTCCTGCAGACCGTGGTCGGCGCGCCGAGCGCGCCAGGGAAGGCAGAATGCCTTCCCTCCAAGAGGGTGTAGCTCAGTCGCTGGTCACCCACGGGTTCACCAAGTCGACCCCGGCACCTTCGAAATCCTTCACATCCCGGGTGACAACCGCCATCCCCCTCGACCGGGCAATCGCCGCGATCTGTCCGTCGGCCAGCGCCAAGGGTCGACCGATTGCCTGACGGGTCGCGTAAATCTCCGCGTACACGCGCGCGGCGGAACTGTCGAAGGACAAAACCCGGCCCGCGAACAGGTTCCCGAACGCACGTTCCGCTGCCGCCACCAGTCCCGTTCGTCTCGCCCCTTCGGGCAGGATTGCCATACCGGCGCGGATCTCCGCTTCGGTAACGCTCGTCACGAAGAGATCCCTCGTTTGCTGGCCATCAAGCCACTCGACCACGTCGCGGCTGGGGGTCGCCCGCATCAGTTCCGAGACGACATTCGTGTCGAGCACGACCACCGGACCGGTTCCGCCTCAATCGAACCTAGGCGGCTCCCTCGACGCCTGGCGCGGCGGCAAGTCCAGTTCCACCCCGCCGAACGGCTTGAACAGCTCGTGAATGGCGGTGCCCAACCCTTTCTGCGGCGCTGCCTCGCGCGCGACCGCCTCGGCCAGGATCAGCCGCGCCTCCTCCTCCATGGAGTTGCCATTGCCCGCCGCACGCCGACGCAGCCGCGTCTTCACGTCGTCCTCGAGATTGCGAACGGTAATGCTTGCCATGTCCGGGCTCCTCAGTCCTCCTCGCACTGTACGCGGTGATTGCGTTGCCATCAACCCTGACCCTTCAGGTCCGAATCCCGAGGCGTGCCCATAACCTCCCGCTCCCGCCACACACTCATTTCGTCCCACATGCGACATGGCCGATATCTCACACTGGCGGGTACACCACGGATTCGACACCGGACGCGACCCCCGCGAGGCCCGTGTTGAATTCCAGACGGGACGGGACAAGCCCGTCTCCTGCGAGGAGTGCGTCTGGAATGAACCGATGGATTCGATACGGGCGCTACCGGGAATGCACGTTTTTGATATAAAAAAATGATTCAAACAGCGGCGAATATAGCTTATGATGAATATTTGCGCGAGGAACCCCTCTCTCATGGACTTCCGGATCACACCGCAATCCTGCCACATTGAACTGCGGAAGGCGCGGGAGCGAGCGGGCATGTCCCAGCGAGAACTGCAGCTTCGCACCGGCCTGCGGCAGGCGCATGTTTCGCGGATCGAGAACGGACAGGTCGATCCTAGGTTCTCCAACGTTGTCCGCGTGGCTCGGGCGGTCGGGCTCGAAGTGCTGCTCGTGCCGCGGCGGGCGTTGCCTGCTGTTTTCGGCGCCTTGGCAGAGAGCGGTACAGACTCCGAGTACGGAGGCCCATCGGCCGTGGAACTGCTTGTCGGCGCGGAAGATGCGTCCTCCTCCGGCGGCGGCGATGGGGCTGGCGAGGAGCTGGAGTAGTAGGCGTGGCGACCGAAGAGTTAGCCGTTCGTCTGCACGGCGAGGAGGTCGGCGCGCTCGTGAAGCTGAGGAACGGACGGGTCTCCTTCGTCTTCGATCCGCGCTACGCGCGCCAGCGCTCCCGCCCCGTATTGGGCCTTTCCTTCCTGGATCCTTCGGGAGAGGTCCGGGAGGGACGTCGGGCGTCGACCGGCGGTGGCCGGTCACCGCCGTACTTCGCGAACCTGCTGCCCGAGGGGCATCTGCGCAGCTACCTGGCGGCCAAGGCCGGCGTGGCGGAGACGCTGGACTTTCCGCTGCTGCGGCTGCTCGGGCGGGACCTGCCCGGAGCGGTGGAGATGATCGGAGTTGGCGCACAGGCGCCGTCGGCGTCCGAGGGCGATGATCCGCGTGACCACGCCGACCGGCCCGGTCTGTTGCGCTTCTCGCTCGCCGGCGTGCAGCTCAAGTTCTCCGCGGTTGCGGAGGCGTCGGGCGGCTTGACGGTGCCGGCGCGCGGCATGGGCGGGGACTGGGTCGTGAAGCTGCCGTCGTCGCGGTTCGACGGCGTTCCGGAGAACGAGTTCTCGGTGATGCGGATGGCCGCGATGTGCGGGATCGAGACGCCCGAGGTCCGCCTCGTGCCCGTCGCCGACGTGGCTGGACTGCCCGGGGACCTGTCAGGCGAATGGATGGACGGCCGCCAGGCGTTGGCGGTGCGCCGCTTCGACCGAGCCGCCGACGGCCGCAGGGTGCACACGGAGGACTTCGCGCAGGTCTTCGGGCAGTACCCGGAGGCCAAATACGATGGCTTTGGCTATCGCGACATCGCGCGCGTGCTTGGCGCGTTCGCGGGCGGGGATGCTCTGGGCGAGTTCTCGAGACGGCTGATCTACAGCGCGATGGTGGGCAACGCGGACATGCATCTCAAGAACTGGTCGCTGATCTACCGGGAGCCCACGCAGTCGGAGCTCTCTCCTGCCTACGACCTGCTATCGACGACGGCGTGCATTTCCGATGAGGCAATGGCGTTGCGCCTCGGAGGCGCGAAGCGCTGGGACGAGCTCACCCTTGCAGACTTCGCTGAGATCGGGGAGCACGCTTTCGTCGGCGGCGACGCCATGGTGGGGCCGGCCGTCGAGACGGTTGAACGGTTCCGGACCGTCTGGCTGCAGGAGCGGCACCACCTGCCCTTGTCGACCGCCGTGGCCAAGGCCATTGACCGGCAACTGAACACCGTCCCCGCTGCCAGTCCCGGGCGGCGGATGGCACGGCGGCGCGAACGCGGCGGCCATTGACTCGTGGAAGATGTGGCCATTGACTCGTGGAAGATGTGGCGCGCACGAGGGCGAGACGCCCTCGCTCCAAGGGGCCTGTGCGGCCGCGGCGGTCTCGTTCCCGCTCCGCCACACACTCATTTCGACCCACAGGCAACGTGGCCGACGTCTTACGCTCGCGGGATGTACCGATGGGGTTCGGCACGGGCCTCGTAGGCGCGAGGCTTGTCCCCGCCCGCCTTCGGAGGGAAGGCATCCTGCCTTCCCTAGCGCCGACAGGCGCTTCCTGCAGACCGTGGTCGGCGCGCCGAGCGCGCCAGGGAAGGCAGAATGCCTTCCCTAACAAGACCTCCCGCTCCCGCCACACACCCATTTCGTCCCACGTGCTATGGTCGCCATCGCGCCGCCCCGTTGGGTGTTTGGACCCCGTCATTCTGGCCTTCGAGGCCGTTCGGAATGAACGGGGCGGAGCGTCCCATTGGGGCGAAAGCCGCATTCACATGCGTAAGGCGCGACCACTCACGCCTCTGCGCCGCACCCAGCACAACACGGACACGTCCACTCGCTGAATCGCGACCGTGCCAATGACACCAGTTTCGCCCTGAAGAATGCGTATGGCGTTCACGCAACAGCAGTTGTTCCGTGGCGTGATGGCGAGCGTCCCGTCAGAGACGCTGCGCACCCAAGCCAGGGCTCGCGGGCGCGCCGCGGGGTTCCTCCGCGTGGCCGGCGTCCTCGCCGCGTTGATCGCGGCCGGCGCGAACGCCGCCGCGACGGACGATGACCGGCGCCGGGGCCAGGCCATGCACCTTGCCGAGGCGCCGACGCTCGACGGCAACGTCGCCGGCGACCCGGCCTGGGAGGACATTCAGCCCTTCACCGAGTTCACCCAGATGCGGCCGGACGCCGGCGCCCCCGCCTCCGAGCGCACGGAGGTCTTCTTCGGCTTCACCGACGACGCGCTGCACGTCGGCGTCATCTGCCACGAGACCGATCCGGCGAACATCATCGCCTCCAACGATCCGTTCCTGTCCGACTCGTTCATCATGGTGCTCGATGCCTTCGGCACGGGCCGCGCCGGCATGCTGTTCGGCACGAACCCGGTCGGTGTCGAGTACGACGGTCAGGTCACCCGCGAGTTTCCCGACTGGAACTGGAGCACGCTGTGGGAGGTGCGCACCCGCCGCCACGACGGGGGATGGAGCGCAGAGTTCGAGATTCCCTTTCAGTCCCTGCGCTACGGCGGCGGCGACGAACAGACCTGGCGCGTCAACTTCGCCCGCGAGATTCGACGCAACAACGAAACCTCCACCTGGTCGCCCGTCCCGCGGCAGTTCAGCGTGTTCCGCCTCGCCCTCGCCGGGCGCATCGACGGCGTCCGGGTGCCGCCCCCGAGGCGCAACCTGGAGATCACGCCGTACGTGCTCGCCGGTGCCGCCCGGGGCGGCGAGCGCGAGGGTGTCCGGCGCGACGACGACCTCGGCGTTGACCTGAAGTACTCAATCACGCCGAGCCTGACGCTCGACCTGACCTACAACACCGATTTCGCCCAGGTCGAGTCGGACCAGCAGCAGGTCAACCTCGGCCGCTTCAGCCTGTTCTTTCCCGAGACGCGCCCGTTCTTCCTCGAAAACGCGGGTTCGTTCAGCGTCGGCTTTCCGGGCCTGCGGCTCTTCCACTCACGGCGCATCGGCATCGCGCCCGACGGCCGCCGGCTGCGCATCGACGGCGGCATGCGGGTCTCGGGCAGGGTCGGCGCCGCGACCAATGTCGGCTTCCTGCGCATGCGCGCGCAAGGCGCCGAAGGAGACGCCCGCAACGACTTCACGGTGGCGAGGGTGAGCCGCGACCTGCGCAACCGTTCGTCGGTCGGGGTTCTAGCCACCGACCGGCGCGACGGCGACTCGAGCAGGCAGACCTACGGCCTCGACGGAAATCTCGGTATCGGTGACAACGGGCAACTGTACGCGCTCGCCGCCCGCACCCGAACGCCGGGCGTCGAGGCACAGGACCATCTTTTCAACCTCTACGGCGCCTACAACTCCACCGACTGGAACGTCGACGGCGCCTACACCGAGATCGCCCCCGGCTTCGACCCCGGGGTGGGATTCGCCACCCGAACCGACTATCGCCGGGTAGGTGTGTTCGCCATGCGCAGGTTCGTCGACGAGGCGACGCTGCGTGAGTGGCGTCCGCTCGCCTCCTACGCCGGGTTCTGGGACTTCGACGGCTACCACGAGAGCGGCAACCTCCATTTCGAGAGCTGGTGGCTGTGGAAGAACGGCGCGGACGTGTGGCCGGCGGTCAACTTCATCCACGAGGGCGTCAAGGAGCCGTTCACCATCGCCGGAGTCACGGTGCCGAGCGGCGACTACCAGAACCGCAGCTTCCAGATGGGCATGAGCACGCCGCAGACCGGCAACTGGAGCGCCAACGCGCACGTGGTGGCGGGCGGATTCTATGGCGGCAAGCGCCACTCGGTCTCCCCGGCCCTCAACTACCGGCGCGATGAGGCCCTGTCCGCCTGGGTCGCTTGGGACCGCAACGTCATCGACCTCGGCGGCGAGGACGAGTTCGAAGTCAACCTGGCCCGCGCGGGGTTCTCCTACTCGTTCACGCCAAAGGTCACCCTGTCGGCCCTGGTGCAGTACAACGACGCCGACGAGATGTTCTCGGCGAATGTCCGCTTCGTCTGGCTGCGCTCCGCCAGCGCCGGCCTTTACGTGGTCTACAACGAGCTCGACAACCGAGGCGGCCTGCGCCCGCCCGAGCGCGAACTGGTGCTGAAGTACAGCCACATCTTCGACGTGCTGTAGCCGGGCCGCGCTATGGGTTTGGCACGGGCCCGTAGGGGCGGGGCTTGTCCCCGCCCGTCTTCGGAGGGAAGGCATCCTGCCTTCCCTAGCGCCGACAGGCGCTTCCTGGAGAGCGTGGTCGGCGCGCTAGGCGCGCCAGGGAAGGCAGAATGCCTTCCCTCCAAGAGGCCCGTCCATCGCCAGCGCGTGTCCTCGTAGGGGTGGGGCTTGTCCCCGCCCGTGTCGAATTCACCGACAACCCGACACGGGGACTTCGGAGGGAAGGCATCCTGCCTTCCATAAGCGCCGATAGGCGCTTCCTGGAGAGCGTGGTCGGCGCGCTAGGCGCGCCAGGGAAGGCAGAATGCCTTCCCTCCAAAAGGCCCGTCCATCGTCAACGCGTCCCCTACGAGGGCCGTGTTGAGCGCACCGATTGCCTAGTCCCGCCGCTGCAAACGCGCGAGCTGTGCTGCGCCGCTGCGGCTTGCGAGCAGCCGTTCGCCGTAGCGGTTGACCATTACTGCGGTCTTCCAGCGGCCGGCTTGGAGGATTGCTGGCATTTCTATGCCGCTTGCGACCATGTCCTGGGCGGCGCCGACGCGGGCGCTGTGGCCGGATAGTTCCTGGACCACCCTCGCCGGCAGGCCGGCGCGATGCGCCATGGCCTTGAGGATGCGGGGGATTTGGCTTGGGTGTAGGCGGGCGCCGATGGTGCCGCCCTTGGCTACGGAGCGGAACAGGCGGCCGTCGGTGATGCCGGCGCGGTCCAGCCATTCGCGCACCAGGGTCACGGTGTCGCGGGCGAGGTACACGGCGGCGCCGTGGCCCTCGGGGTCGGTCTTGCCGCGGGTGACGATCAGGGTGGCGCTGCCGCGCACGTCCACGAGCAGGTCCGCAACGCGAACCGCCGTCAGTTCGGAGCGGCGCAGCAGGGCGTCGTAGGCGACCGCCACGAGGGCGCGGTTGCGGGCGTCGATGACGCGCTCGCCGGGCACCGCGAGCAGGCGCTGGAGCAGCGGCCAGGTGAGCCCGTGCACCTGTTTCTGGCGCCGCCCTCGGCGACGGTGCATGCGCTTGAGGGCGCGGCACACGGCGGGCGTGCGCACTGGCGTCGCGCAGCCGAGAGCGCTCTGGGCGGCGGCGATGCTGGAGACGTAGCGGCGCACCGTGGCCGGCGCCCGCAGCCGCGCCATGGCGTCGACGAAAGCGGCCACGGTGGCGGGTTCGGCCGGCAGCGCGGCCAGGCCGTGCTCGGCGCACCAGGCGGCATACGCCTTCAGGTCGGCCTTCACGGCGCGCTGGGTGGCGGCGCTGACCGCGCCGTCGGTGGACCTCAAGTAGACGTCGACTGGATCGGCGACGTCAGTGTGTACAAGGCGGCCGGCGGCCGCGTCGGGGGATGCGTTCGGAACCATTGGCCCTCCAAGCCGGGGGCGCCAAGGCGTTTTTTCTTTCCGATACATACAGTTACCGGAAACAACGCCGCTGTCCCGGAGGACGGGTTTTTGCGCTCGATAACTACAGTTATCGGGAACAGAAACGCGCAGGAATAGTGTGGATGTCGGTAGGGAACGCAGTGCGGCGGGGGGTCGGCGGCGGTAGGTCGGGCGCACGGTTCGCCGGTGTCGTGGCGCTTCTCTTTGGGGCGCTTGCTGCGGCGCCGGGGCAGGCGGCGGAGCTTGTGAGCAATCTCGGGCGGACGGGGGTTGTCGACAGTCCGGATGCGCTGGAGTTCGTGCAACCGTTCACGACAGGCGACGCCAGCGCAGGCTATCTGTTGACCGGCGTGCGGGTCCGCAACTCCCGGGCCGGCGTGACCTACACGGCGTCGATCTGGACCGTGGACGGCAGCGGCCTTCCGGACACGGCGGTCGTGGCGCTGACCGCGCCGGCGAGCTTCGCCGCCGACGTGGACGCGTTCACGGCGCCGGCGAACACCGTGCTCGCGGCGAAGACGACCTACGCCGTGCGCCTGTCAAAGGCGGCGGGCTACGGCCAGACGGCAGCGGTGGCAGAGGACGCCGGGGCAGCGCCCGGGTGGAGCCTTGGCGACGAATCGTTCAGCAGATTCGGGTCCGACCCCTGGTTGGGGGACCGCCCGCGCAGGATCGCCATCGACGGCGAGCCGCGCATCGACCCGACCGTGGCGCCGGTGATCTCGGGCACGGCGCAGGCAAGGCAGACGCTGACCACGTCGTCGTCGGCGCTGCTCACGGACCCCGACGGGTTGACCGGCGCGACCTCCGCCTCGTTCCGCTACCAGTGGGTGCGCATCGACGGCGCCACGCGGACGGACATTTCCGGTGCGACGACGAGCGCCTACACGCTGACCGACGACGACGTCGGCAAGCGGGTGCGGGTCAGGGTCTCGTTCGAGGACGACGACCGCAACTTGGAGACGCGCGTGAGCGCGGCGTTCCCGGAAGGCACGGTGGCCGCGGCGTCGCCCGCCTTCAGGGCTTCGAGCGATCTGCTGACGGCGACGCTCACGGCCCAGGACCTGACGGGGGCGTTGGGGTGCGAGAACACGTCGCCGGGCAACTTCTGCTCGGACACGACGGTGCTGACCGAGGACCAGTTCACGCACCAGGGGACGGATTACACGGTGACGGGGCTGTCGCTGGGCAACACCGGGGCTCTTTCCCTGGTCAGCTCCCCTCGCCCGACGACCTCGCAGCGCGCGAGTCTGTTGTTCCTGCTCACCGAGGGAGGCGACACGACTACGTTGGCCTTCGCCGACGGAGCTGACAGAGGGACCTCGTCGATTAGATGGTTCAACACCGGCCTCTCGTGGGCTGCCAACGACAGCGTGACGGTGGTCATCCGGGACCCCGGCACCGGCGACGTCACCCCCCCAGCCCTAGCCAACAACCCCCTAACCCTAGCCGCCAACGGCCTGAGCCTCCAAGCCCGCTTCGACGAGGCGCTCGACGGCGACAACCTCCCCCCCGCGAGCGCCTTCTGGGTGCTCGCGGACGGCGCGCCGGTGGCCGTCACCGCCGTCGCCCTCGACGAATCCAACCCCGCCGCCGTCACGCTCACGCTCGGGCGCGCGGTGGCCGCCGATCAGGCGGTGCTGCTCAGCTACACCGACCCGTCGTCGGCCAACGATACGAACGCGCTGCAGGACGCCGCCGGCAACGACGTGGCGACGTTCGGCAACATCGGCGTCGCCCCGGCGCCGCGCATTCGGGGCACGGCGCAGGCGGGCGCGACGCTCACCGCCCTGACGGACGGCCTCACGGGCGCCACGTACACCTACCAGTGGGTGCGCGTCGACGGCACGGAGGAGACCAACATCGCCAGCGCCGAGGCGAGCACCTACGAGCTGACCGCCGACGACGTCGGCAAGCGGGTGCGGGTCGTGGTCTCGTTCACCGACGACGACAGCAACGCCGAGACGCGCACCAGCCCGCCGTTCCCCGCGGTCGGCACGGTGCGCGCCACGCCCGCCGACGGCGACCTCTTGTCGGCGACGTTGACGGCGCAGGCGTTAGGAACCTCGGTTGGGTGCGACAACGAACAGAGCGGGAACACGAAGGACTGCTCGAACGCAAGCGTGCTGACCGACGACGACTTCACGCTCGGGACCGTAACCCCCGCGATCTACCAACTTAGCACCTCAAGCAGTGGGGTTCTTCTCGCTTTGTCGCCTGGCCTGGCGAACGCGGAGCAGGAGGCGCGGCTGTCCCTGGTGCTGGACGGCACGTCGCTCGCGTTCGAGGACGGGAGATTTCGCGCATTCAGTGGCTATTCTTGGACGACCACCAGCTTCTCGTCCGTCGCCGCCGGCGACACCGTCTCCGTCACCATCACGGAAGACCGCACACCCCCCGCCCTAGCCACCACCGCCCCAAGCGTCGCCGCCGACGGCGTCACCCTCACCATCCCCTTCACCGAAGACCTCGACGACAACCTAGCCCCCGCGAGCGCCCTTTCGGTCACCGCCGACGGCCGCGCGGTGGCGGTCACCGCGGTCGCCATCGACGACACCGACGCCGACACCGTCTTGCTCACGCTGACCCATGCCGTCGGCGCCGGCCAAACGGTGCGCCTCGGCTACACCGACCCCACCGCGGCCGACGACGCCAACGCCCTGCAGGACGCCGGCGGCAACGACGTCACGTCGTTCGCGGACGTCGCGGTCACCAACAACTCCACGCAGGTCGCCAAGCCCGGCGCGCCGACCGGGCTCACCGCCACGGCGAACGGCGGCACGCGGATCGACCTCGCCTGGACGGCGCCGGCGGTCACCGGCATCACGGCCATCACCGGCTACCGCATCGAGTGGTCGGCCGACGGCACCTCGGACTGGACTGTGCTGGTGGCGAACACCGGCGTCACGACCTCCTACGCGGACACCGGGCTTGCCTCGGAGACCACGCGCCACTACCGGGTCGCCGCCGTCAACTCCTTCGGCGCCGGCGCGTTCTCCGACTCGGCGAACGCCACCACCGACGACATCGTGGCGCCGCTGCCCGTGGCGGCGTTCGCGACTAGTGCCGCCGTCGGCGTCAGGTTCGACGAGGCGCTCGACGACACCACCGCCGGCGCGCCGCCGACGAGCGCGTTTGCCGTGACGCTGGACGGCGTCGCGCTCGAGGTGGCGGCCGCGTCGGTGATGGGCGTCCAAGACTTCTCGCCGGACCCGGACGTTGCCGACACAGTGGCGCTGAGCTTCGCCGGGGACGTCATCATCCACACGGGCCAGGTGGTGCGCGTCGCCTACACGGACCCCTCGGCCGGCGACGACGCCCAGGCGATCCAGGACGATTCCGGCAACGACGCCGCGAGCTTCCGCGTCGGCCCCGACGCCGGCGACCTGTTCGCGGTGGAGAACATTTCCAACCTCGCGCCAACCGCGCCCGGCCGCGTGGTTGACCTGCGCGCCAACGCCGAGAGCCAGACCACGATCCGCCTCGACTGGTCGGCGCCGACGCGTGACGGTGGCCGCGCCGTCACCGGCTACCACGTCGTCGGCTGCGACACAGACTGCAACTCTGGCACCGCCATCTGGACGCAGCTCGCGACCCTCGCCGGCGTCGACACGACGACGTGGCGGGACACGACGCTGAGCGCCGACACGACGCGCCACTACCGCGTCTTTGCGGTCAACTCGGTCGGCAGGAGCACGTCGGCAATAGTCAGCGCCACCACCCAGGAGGCGATCGGCGGCCTGGCGCTGTCGCTCGCGCCGGACCCGGTGCAGGAGGGCGAGTCGCTGACCTGGACGGTGACCGCGACGACGCGCGCCGACCGGGCGCCGCCGTCGGACCTGGCCTTGCGCGTGCGCGTGGCGACGGCCGACGTGGAAGGCGGTGCGGTGGCGGGCGAGGACTACACGCCCGCGGATGTCGCAGCGGCCTTCGCCGCCAGCGATTTCGCGCGTCGCGACGTGGACGGGAAGCTGCGTTACGTGGCGACCAAGACGGGGCCGATCGCCACGGCCTTGGACGTGGCGGCGGAACCCGACGAGCCGTTCGCGGTCGAGGCATCCATCGTCTCCGGCGGCGCCGGATGGACGCTGGACGACGCCGAGGCCACGGCGTCGATCCGCAGCCTCGACCGGTGGGGCTTTGCCCTCGCCGCCGACGTCGCCCGCATCGCCGAGGGCCAGACCGCCGACGTGACGGTGACGCTGACCTCGCTGCCGAACGTCTCGGGCTGCGTGCTGCCGTTCCCAGTGGCCGTCTCGTTCGCCCCCGCCGCCGCGGCCGCCTCGGAGCGCGCCGCTACGTTCGACACCGCCGGCGACGGCTCGGGCGACTACCGCTACGAGCCGGCGGCGCCGCCGCCAGTGCTGGTGCCGGCCTGCACCGACGCCGACGCGAGCTGGACCGTGCGCCTCGGTGCCTACTTCGACACGGTGGCGGACGACGGCGAGACGATCCGGCTCAGGCCCGAGGTATCGGCGGAAGACGCCGCCAAGCTCACCGCCATCGCCTCGGTGGCGACGCACGGGGAGGACACCATCGCGCTGGTCGAGCAGCCGGCGGTGGCGCACGACGCGCCGGCCACCCTCGAACTCGCCGAAGCCGACCAAGCGACCTACGGCGTGTGGCTGGCGACGCAGCCGACGGGGACGGTCACGGTGGCCGTCTCG
>JAPPDJ010000175.1 GCA_028824555.1 Gammaproteobacteria bacterium | reverse complement strand
CAGCCTGAGGGCGCGACGGCAAAAGGAGAGCCTGGGATGGCACACAAGAAGGCAGGTGGCAGCACGCGCAACGGACGCGACTCGGAGTCGAAGCGTCTCGGCCTCAAGAAGTTCGGCGGCGAGGCGGTGCTGGCCGGCAACATCATCGTTCGTCAGCGCGGCACGAGGTTCCATCCAGGCGCCAACGTCGGCTGCGGGCGGGACCACACGTTGTTCGCAACAGCGGACGGTTTCGTCAAGTACGAGCGCTTGGGTGGTCAGCAGCGACGCACGGTCAGCGTCCTGCCGTCGCTCTAGAGGCGCGCCGCCAAGACGCGAACACCGCTCGCCGGAAGGGCGGGTCGTACATTGATCCAACGCGTCCTTTGCTCAACACGGGCGACACATGCGTCGCCCCTGCCGCGCTGGGCACACCGAAAACCACGACGTTTTCGATCGCCCGGAGACTTCCTGTGCTCACGCATTCCCGGCCAGTTGCATCCCGATGCGGTTTGTTGACGAGGCGGTCGTTGACGTCGAGGCGGGGAGGGGCGGTGACGGCCACCTGAGCTTTCATCGCGCCCGTAACGTTCCCCGCGGCCGGCCGGACGGTGGCAACGGTGGCGAGGGCGGCTCTGTTGTGCTGGTGGGAGATGCCGCCCTCAACACGTTGGTGGACTTCCGCTTCAATCGCGTCTTCCGCGCCGATGCAGGCGCTTCAGGTGGCGGCAACGAGCGCACCGGTGCTGCCGGCAAGACACTGTGCGTCGCGGTGCCGGTGGGGACGACGGTCGTGGACGACGCTAGCCTCGAACTCGTTGGCGACCTGACGGAAGCGGAGCAGACGCTCACCGTCGCCGCTGGGGGCGGGCGCGGCCTCGGCAATGCGCATTTCAAGTCGGGTTCCAACCGTTCGCCGCGCCGTACCACCTCGGGGCGCCCCGGCGAAGTGCGCCGCCTGCGGCTGCAGTTGAAGGTGATGGCCGACGTGGGCCTCTTGGGGGCACCGAACGCCGGCAAGTCCACGCTCATCAGCCGGATGTCGGCGGCGAAGCCTCGCATCGCGGACTATCCGTTCACGACGCTCACGCCCAACCTCGGTGTGGTTCGAGTCGGGCCGGGCGCAAGCTTCCTCATGGCCGACGTGCCTGGACTGATCGCTGGGGCTGCCCAGGGAGCGGGCCTTGGCGTGCGGTTTCTGCGCCATCTCACGCGCACGCGGCTGCTTGCCCATCTTGTCGACATTGCGCCCCTTGATGGCAGCGATCCCGTTCAGACCGTGGCCGCCA
The DNA here is from genome assembly GCA_028824555.1 of Gammaproteobacteria bacterium. GTDB lineage: Bacteria > Pseudomonadota > Gammaproteobacteria > Pseudomonadales > Azotimanducaceae > VXYL01. The sequence goes on along the minus strand of JAPPDJ010000175.1, from coordinate 13,418 downwards.
TCGAAGCCGAGCTCTACGCCTTCAGCGAGGCCTTTCGCGAGCGCGACATCTTCCTGATCGCCACCAAGACAGACTTGGTCGCGGATGACTCCGCAGTGGAGCGCCTGCGCCAAGCCTTTCCGCACCGTCGGATGTTTGCGGTGTCTGCGGCTGCCGGGGAAGGGATGGACGAGCTCGCCCAAGCGCTGATGGTCGAAGTTGAAGCTCTCCGGCAACGGCTTGTCGATGACGACGAGTTTGCCTTGCAGGATCGGCGCATCATGGAGGCCATGCGAGCGGACGTGCTGGCGGGCGCCGAACCGCGACAGCATGTGTCGGCTGGCGATTGGGATGACGACGAATGACGACGCAGCCACGAGGCGATGTGCTGACGCTCGACCACGAAGCCGAGTTGCGTGGCGCGCTCGCGGGGTCCGCAACTTGGGTGGTGAAGGTCGGCAGCGCGCTGCTGACCGGCGAAGGAGAGGGCCTGAACCTCGATCGGATTGCGGATTGGTGCCGCCAGATTGGCACGCTGATGGCGAGCGGCAAGAGGGTAGCCGTGGTGTCGAGCGGAGCGGTGGCGGAGGGCTGCCGACGCTTGGGCTTCGACGAGCGCCCTGGCACCGTGCATGACTTGCAGGCCGCCGCCGCAGTAGGCCAGATCGGGCTTGCGGAAGCCTATGAGCGCGGCTTTCGCGATGTCGGACGCAACACGGCGATGGTGCTGCTCACCCACGACGATCTCTCCAGCCGCGAGCGCTACCTCAACGCCCGCGCGACTCTCAGCACCTTGCTTTCCCTAGGGGTCGCGCCAGTTGTGAACGAGAACGATTCCGTGGCCACCGATGAGATCAAGCTCGGCGACAACGACACGCTGGCGGGGCGGGCAGCAAGCCTGCTGTCGGCGGACGCGCTGGTCATCCTCACCGACCGCAACGGCTTGCACGAGGAAGACCCGGCAAAGCGCCCAGACGCGCGCCTCGTGGCATCGGCTGCGGCCGCGGACCCGCGCCTCGATGCGATGGCCGGGGATGCCGGGCGCCTGGGTCGGGGCGGCATGGCGACCAAACTGAAGGCGGCGCGCTTCGCGGCACTCTCCGGGGCCAGTACGGTGATCGCCAACGGTGCGCAAGACGACATCCTGCTGCGGTTGGCGCGGGGAGAAACCGTGGGAACGCTGCTCGCGGCAGACGTCGCGCCGCTCGATGCGCGCAAGCGCTGGCTCGCCGGGCATCTGCGCGAAAAGGGCTCCGTGCAATTGGATGCCGGCGCGGTTCGGGCCTTGCGCGACGGCGGCAGCATCCTTCCGGTCGGCGTCACCGCCGCGGTCGGCAAGTTCCGTCGCGGCGACATGGTGCGCGTGCTGGCCCCGGGCGGCGGCGAAATCGCCAAGGGCCTCGCCAACTACGACGCCACCGAAACCCGCCGCCTGCTCGGCCACAACTCGAGCGAAATCGAAAGCCTGCTCGGCTATGTGGACGAGCCGGAACTCATCGGCCGCGACAATCTGGTGGTACTAGCGGGAGAGCCCTGATCGAGGCCGCGTCAGTGCAGGGCTACGCGGCGAGTTTCTTGACCCGGGCAGTCAGACGGGATTTGTGCCGCGCCGCCTTGTTCTTGTGCATGATGCCCTTGGCGACCATCCTGTCGATGACCGGAATGGCGCGGCCGAGGGCCTCGCGGGCCTCGTCGGCATTGCCGGCGCTGATTGCGGATTCGACCTTCTTGATGAAAGTGCGGTACATGGATCGCATGGCGGCGTTGCGCTCTCGATGGCGTTCCGCCTGACGGACGCGCTTGCGCGCTTGGGCACTGTTGGCCAAGGGGGTTCCTTTCTTGCGTTGTGCGCGTGGGTGCGCGAAAGGGCGCGTAACATGCCACCGGCCCTCATTGATGTCAACGAGGCTTGTGGCGGCTCGGCGTCGTGCCGGTTGCGTCGCAGCCGCGTCGTCAGCGGAAGGAGCCGCGTAGTCGGAATGATCTGCCCTTGAGCGAGTCTGCCGCCGAACACGACCGCACCCACGATGTCGCCGCCCAAGGCGGCGTGGTGGGTGCGATGACGGTGCTGTCGCGGCTGTCGGGCTTTGCGCGCGACGTGGCGTTGTCGCACCTGCTCGGTGCCGGCGCTGCCGCGGATGTGTTCTTCGTCGCTTTCCGGGCGCCCAATTTCTTCCGTCGGCTGTTCGCGGAAGGCGCGTTTGCGCAAGGCTTCGTGCCGGTGCTGGCGGAATACCGCGAGCGTGGAAGCCGATCCGCGTTGCGGGCGTTCGTTGCCGCGATGGGGGGCAATCTGGCGCTCGTGGTGGCGCTCGTGTCCGTCCTCGGCGTCGCCGCGGCACCGCTCGTCGTCTTCCTGTTCGCGCCGGGTTTCGCCGGTGACGCCCGGTTCGACCTCGCCACCGACATGATGCGGATCACGTTCCCCTACCTCGCGTTCATCTCTCTCACCGCCTTCGCTGGCTCGCTGCTCAACAGCGCCCAGCGCTACGCCGTCCCCGCATTTACGCCGGTGCTGCTGAATGCGACGTTGATCGCCGCAGCGCTGGTGGCTGCGCCGGCATTCGACGAGCCGGCAATGGCACTGGCGTGGGGCGTCCTGGTGGCGGGTGCGGCGCAGTTCCTGTTCCAGTTGCCGTGGCTCAAGCGTGCGCAACTATTGGTGCCGCCGAAGCCCAACTGGAAGCATCCCGGGGCGCTGCAGGTGGGCAGGTTGCTGGCGCCGGCGGCTCTGGCGGCGTCGGCGGGGCAGGTGAATATCCTGATTGGCAGCATCCTCGCCTCCATGCTCGTCACCGGCAGCGTGTCGTGGCTCTACTACGCCGACCGGCTGATGGAGCTGCCCATCGGCATCGTCGCGGTGGCACTCGGCACGGTGTTGCTGCCGAATCTCTCCCGCCTGCACGCCGATGGCAATGCCGAGGGCTTTCGCGCTGCCCTCGACTGGGGAATGCGCGCCGGCGTGTTGCTGGGGCTGCCGGCGGCGGCGGGGCTATACGTACTTGCGACACCGATCGTCGCGACGGTGTTCCTCCACGGCGAGATGCGCGAGACCGATGCGTTGATGGCGTCGGCGGCGCTCAAGGCCTTTGCGATTGGCTTGCTGCCCCTGGTGCTGACGAAGATCGCGGCACCCGGCTACTTCGCCCGGCAAGACACCTCTACGCCGCTGCGCTACTTCGCGGTGTCGGTCGCGGTCAACATCGTCGGGAGCCTCTCGTTCATCGCCTGGTTGGGCCATGTCGGCATCGCGCTTGCGACGAGCCTTGCCGCGATCGTTCACGCCTGGCTCCTGATTCGGGGGCTGGCGGTCAGGGGCGACTGCCGCTTGGAGCGGCGCCTGCAGCACGTGCTGATTGCGAGCTTGGTCGCGACGGTGTTGATGGCGCTGGCCTTGCATGCCTTTGTGGCAGATGCCTCGCACTGGCTCGCGGCGTCGGTTTGGGAACGCGCAACGCAGCTTGCACTGGCGGTGTTTGGCGGCGGCGCACTCTACCTTGTCGTCGCGCTGGCGTTGGGCGTGCGAGCAGGCGACCTTCGGCTGCGTGTGTAGAATCGCTCGACGGACGCAGTCGGCATGCAGGCTTTCGCAACTCGATATCTATGGAGATCATTCGCGGCCTGCACAACATCCGCCCGAGGCATCGGGGCTGCGTTGCCACGATTGGCACCTTTGACGGTGTCCACCACGGCCACCAGATGCTGCTCGCGCACCTCAAGGCGAAGAGCGAGGAACTCGACGAGCCTGGTCTTCTCATAACCTTCGAGCCGCAGCCGCGCGAGTACTTCTACGCTCCCACGGGCACGCGCCCGGATGGCGACGGTGCCGCGCGGGAGCCGAGCGGCCGGCCGCCGCCAGCACGCCTTACCCGCTTTCGCGAGAAGGTCGATGCCCTGCGCGCCACCGGCATCGACCGGGTGCTGTGCATCCCCTTCAACGAACGCACCCGGCTCATCCCGGCGCGCGAGGTAGTGGAGCGCTTCCTGGTCGAGATGCTCGGAGTGAAATACCTCGTGGTCGGCGACGACTTCCGCTTCGGCCAGAACCGCGAGGGCGACTATGCGCTGCTGAAGTCTCTCGGCGACGAACTGGGGTTCGGCGTCAGCCACATGGGCACCCTCACATTCGACAACGAAAGGGTGAGCAGCACGCGCATCCGGACGGCGTTGGGCGAGGGAGACTTCGCGCTGGCGGAGAAGCTCTTGGGGCGACCGTACTGCATGATGGGGCGCGTGGTGTATGGCCATCAGTTGGGGCGCACCATTGGCGTGCCGACGGCGAACATCCGCCTGCAACGCTATCGCGCCGCCCTCGACGGCATCTTCGCGGTGACCGTGGACGGCTTGGGATGCACCCTCCCCGGTGCGGCGAGCCTGGGGGTCCGTCCCACGGTGCACGAAAGTGCCGAACCCTTGCTCGAAGTGCACATCCTCGACTTCGACCAGAACATCTATGGCCGCCTTCTCACCGTAACGTTCCACCGGCGCATCCGCGAGGAACGCAAATACCCGAGCCTCGAAACCATGAAGGCGCAGATCGAGCGCGACATTGCCGACACGCGGGATTGGTTCGCGCGCCACGCGGTGCTGGTGGAGCCAGCCCCGCGACGCGAACCGTCGTGATTCGCTGGTACGCGTTGGCGACCGTCGTGCTGGTCGCCGATCAGGCGACGAAACTCTGGGTGCTGATGGTGCTTGAGCGAGGCCTTTCCGTGCCGGTGCTGCCGTTCCTGTCCTGGACCCATGCCTGCAACGATGGCGTCGCCTTCAGCATGTTTCGTGGCTATGGCTGGGTGTTCGCGCCGGTGGCGGTGGCGGTGAGCGGCTACCTTGCTTGGGAAATCTGGCGGCTCAGGCGGCGCGAGGCCACTGCCCTGGTGCAGCTTGAGGGCGCGGCTTACGGCTTGGTGATGGCGGGGGCGCTGGGCAACGTGCTGGACCGGCTCACGCAAGGAGGCTGCGTCGTGGACTTCATTCACGTCCACTACGGCTGGTTCAACTTCCCCGTGTTCAATGTGGCGGACAGCGCCGTGACGGTGGGCGCGGCGACGTGGATCGGGCTGCTCGTGGCGCAGATGATCGACGAGCGGCGCCGGCGTGCCGCCTGACACGCCCCCGCGAGTGATTGCTCGCGAAGGGCAACCCTCCATTCGCCCAGGGTCCCGGGTCACGCTGCACTTCGCCATTCTGCTGGCCGACGGCCGCGAGGTGGATACGACCCGACGGGGCAAGCCGGCGACGTTCACGATTGGCGATGGCAAGGTGCCGCAGGGCTTTGAGTCGGCACTCATGGGGCTCGGGCCTGGCGACGACGAGCGGATTCCGATCGCACCGGAGCGTGGCTTTGGCCCTCGCCGCGAGGAGAACGTGCGAACGCTGCCGATTGCCGACTTCCCGAAGGCAGAGCCGCTCGAGCCTGGGCTGGTGGTGGCTTTCCATTCCCCGGAGGGCGACCTGCCTGGCGTCGTGCAGGAGATTCGAGGCGACGACGTAGTGGTGGATTTCAATCACCCGCTGGCCGGCCGGGACCTGATCTTCGACGTGACGATCCTACGCGTGGAATAGCGCCGCCAGGATTCCTTGAGCGTCGCTCAGTTGCGGACATCGCCGCGGCTCAGACGTGCGACTTGGCGGAAACCCGTGTGCGACATTCGCCATCGGCGTCACAACAGGCTCTTCCCGTCGTAGCTTGGGCATCCGCCCTTGCAGAAAACGCCAAATGCACCGCTCACGACACCCCCGGTGCCCGCCGGTGGGCCTCTCACTTGTGGAACTGCTCGTGGCCTTGGCGGTGCTTGCCATCTTGGCTGCGGTTGCACTTCCCGTCTTTCAGAGCTTCGGCATTCGTGGCAGCCGGGCCGAGGCGCAGGCCGACCTCATGGTCTGTGCGCAGGGCATGGAGCGAGCCGTCGGGGTGGGGTTCGGATACGCCGGGCTGGTGGACTCTGACGAAGACGGCGCTGGCGATGCGGACACCGGGCCGGTGTCCGCGAACATCTGCACCGCCAATGGTCTTGACTACACGATCAGCGTTCAATCGGCTGGCACAACCAGCTTCACCCTTCGGGCGGTGCCTGCTACGGCCGGTAACCGCGTGGACGGCGATGGCGTGCTGGAACTCGACAGCGACGGAACCCGTCGCTGGGACCGCAACGATGACGGCGACTTCGACGACGACGGAGAGGGTCGATGGAGCGAATGAGTTTGGCCCGTTCGCGGAACAAGGCACAGATGTCACGGTGGTGGTTCCCGTCTGGCACCCGGCGCGGAGCCCCGAGAAGGACGGCACGCGGGCATTCCCTGATCGAGGTGCTCGTCGCTGCCCTCGTGATGGCTACAGGGGTGTTGGGCGCGAGTGCATTGCAAACCGCGGGCCTCAGCGCCAACCGCGTCGCCCTGCAACGCAGCGACGCGGTGCAACTCTCCTGGTCGATCATCGACCGCATCCGCGTCAACGCCGGGGGCGACTACGCTTTGGCTTTGGGGGACGCACCGTCGGGGTTCATCAACTGCATCGCCAGCACATGCTCGGCCGATGACCTCGCGACGTTCGATGTCGTGGTGTGGAAATGCTCGCTCGGCAACTGGACGGAGGCCGACACTTGCGATGCGGCGCGGAGCGCCGGCGCACTCCCGGCGCCGGAACTGCAGCCAGGCTTGCCGGCAGGGGACGGCAGCATTGAATACAACGGTGCCGAGATGACGGTCGCGGTGCGCTGGCAGCCCGACGACGGCGACCCGTTGACGTTGCGCGTGAGCAGCCGTCCATGAACAGCCTTGCTAACGAGTGCTGGTGAGATATGCGGGCCAGACAGAAGGGGCTTTCCCTCGCCGAGCTTCTCCTTGCACTGGCGTTGGGCGCGGTGATCGTCGCTGGGTTTGGCCGCATGTTCGCCGCCAACCGCGCCACGCACGCGATGCTGGAGGGGCAGTCGCGGCTGCAGGAATCGGCCCGCGTGGCGCTGGACCTCATCGCCCGTTCCGCCCGCATGGCCGGCCACATTGGCTGTGACTCTAGGGTCGCGGTGGCGAATGGCCTGAACGGCGTCTGGCGCGACTTGCCGGAAGTGCGCCTCGCTCGCCCGGTGGAGGCATTCGAAGGTGTTGGTGCCGACTCGGATGACGGCGCATGGCAGCCGTCGCTCGCTGGTCTGAAGGCGACAGACGGTTCCGGTGGCCTCGGCAGAGCCCCCGAGCCGGGCACCGATGTCTTGGTCTTGCGTCGTGTGGAGGCGCCGCAGCCATTGGCGCGTTCCGTTGGTGCACTCGACACCGTGGCCGTGGATGCCGACAACCTTGACCTAGAGGACGACGACTTTGCCGTGCTGGCGGATTGCGAGCGGGCAATGCTCTTCCGCGTCACTTCCATCGCCGAAGCGGCTGGGGTGGCGACGCTGGCACGGGCATCCGGTGCCGGACGACTCGACAACAGGGCGGTGGCACTCGGTGCCGCTCCTTGGGGTGGCGCTTTGGGTGCCGAGGGTGCCGGCGTCGGACGCGTCGTTGCGGATGTCTATTTCGTTGCCGAGGTCGATGAGCAAAACAACCGGGGCGAACCGGTGTTCGCGCTCTGGCGCAAGGTCGGCGATGGTTCCGTGGCCGAGTTGCTGCGTGGCATTGACGACATGCAGTTGCTGCTCGCGGTGGATTCAACGCCGATGGACGCGGACCTACACGCAGACCGCTATCTGTCGCCGGCTGACCTCGACGTCGAAGCGGTGCGTGCCGTCCATGTGCAACTCCTGGCGTCGAGCATCGACGCTGCGGGCGGCGATCGGCCTTTGCGTCGCGCCTTCGCGCGCACCGTGGCGCTGCGCCCACGGCTGTTGCAGTGACGATGCACCGGCGTGGCAGCGAGTTGCCCGGGACACGGGGCGTGGTGCTTTTCACGACGCTGGTGCTGCTCGCACTCTTGACCATGGTCGGCGTTTCCGGCGCGCGCACGACGCGCATGGAGCAGGGCATGGCGCGCAATATCCACGACGCGATGCTGGCCTTCCAGGCTGCCGAATCTGCTCTCCGTGATGCAGAGGATTGGCTCGCCGCCAACGCGACAGACCCTGTCGCAGTCTTTCCCGCGTCTGGCCGAGGCCGCCACAGTGCGCCGGCATGGGGTACGGCGGCTGGTTGGCGTCAGGACGATGTATGGGAGAGAGGCAGTGCAGAGGCCACGGAGCCTGCCGGCGTTGCCAAGAGGCCGCGCTACGTCATCGAGTGGCTCACGTCAAATGCAGACGCTGCGCCACCCGGTGGCAGCGGCGGTACCGTAGATGTCTTCCGCATCACCGCATTGGGTTACGGCGGCACCGAGCGTGCTCAGGTTGTGCTCCAGACAACGTTCGGCCGCCGGCGGGGCGTGCTGGGCGCTGACCCTGGCCGGCTTTCGTGGATGGAGCTCGGCGGTGTTCCATAAGCGGTACTGCGGGCCCCGCTGAGGCCAGCGGTCAGCGCGCCGCAAGCGCCTGTCGCCAGAAAGCCACCATGTCCTCGTAGAACATCTGGGCCTCACCAGGGGCGCTGCCGATGTGGGCGCCGCGCCGGCCGTGGCCGGACTTGATGGCGCCGACGAAGGCATCTCGGTCCACGAGGCTTCGGTCGGCTGTGTCCGAGTGGGCGAGGATCATGGCGCCGTCGTCGGCGAGGTAGGTGATGGGTGCGCCCGGGGCCACGGACGCGTCGGCGATGAGTTCCAAAGGGGTGTCGCGGTCGTAGCTGTGGTGGGCACCGGCGACAAGGCGCATCGCGGCCTTGCCGCCCGTCAGCCGGATCGCGTGGCATTGCGCCTGCACCTGCACCGGAGCGCACCATTCGTCGGCGTCGCCCATGAGTACCAGCACCTCGGTGTCGCCCACCGTTGGGTTCTCGAACTGCTGGCCGCACCAGGGGTAGGCCGCGAGGACGGCGACAAGACCCTGGCCCTTCCCCACCACCACGTCGGCGATGCGGCGGCTGGCGGCCATCAAGACTGCGGTGCCGCCGCGGCTGTGGCCTTGGGCACCGATTCGCCCGGCATCGATGTCATCCATGCCGGCGAGCACACGATAGGCCGCCAGCACGTCGCAGGCGCTGGCCGCAAACGAGAACTGGGATTGGTTCGCGACCGTCGATGTCACGCCGCGGGCGGCGAAACTGTCGAGGATGCAGGTGGCGAAGCCGAGGTCGCAGAGGGTCTCGGCATGGCGCACGTGGGATGGGGCGACGCCGAGGCTTCCGGGCACCACCAGCACTGTGGCATAGGGTGGCCGGGCACGCACCGGCCGGAACAGCTTGCCGTCGATCACCGTACGCGGCATTTCGTCGGGAGCGGTGATGAGCTGGTGATAGTTGGTGGGCGATGCCGAGGGGATGGCGATGTTCACGCCCTCGGCGCCGCTTGCGAAGGTGATCGACCGCTCGCGCAGCGGTGGCGTTTCTGCATTGGCTGCCGTCATGTCAGCGTCCTTAAGGATCCTGTAAGTCGGCCGGATTGTGGCAGCGTGTGGGCATCTCGCCGCGCACCGGAAACGTCCAACATACACGAAGGCGTGGCCGGTGCCGCATGGCCTTCGTGCTCGCACTCACTCGCAGCTACGGCAAGAAGCCAGCGCCGCTTTCTGCGGCGGCTTCGGTTTGACAACTTTCTTGCCGTCAAGGCGGAATTTGGTGCATTGATCTTGCTCCCTGAGTCCCGCCTGCGCGTTCTTTTGGTGCCAAATTGCGGCGTCCGAGGCGTACAGTGGCCCGATGTTGGCCTCGAGAGGATGACGTTGTGAGCGGCAATCCGATGGGTCTCGACGGTTTCGAGTTCGTCGAATTCGCGGCGGCGCAAGAGAGCGCCATCGAGCCCGTGCTCGGCATGCTCGGCTTCGCCCGGGTGGCTCGGCACCGATCGAAGCAGGTCGCGCTCTGGCGGCAGGGCGACATCAACTTCGTGGTCAATCACGAGCCGAGGAGCCCAGCGGCGTATTTGGCGGCGGAGCATGGCCCCTGCGCGGCTGGATTCGCGTTTCGGGTTCGGGACGCACATCGGGCATTTGCGCGCGCCCTGGCCTTGGGCGCAGAGCCGGTGGACGTGCCGACTGGGCCGATGGAACTCAGGCTGCCGGCGATTCGCGGCATCGGCGGGGCGCCCCTGTACCTGATCGACCGCTACGGCGAGCAGGGCTCGATCTACGACATCGACTTCGATTGGCTGGGCGAGGAGCGCCCGGAAGGGATTGGCCTGCGTGTGGTTGATCACCTGACGCACAACGTCTACCGGGGTCGGCTGGCGCATTGGGCCGGCTTCTACGAACGACTGTTTGGATTTCGCGAATGTCGGCGCTTCGACATCGAAGGGCGGCACACCGGATTGGTTTCGCGCGCCATGACGGCGCCGGACGACAAGATTCGCATTCCCCTCAACGAGGACGCGGCGCCGGAGGGCGGCATGGCGGGGCAGGTCGAGGAGTTCCTGCTGCAGCACAACGGCGAAGGCATCCAGCACATCGCCTTGGCCTGCGAAGACCTGCCGGCGGTGTGCGACCGGCTGGCGACGAACGGAGTGCCGCTATTGGAGCCGCCGCCTCCGGCCTACTACGAAATGCTCGAGGAGCGTCTGCCGGGGCACGGGGAGCCGGTTCCGGAGTTGGCGGCGCGGGGCATTCTTCTCGACGGCGACACCGGCGGCGACGAGGCGCGATTGCTCTTGCAGATCTTCACCACGCCGCTGATCGGACCGATCTTCTTCGAGTTCATCGAGCGCAAGCGCGACGAGGGCTTCGGTGAAGGCAACTTCCAGGCACTGTTCGAATCCATGGAACGCGAACAGGCGCGCCAAGGCGGGCGCGTTGGCAGTTCGCCCTCGGCGAACTGCTGAAACTCGCGGAGCGACCGAGAGCCGAGGAGACAGCAGATGGAGATCAAGCGCATCCACCACGTGGCCTATCGCTGCAACGATGCCAAGGAGACCGTGGAGTTCTATCGCGACGTGCTCGGCATGCGCTTTGAGTTGGCGTTTGCGGAGGACAAGGTACCGTCCACCGGCGCACCGGACCCCTACATGCACGTCTTCTTGGATGCCGGCATGGGTAACGTGCTGGCGTTCTTCGAGCTGCCCGGCTCGCCACCCATGGGCAAGGATCCGAACACGCCGAACTGGGTGCAGCACATCGCCTTCGAGGTCGCGGGCCGGCAGGAACTCTTGGCAGCGAAGCAACGTCTGGAAGCCACTGGGCTCGACGTGCTGGGCCCGGTGGACCACGGCATCTTCGACTCCATCTATTTCTTCGACCCGAACGGCCACCGCCTGGAACTCACCTGCAACAAGGGCGGCGAAGAACCCCGCGCCCGCGCCCACGCGGTGGCGGACGACATGCTGGAGGAATGGCACCGCACCAAACGCGCCCCCCGCCACGCCGCTTGGCTGCATGAAGGGGGATGAGCGGTCCTCCCCTTGAACGGTACTCGCACTGACCCTCATCGCGAGTGGCATCAGCGAGTGGCGCCAGCTAGGGACGGTTGACCGGCAGGACACACCCACCGTCGCGTAGCCAAGCGCCACCGGGCTTGCATTGAGGTTCGCGGCGCACCCCGAGCCATCCCGTAGGGGCTACGATGCATGGTGGATTGACGTGGAGACGCCTTCGGGCCGGATTGCGCGTGTTTCGTCCCATTGCGGTGAATGTGGGTTTGCGCTATGCCCGTTCGCGACGGAGCTTCGTCTCGTTCGTGAGCGTGCTGGCGCTGGCCGGGCTGGCATTGTCGGTTGCCGTGCTGGTGTTTGTGCAGGCGGTGGCGGAAGGATTCGATCGTGAACTGGAAACGCGCATCCTGCGCCTGACGCCGCACGTAACGGCGACGGCGCGGGAGCCTGGCCAGGACATGGCGTCGGCGTTGGCGGCGGTGCGCGCCGTGCCGGGGGTGCAAGGCGCGGCGGCGGTGGTTTCCGGCATCGCGCTTGCGGCGGCGGGAGAGCGGGTGGCCGGGGTGTTGCTCACCGGCGTGGAACCTGATGAGTACCTTGCCGTGTCGCAGGTCTTCGAGCATGTGGAGGGCGATGCCGGCTTGGCCGCAGGTTCCTTCCACGTCGTCTTGGGCGCCCTGCTGGCGGAACGGTTGGGGCTCGGGCCCGGCGATGCGGTGAGTTTGGCTGTGCCCCAAGGCTCGCTCAGCCCGCTCGGCGCGTTCCCGCGTCAGAAGCGGTTCGTCGTGACGGGGCTCGCGCATACGGGCTCGCAGCTCGACGCATCCTTTGCCGTCGCCCATCGTGCCGATGTGGCGGCGCTGTTTCGCGCCAATGCGGCAGGCACTAGTCTCGAGATCTCTCTTGAGCGGCCCCTTGTCGTCCACGATGCGCTTGGCGACATCGTCCGGGCGTTGAACGTGGGCCACTTTTCGCTGCGGGTGTGGACGCAGTCGTTTGGCCCGCTGCACCGCGCCATCGCCACCACCAAGCAGATGCTGTTTCTTCTGTTGTCGCTGCTGGTGGCGGTTGCCGCCTTCAATCTGGTCTCGTCGCTGGTGATGGTGGTGAACGAACGACGCGGCGACGTCGCCGTGCTGCGCACGGTAGGGGGACGTACGGGCCAGGTGGTGATGGCCTTCCTCGTGCTTGGCGGCGTGGTGGCGCTGGTGGGCATTGCCTTGGGCGTGACAGTGGGCGTCGCGCTCGGCTATGGCGCGGAGGCTGGCTTTCCGCTTCTCGAAGCCGTGTTCGACACGCGCTTGATGGCGGAGTACCTCGTGACGGAATTGCCCGTGACCTTCGTGGCCTCGGACATCCTGCGGGTCGTGGTCACGGCATTTGTGCTGTGCCTGCTCGCTTGCGTGTATCCCGCCTGGCGGGCGTCGAGGCTGAACCCGGCGGATGTCCTTCAGCATGAATGATGCTGCCGCGCACCAACGACGCACGCGTCGCAGTTTCGGGGCGTAGCCTTGTCTCGGGGCGGCTCAGGTATTGCGCTGGCGGCGCAGGGGCTCTTCAAGTCCTATCCCCAGGGGCGCGGGCGCCTTGCGGTTTTGCGTGGTGTGGACTTGACGGTGGCGTCGGGCGAGCGCGTGGCGGTGGTGGGTCGCTCGGGCTCCGGCAAGAGCACACTGCTGCATCTGCTTGCCGGATTGAGCGATCCTGACGAAGGCGTGGTGACCGTCCGGGGCCAGCAGCTCACCGGCGCGTCCGCCGCCGCCCGGGCCCGCATCCGCAACGCCAACATGGGCTTCGTCTATCAGTTCCATCACCTGCTGCCGGAGTTCACGGCGGCGGAAAACGTCGCCATGCCGCTCCTGGTGGGCGGCGTTGCGCCAGCGCCGGCGTTGGAGCGGGCACATGCGTTGCTCAGCCAAGTGGGCGTTGTCGAACGCGACGCGCATCGTCCGCATCAGCTCTCCGGCGGGGAGCGCCAGCGCGTTGCCGTGGCCCGGGCGCTGGCCGCGCGACCTGCCGTGGTGCTGGCAGACGAGCCCACCGGGAGCCTCGATGC
>JAPPDJ010000009.1 GCA_028824555.1 Gammaproteobacteria bacterium | reverse complement strand
TCGAGAAAAGCCGTTCCTCGGCTTTTCTCGGAGGGGGGGCCGCCGACCCAAACCCTCGTACTCCCCCACCACCCAAACAAGGCCTTCTTAGGCGATTAGAGGTCTTGGCTTACTTCCTCTTGCAGAGCGGGGAGTTGGGTAACGAGGCCGACAGCGTCTTCTATGTCCAGTTGGACCGCTATTCCGGCGCCGGGATTTTCGTCCATTTCGGCGGCTTCGCGGATGCGTTCCAGGATGGGGCGGGCGCGGGTTTCGGAGACGACCAGGAGGACTACGTCGCGGCGGGCGGCTAGGTCTAGGCCCAGGAACGTTTTTTGGGGCTTCAGGCCCTCGCCTCGGACGCTGGGGATGGTCGTGGCGCCGGTGGCGCCGGCATCGCGCGCCGCCTGCACGACGGCGTTGGTCTTGTCGTCCGATACCAGCGCGACGATGAGCTTGAGCTTCATGACGGGTTCAACTCCGTGCCTCTCGTTTGGTCGTTTGAGCCAGCGGCGTTGCCGCCTTTCCCGAGGCGCCCAATCAGCCTCACGACGGCAGCGTAGCCGAGCACGGACATGATGGGGAAGACGCTGGCGAACGCAATCAGGCCGAAGCCGTCGATTAGCGGGCTGCGGCCGGGGACGTTGGCGGCGAGGCCGAGGCCGAGCGCAGCCACCACAGGAACCGTGACCGTGGAGGTGGTGACGCCACCGCTGTCGTAGGCGAGCGGGATGATGGTGCGGCCGGCGCGGAACGTCTGCGCGATCACCACCACGTAGGCGGCGACGATGTACCAAGGCAAGGGTGTGCCGGTGACGATGCGGAAGCAGCCGAGGGAGACTCCGACGGCGACTCCGACGGCCACAGCGATGCGCAGCCCCCAGGCGCTGATGGCGCCGCCCGACACCTTCTCCGCCTTCAGTGCCACGGCGATAAGCGGGGGTTCGGCGATGGTGGCGGCGAAGCCGATGGCGGCGGCGAAGGCGTAAACCAAGGTGTAGTCGCGCCAGTCCACGGCCGCGCCGGACGTGGCGGCGGCCTCGGTGAGTTGCCGGGCCATGGTTTCGCCGATGGGGAACAGCGCCCGCTCGAGGCCGATCAGGAACAGGGCGAGGCCCAGGAGAACGCACAGGAAACCGACGATGATGCCGCGCAGGTTCTGCACCCGGCGGCGCAGCACGACCACTTGGAACACCACGAGGATGGCGAGGATCGGCAGCACGTCGAACACGGTGGTCGCCACCGTGCCGACGAAGTCCACGGCGAAGTCGAGCACGGCGTTCACATCACCATCCCGTAGGCGAGGACGAAGATCACGGGCATGCCGCAGGCAAAGGCGATGAGGCCGAAGCCGTCGAGCATGGGGTCGCGCCCCTTGATGGAGGTGGCGAGGCCGACGCCCAAGGCGGTCACCAAGGGCACGGTGATGGTGCTGGTGGTGACGCCGCCGGCGTCATAGGCGACGCCGACGATTTCGTCCGGGGCGAAGACGGTGAGGATGGTGACCAGGACGTAGCCGGTGATGATGAGGCGGTGGATGGGCCAGCCCTTGAGGATGCGCAGCACGCCGAGGACGATGGCGAAGCCGACCGACATCGCCACCACCATGCGCAAGTTGAAGGCGTAGCTTAGGCGGGCTTCGTCTTCGTCGGCGATGGCACCGGCTTCGGCGGCCACCTCGGCGGCTTCGGCGGCGATGGCGATCAGGGCGGGTTCCGCCACCGTGGCGCCGAGGCCGAGGCAAAAGGCGAAAGCCAGGAGGAGAGTGGCGCTGCCTTTGTGGGCGAACGCTTCGGCGATGGATTCACCGATGGGGAAGAGGCCGCTCTCCAAGCCTTGGATGAAGAGGGCCAGGCCCACGACGACGCACACCAGCCCAACCAGCACGTTGCCGAGATTCGGGAAGGGTTGCTGGAGCACGACGGCCTGGAAGAAGGCGATCACGAGGACGATAGGGGCGAGGTCGCGCAATGCGTCCCGGAGCCGCTTGCCGATGGCGAGGGCGATGGCCATTTGCGAAATTCAGGTGCGAGAGTTTCGTCAGGCGCGGATGCGGAAGTCGTTCTCGCCAGAGAGATCCTGGCCGCGCATGAGGTAGAGCGTTCGTTCGGACATGGCGAGAGGGCCTTTGCGAGAGGAGGCTCCCCCCGCCTGAGGGCTGCCAGCGGGGCGGCTGCCGGCGAGGTCGCGGCGATACACGGACGTTGTCGGCATGTAGCGCAGGGTCATGCCGCGTCGAGGGTGCTCCGAATGATTGGGCTCCGAGCCGTGTATGAGGAAGATGTCGTGCAGGGAGACCTGGCCGCGTTCGAGCACGATGTCGCGCGCTTGGGACTCGTCGAACTCGCCTCGGCGCAACTCAAGCGGAAGGCTCAGGCCGTTGGCCCCGTTGAAGTCGTGCTGGCCGAGTTCGCGGCGGCGATGCGAGCCGGGGATGATGCGCAGGCAGCCGTTTTCGGTGGTGGCTGGGTCCACGGCGATCCAGACGGAACAGGTTGCGAGCGGGCGGATGGGCCAATATTCGCCGTCCTGATGCCACGGCGTTCGTGTTCCGACGCGTGGGGGTTTGGCGAAGAAGCTGGAGTTCCAAAGGGCGAAGTGCTCGCCGATCAGTTGCTGCACCATGCCGAGGATTTCGGGGTGGCGCGCGATGCCCAGGAACCACGTGTCGAAGGCCAGCACTGCGGGGCAGTAGTCCGTGAATTCGGGGTGCTTCGCGAGCAGGCGGTCGTGGGCGGAGGCGATCTCGTCGATCTCTTCCTCGCTCAACCGGAAGTCCGGAATTACGTAGCCGTCCTGCTGGTATTGCTGGATCTGTGCGTCGCTGAGCATTCCCACGCCGTTCCTCTTTGCGGGCCGTGAGTCTGTCAGAAAACGGTTGCTGGATGTTGTGGGGAGGGATTGCCTTGGATGGGCGGGGGTGACGGGGAGGGGGCTTTGTTTGGGGTTGGGGGGGTACGAGGGTTTGGGTCGGCGGCCCCCCCTCCGAGAAAAGCGAGGACGGCTTTCCTCGACTCCCCCGCGAGGGGGGAGTGACGGGGTGGGGGCTCCCCCTTCCTGTCACTCCCCCCTTGCGGGGGAGTCGAAAGCGTCCTCGCTTTCGGAGGGGGGGCTGGCCGGGTTGACATCTGTTGGCCGGGTCGGGACGATTTCGGCAGCGGGTTTTCTCGTTTGGGGCTGCGTGGACGTGGGGTTCTGATCAAATCCTTGGAGCTGTTGGGGTGGGCGCCGTTTTTCGCCGAGCAGGTTCCTGCTGAAGGGGGTTTGGTTGCCCGCCGGGTGGTGGCCGTGCATCGGACGGGACACGCGCTCGGCGACGGCGAAAGCGAATGCGTGGTGCCGCTTGGACGCTCTTGGCAGCGGTTGCCGGTGGAAGCGCGGCCGTGCGTTGGCGATTGGGTGTTGACCGATGCCCTGGGCACGCGCATTGAACGTGTGCTCGAGCGCCGCAGCGTGCTGCGGCGGGTGGCATCCGGGGGCAAACTCGACTTTCAGCTCATCGGCGCGAACATCGATGTCGCGCTGGTGGTCACATCTTGCACGGCGGAGTTCAATCCATCGCGCCTGCACCGCTATCTCGCCTTGGCGCAGGACTCGGGGATTGAGGCCATGCTGGTGTTGACCAAGGCAGACCTCGCCGAGGATGTTGCCGCCTATCGCGACCAAGCGTTGGGGCTCGCGCCGAACATCGGCGTGGAAACGGTCAATGCCCTCAACGCGGAGTCGGTGCGTGCGGTTGGTCGGCATATGCGCGCCGGTGCCACGTTCGCGCTTTTGGGCTCATCGGGGGTGGGCAAGTCCACCCTGCTCAACACGCTGGCCGGTCGTCGCCTGCAGGCGACCGGCGAGGTTCGAGAAGACGACGGCAAGGGTCGCCACACAACCACGGGCCGCTTCCTGCATCGACTGCCGGGAGGGGCGCTGGTGCTGGACGGGCCGGGCGTGCGAGAACTCGGCGTCGCGGATGTGGAGGAGGGGCTTGATCGACTGTTCGAGGACATCGAGGCTCTCGCCGAACGTTGCCGTTTCCGCGATTGCGCACACGACACGGAACCGGGCTGCGCGGTGCAGGCGGCCGTCTTGGCCGGAGATGTGGACGAATCCCGCCTCGCGAGCTACCGCAAGCTAAGCGCGGAGCAGCACCGGCTGGGCACGGAAATCGCCGGACAGCGACACCGCGGCCGCAAGCTGGCGCGCCTGGGCCGGAAAGGCAGGAGAGGTGACGGAGTGGGCGAGTAGCCCCCCTTCGACAAAGGCCGAGGACGGCCTTTCTCGGAGGGGGGGCCGCTTGGACAAGCGACCGGCGCCCCTTCAGCCTTGAAAAAACGTACGGCGGTAGTGGGCGAGTTCGGCAATGGATTCGCGGATGTCGTCCAGGGCGCGGTGGGTGTTGCGTTTGGTGAAGGTGTTGTAGGCGGCTGGGTGCCAGCGGCGCGCGAGTTCCTTGACCGTGCTTACGTCGATGATGCGGTAGTGCAGATAGCTTTCGAGGGTTGGCATGTGGCGGCCCAGGAAGCGGCGGTCTTGCCAGATGGAGTTGCCGCAGAGGGGGGAGGCGTCGCGCGCCACATGCTGCTCCAGGAAGGCGAGGGTGCGGGCCTCGGCTTCGATCAGGGTCACGTCGGACTCGCGCACCCGGGGCAGAAGGCCAGATTCGGCATGGTGCTTGCGGTTCCAGTCGTCCATGCCGGCGAGTTGCTCGGCGCTGGCGTGGATTGCCAAGGACGGTCCCGCTGCCACTTCCCGCAGTTCGTCGTCGGTGACTAGGGTGGCGATCTCGATGATGGTGTCGGTTTCGACGTCGAGGCCGGTCATCTCCAGGTCCATCCAGACGAGTTTCCCTTCGCCCGGGCTTTCTTCGCTCATGGCACCCCGCACTCACGCCAACGGATTTACTATGCCACGGAGAAAGAACGCGAACTCAAGGCACTTGCATGGCTTCCGATCCGACTGTCATAGCTGCCGAGGAGCTGGCTTCGAGGCTGGCCCAGGGAGAAAACCTGCTCGTGGTGCAGGTGACCTCGCGGCAGGTGTACGACGCGGCGCATATCGAGGGTTCTCATTGCGTGGAACCGGCCGAGCTGGTGAGCGGCACGCCGCCGGCGACCGGCCGGTTGCCGGACGCGGAGCGGCTCGCGGGGCTCGCTGGTCGGCTTGGGCTTGGCGCAGACCGGCAGGTAGTGACGCTCGATGACGAGGGCGGCGGCTGGGCCGGGCGGCTGGCGTGGACGTTGGATGTGCTGGGGAAGCGTGACTGGATCTACCTGGATGGCGGGCTGCACGCCTGGCACCAAAGCGGCTTGCCTCTCGTATCCGGGCCGCCGCCAGCGAGCGACTCGGCCCGAGACGTGAGCATCAGGGTAGATCGCGCGCCCATCGCCGAAGCCGAGGACATTCTTGCGAGGCTTGACGATCCGGACCTCACCGTATGGGACTGCCGTTCGTGGGAGGAGTACACCGGCCAGCGAGTGGCGGCGGCGCGGGCTGGGCACATTCCGGGGGCGGTTCATCTCGATTGGCTTGAGCTCATGCAGAGGGACCGGGGGCTCCGCCTCATTGACGACGTCGCGGGCCTGCTCGAACGGCGAGGCATCGGCCCGGAGCAAGACGTGATCGCCCATTGCCAAACCCATCACCGCTCGGGCCTCGCCTACATGGTCGCCCGGCTGCTCGGCTTTCCCCGCATCCGCGCCTATCACGGATCGTGGGCCGAATGGGGCAACCGACCGGACACGCCGGTCGAGACGTAACGGCGCTGCCGCATCCATGCCACACCCCGGTGCGAGCCTTGCCGAGGCGCTGCTGACCGCTTTCATGGCCGCGGTCGGCGGCGTGCGCCAGCGTCACTTCAAGCGCTTCGTGATCTGGATCTACACGCGCTTCTACCCCGTGAACCTCGCCGAGGCCGTTGGCGAGACCGCCGACGACTTCGAGACTTTCAACCACTTCTTCACGCGGCGCCTGAGGCCGGGTGCGCGGCCTTTGCCGGGTGCGGCGGATGTCCTTGTCTGCCCCGCCGACGGCACCGTGAGTCAGGCCGGCCCGATCGTGGATGGCCAGCTTCTGCAGGCGAAGGGGCAGCGCTATTCGGTCGCTGAGCTGCTCGGCGACGCCAACCTTGCCGCCCCCTGCGAAGGCGGCGCTTTCGTCACGATCTATCTCTCCCCCCGCGACTACCACCGGGTGCATGTCCCTTGCGCAAGCGAGCTTGCGAGCGCCACCGAGATTCCGGGGCGTCTCTTCTCCGTGAACGCTTCGAGCGAACGGCGGGTGGCGGGGCTTTTCGCCCGCAACGAACGCTTGGTCATGCACCTCGCTGCCGCCTCCGGCGACTACGCCCTCGTCATGGTGGGTGCCCTCATCGTTGCCGGCATCGACACGCCTTGGCAAAGACCGCCTGTGCCGAAGGAAAAGAGAAACAAGCCGCGCGTTCTCCGCCCCGAGGGAGTCCGGTTTGAACGCGGGGATGAGATCGGCACGTTCCGCATCGGCTCCACCGTGATCTGCCTTTTTCCGCAGGGCATCGTCTTGGATGGGCATGTGGCGCCCGGTGCAACCGTGCGAATGGGCGAACCGTTGGCCTCGGGCCGTTAGCACCCGGACGCCAAGTCGTAGGTGGCTTTCCTCTGAAAGGAGGGACGGCGGCCCCCCTCCGAGAAAAAGCGAGGACGCTTTTTCTCGACTCCCCCGCGAGGGGGGAGTGACACGCTTCCCTCCCGACACACAAACAATTCGTCCTACACGCCGTAGGCGATCTCCCACAGCCGGTCTCGTCCCGGGGCGCTGCGACGATGGCGTGGGAGATGGCCCACGTTTTGTGGGACGAAATGTTTGTGTGTCGGGAAGGGAGCCTTTACACGCCGTAGGCGATCTCCCACAGCCGGTCTCGTCCCGGGGCGCTGCGACGATGGCGTGGGAGATGGCCCACGTTTTGTGGGACGAAATGTTTGTGTGTCGGGAAGGGAGCCTTTGGGGATGAGATCGGCACGTTCCGCATCGGCTCCACCGTGATCTGCCTCTTCCCACCGGGCATTGTCTTGACCAAACGCTTCGCGCCCGGCGCCACGGTGCAAATGGGGGAGGCGATGGCGGTTGCCCGTTGAGGCTGCCCCCACCGGGACTGGAACTGTCTGTGGTTAGGCGCGGTTCCAGTCGAAGGCGAGAACGGGGGATATGCCGTTGGTTCCGAGTTTGAGCGCCAGGAGGCGGTCGAAGCCGAGGGCCACGCCGGCGCAATTGGGGAGGCCGTGGTGTTGGGCGGCGAGGATGCGTTCGTCGCGCTTGGGGACGGGGAGGCCAGAAGCGCGGCGTTTCTCGGCGTCGGCGGCCATGCGCTGGGCCAGTTCGTCCGGGTCCGCGAGTTCGTGGTAGCCGTTGGCGATTTCGACGCCGTCGATCACGAGTTCAAAGCGTTCTGCATGAGGGCGGCCCTCGGATACGCTCAGCCGCGCTAGTGCGGCTTGGCTCGCTGGGTATTCGGTCACGAAAACTCGGCCTTTGCCGTGGTCATTGAGGGCGGCTGCAAGCATCAGGTCGAGGGCCTCCTCAGCTGGTGTCGCGGGGCTGGCCTTGTATCCGAGTTGGGCGCAGATGTCCGCCAGGTCGCCGGCGCTTGCTGTGTCGATGTCGATGCCGAACCGATCGGCCAGCAGTTGCCGATACGGGATGCGGAGATACGGCCGAGGGCCGAGCAGGCAATCCACCAGCTCTTCCACCTCCAGCATGAGGCGCTCGGCGTCGAAGTCGAGGCGATACCACTCCAGCATGAGGAATTCGGGGTTGTGCCAGCGGCCCTGTTCGCCTTGTCGGAACACCGGGCCAAGTTGGTAGATGGAAGGGGCGCCGGCGGCCAGCAGGCGCTTCATGTGGTATTCGGGCGAGGTTTGCAGATAGCGGCCGCCGATGGCGATGCTCTCGATGGCAGGGTCGAGCACGGTGTGGGATGCCAATACCGGGGTGTTCACCTCCAACACGCCCCGCTCCGCAAAGAAAGCGCGGGTGGCCGCGAGGGCGGCTGCACGCGCGTGCAGCGTTTCGATGGCGCAGCTAGGCGCCCAGTCGTTGGCCTCGGTCACGGAAAGGGAGCCTCAGTCGCGCACCCGACTGACGTACTCGCCGGTGCGCGTGTCGATGCGCAGCACCTCGCCAATCTCGATGAAGAGCGGCACCTTGATGACCGCGCCGGTGCTGAGGGTTGCCGGCTTGTTGCCGCCCTGCGCCGTGTCGCCGCGCATTCCGGGATCGGTTTCGGCCACTTCCAGTTCCACGAAGTTGGGCGGCACGACGGAGATGGGGCTGTCGTTCCACAGGGTGACGGAGCACACGTCCTGCTCCTTCAGCCATTGCCGCGCGTCGCCCACGGCCGTGGCGGCGGCCTCGAATTGCTCGTAGCTGCCGTCGGTCTTCATGAAATGCCAGAACTCGCCGTCGTTGTAGAGGTATTCCATGTCCGTTTCCAGGACATCGGCGCCCTCGATGGTCTCGCCGCTGCGGAAGGTGCGCTCCCACACCCGGCCGGTGTTGAGGTTGCGGAACTTGACGCGGCTGAAGGCTTGGCCCTTGCCCGGCTTGACGAACTCGTTCTCCAGAATCGAGCAGGGCGAACCCTCGAGGAGCACCTTGAGCCCTGGGCGGAATTCGTTGGTCGCATAGGTCGCCACGGACAGTCGCCTCGTTGCTTGGAAGCGCGGGATGATAGCCGGCTATAACGACGCGGCCCGTTGGAATGCGGAGTGGACGCGCTTGGGTACGGTGATTGCCTCGAACATCCGAGAGGGGTAGAGGTAATCCTCGCCGCTCTCGTCCACAACGCGCAAGTCTCCGTCCCGGGCGGCCTCGACATCCGGCACGGACCGGTAAATCTTGTGCAGTTCCAGCGAGGCGCTATAGCCCTTGTTATCCACGCAGACAACGTACTCGGGAGCGCCTTGTGGTGCTGCAGCCATGCTCAGTCCAGATACCGCTTGCGCTTGATTTCGCGTCGGCCTATGCCGTGTGCCTCGTACCAGTGTAGCTCTGCCAGGCGGACGTCGCCATTATCCAACTGAACCCTGGCGACCCCCTTGCACTTACGCCAGTTTCCGGCACCGTAAGCGCGCCGGAGCCTTGGCAGTTCGCGGATGCCGGAGCCTCGGGCAATCGTCTCCGCGTCGGAGATGGCGCCAATGACCTCAAACTGCACGTCACGTTACCTAACGCCACCTCGGACTGTGCGGAATGCTGGCGGGCTCCGGCAACTTCGTCAAGGTGCGTGTCAAACGCTTTGCATAGTCACGAAGCGCCGGTAGTGGCTGTCGGGGTTCGCCATCAAATCCTCGTGAGTGCCTACATCGCGAACTCGGCCTTCGTCGAGGAAGACGATGCGGTCCGCGTGGCGGATGGTGGAGAGGCGGTGGGCGATGACGATGGCGAGGCGGTCCTCTGCGCCGGCCTTGAGGGCCTGGATGAGGTCGTTTTCGGTCTTCGGGTCCAAGGCGGCGGTGGGTTCGTCGAGGATGAGGACGGGGGTTTCGCGGATGAGGCCGCGGGCGATGCACAGGCGTTGCTGCTGGCCGACGGAGAGGGTGTCGCCGGATTGGCCGAGGACGGTGTCGATGCCGTCCGGGAGTTCGTCGATGAAGTCCGTGCAGGCGGCGCCTTCGAGGGCGCGGCGGATGTCGCTGTCGCTGGCGTCTGGTCTTGCCAAGAGGAGGTTGTCGCGGATCGAGGCCGAGAGCAGGGAGTGCTCCTGAAAGACGTAGGCGACTTGGCTGCGCAGTGACTCGAGATCGACTTCGGTCACGTCGCGGCCGTCCACCAGCACGCGGCCGGCGGTGGCCTGCAGGAAGGCGGGGATGAGATACGCGAGGCTGGTCTTGCCGGAGCCGGTGGGGCCGACGATGGCTACCAGTTCGCCCATCGGCAGTTCGAGGTCGATGTCGGATAGCGCTCGGCGACCGTCCGGGTAGTCGAAGCTCACGCCGCTGAGCTCGAAGCCTTGGCGGATGGGGCCCTGCTCCGGCCCCTGAACGCGGTCATCGTCCACCGGATGATCGAGGAAGAAGAACACCCGCCGCACCGCGGCCACCGGCCCCTGCAGCTCGATCCAGAACGCGCCGATGCCGGTGGCCGTCTCCAAGATGCCCCAGAGGAGGCCAAACAGAACGAAGAAGTCACCCGGCGACATCTGCCCGTCGATGATCTGGTCGGTCACCAGGCGGACGATGAAGATCGCCGCCACGATCATCACCGCGAGGATGGCGACCAGCATGGCGATGCCCACCGCCAGCGCGAAGCGTTCGCGCAGGAACGACTCTGAGCTGCGCTCTGCGAAGCGTTCCGCATCCCGGCGCATCCCGCCAAGGCTCTGCACCGCGTACACGTTGTCCATCGTCTCCTCGATGGCGTTGGTGGTGGCCGCGCCGGCAGCGCGCTTGGCCTGATTCATGCGGCGCACGAGGGCGGAGGCGGGGAACGTGACGAGGAAGGCCAGCGGAAACGCCGACCATGCGATCCACACGAGTTCCGGGGCGACGTTGCTGTAGGTGTATTGGATGAGATAGAGGTTGATGCCGCCCCAGACCAGCGTATGCACCGGGTTGAGGGTGAGTTGGTAGCAGATTTCCGGCACCTGCGGCGTGTCATAGAGCACGCGGTAGATCGAATCGCCGATGCGCTGGTCGTCCAGCGTCGTCATCGGCAGGCGCGTGAGGCGGGCGAAGAGCCGCGTGCGCAGGGTGTTGGCGAGGCGTTGGGTGAGGCGAATGTTGACGAGGTATTCGCCGACACCCCAGATGCCGCCGGCGGCGCTGGTGCCGGCGCTGATCTGGTTTTCGCCTTGCGTCGCGGCATCCGCGCCGCCGAACAGGCCAAACTCTTCGAAGGCACCGGCGCGGGTGCCGAAAACCACCAGCAGGAGCAGCAGCAGGATCGCCAGCACCAGCATGATTTCCATCGGCGCCATGCCATCCACGAAGCTGACAAGGGGTGTCATGAATGGCGGATAGGGCACGTCGGTGTCGCCGAACGGACGTTCGAGGAGCACGTTGTCGGTGAGGATCTTGCCGAGCCAAGGCAGCATCACGGCCGGTGCCATGAAACCGAAGCCGAACAGGAACTTGGCGGCGAAGAGGCCCCGCGCTTGGGCGAGCAGGCGCAGCGAGCGCCCCATCAGCACCGCAGCCTGACCGGAGGAGACGGCGGTGTCGAGATCGATGCGGTCGTCGAAGCGCAGCCGGCGCTCACGCGCTTCGCGTCGGCTTTCGCCAGCGCTTGCCGGATCGAGGGAGGCGGCGTCGCTCATCCGGCGGCCTCAAGCCCGACCGTCTCGGCTTGCACAAAGCTGCGGTAGCGACCGTTCGGGCGTGTCATCAACTCATCGTGGGTGCCGGTCTCAAAGATCCTTCCGTCTTCAAGGAAGGCGATTTGGTCGGCGTCTCGGATAGTGGACAGGCGGTGGGTGATGAGGAACACCACTCTGTCCTTGCCCCATTCGGCGAGATTCCCGAGCAGTTCGCGCTCGGTGAGGGCATCAAGCGAAGCGGTGGGCTCGTCGAGAATGAGGATGGGCGTGTCGCGGACGATGGCGCGAGCGATGGACAGGCGCTGCCGCTGGCCGGTGGAGAGCTTGCCGCCGCGCTCGCCGAGCTCGGTCTGGTAGCCGTTTTCCATCTCGCCGATGAACTCGTGTGCGCAGGCGACCTTGGCTGCCGCCTCTACGTCCGCCATGGTCTTGCCTTCGGCGGCGTAGCCGATGTTGTCGGCGACGGTGCCGGCGAACAGCACGTTCTTCTGCAGGGCGATGGCGGTGGAGGCGCGGATGTCGTCCACGCGCAGGTCGCGGATGTCGGTGTCGTTGAAGGCGACGGCGCCGCGTTCCGGATCGTAGAGCCGCAGGATCATCGACATGAGGGTGGACTTGCCGGACCCGGTGGCGCCGACGATCGCGGTGACGGTTCCGGCGCGTGCCACGAGATCGACGCCACGAAGCACGGGCAACCGGTCGCCACCATTGGTGGGAGTGGGGTTCGTGGGCGACGGGCCCGTAAGCGCCGGGCTTGTCCCGTCCCGTGCCGAATCCGTCACATGAGCAGGCAGCTCGTAGGAGAAATGCACCTCGCGACAGGCGACGCCGCGGAGCGGAGTGGGGAAGGGGCGCGGGTCTTCACCGTCAACGATGTCCGGTTCAAGATCGAGCAGGAAGAAGGCGCGTTCGAGGCCGATGAAGAGGTCCTGCGTCATGCACCAGATGCGAATCAGCCAGAAGCTGTTGCCAATCCCCTCTTCCACCTGCTCGCGGGCGTAGCGGAACGCGCCGAGGTTCCACACCGCGAAGCCGATCATCGCCGCCACCGCAGCGCCACGATAGGTCTCGCGTTCCTCGATCACCCAACCAGCGAGCACGTATTCGGCACCGATGGCGACGGCGCCGCCCAAAGTCATCGCCGCGGCGGCCAGCAGCACGATGTCGAGGCGCAGATGGAACGCGGCGTCGAGGGCACGGTGCGAGTCGTGGTGGAAGCGGTCCAGGATGCGCGCCTCGGCACGGTTCGCCTTCACCACCTTGATGGCCGCGAACGACTCTTGCAGGCGCGAGGTGAGGTCGCTGTTGGCGAGCCGGTTCTCGCGAGCGCGGCGGCGTATGCGCGGCGTGAACATCGCCGTCAGCCAAACCATCGGCACGCCCACCAAGATGCAGGCGAGGGCGATTGTGGGGCTAAGGAGATACAGGAGCACCAGCGCAAGCAGCGTCCAGAACAGGGCCGTGAAGGGACCGATCAGTGCCTCTTGCAGCAGGTTCACGATCATGGCGCTGTCCTGATAGACCCGGAACACGGCGTCGCCGACGCGGGCGTGGCTGTGGTACTTGAGCGACAGGTGCTCGGCCCGTTCGACCATCGCCACGCGCAGGCTCTGGTTGATGTTGTGCCGAATCCACGCCTCGTAGTAGGGCAGCGAAGCGAGACCGCCGAGCAGCACGAGGCCGCCGATGCCGAACCAGATGAGCAAGCGGTCGCGCACGATCCGGCGCTCTTCGCCGGACAACGGTTCCTCGTCAGTGGCGCCGGTGGTGACGTACTCCTCGCCGACCCCAAGCACCACGGCCTGCAACGGCTGCAGGCGCTCGCCAACGAGCACCTTGTTGGCGAGCAGGTCGCCGGCGACGGCCCAGATCGCCACCATGAAGATGGCGGACACGGCGCTGATCGCCATGAAGGCAATCAGATGCCTCAGCATGGGGCGGATGAACGGCCAAGCCCGCGCGATGAGCTGCCACAGGCGACGGGCGCTCATGGTGGCGTCCGCCTCTACGCCGCTCGAAGTGTCATCTCGGGTCACAGAGGGCCTCTAGGGGGCAAGATGCCCTCGCCCCAAGGCCCGTCCCAACGCTAGCGAACGGCATGTCCACTACTCACCTAACGGGCCCTACAAACTGCTAAATCGCCCCGCTCGTGCGTAGTTCCAGTATCTCCTCGGCGCTGTAGCCAGCTTCCGCGAGCACCTCGTCGTTGTGCTGGCCCAGTGCGGGCGTGGGCGAGCGGATGTCGGAAGGGGCGCCGGAAAGGCTGACCGCTTGGCCGACGAGCTCGATTTCGCCGAGTTCGGGATGGGTTACGGGGGCGGCCATGCCCAGGTGCTTCACTTGCGGGTCTTCGAACACTTCGTCGATGGAGTAAATGTGGCCGGCCGGCACCCCCGCTTCGTTGAACGCCTCGATCCACTCGCGGCTGGTCTTGGTGGTGGTGATGGCTTCGATTTGGGCGTTCATTTCGTCGCGGTGTTTGCTGCGGCGGGGTGAGGTGTCGAACCGTTCGTCGGTGAGCCAGTCCTCGCGCCCCATCACCTCGCAGAAGCGCTGGTAGATGGCGGTGCCGGTGGCGGCGATGTTGATGTGGCCGTCCTTGGTGCGAAAGACGCCCGTGGGAATGCCCGTGGGGTGGTTGTTGCCGGACTGTGGCGGCACTTCCTTCGACAGCAGCCAACGCTCGGCCTGGAAGTCGAGCATGGCGATCTGCGCTTGCAGGAGGGAGGTTTGCACCCATTGCCCTTCACCGGTTTCGTTTCTGGCGAGAAGGGCGGTCATCACGCCAATTGCTGCGTAAAGGCCGGCCGAGAGGTCCGCCACCGGAACGCCTGCCCGAACTGGCCCTTGGCCGGGCAGCCCAGTGATGGACATGAGCCCGCCCATCCCCTGCGCCACCTGGTCGAACCCGGGCAGCTTTCCGTAAGGCCCGTCTTGGCCGAAGCCGGAGATGCTGGCGTACACGACGCCGGGGTTGATCGCCTTGATGGATTCGTAGTCGATGCCGAGCCGGTGCTTCACATCCGGACGGTAGTTCTCCACCACCACGTCCGCATCCTTGGCGAGACGCATGAAGACCTCCTTGCCGGCTGGCGACTTGAGGTTCAGCGTGATGGCGCGCTTGTTCCGATGCAGATTCTGGAAGTCGGGCCCCAAGCGCGCATCGCCCATCTGCCCATCGCCCTGCCCCGGCTGCTCGATTTTGATGACATCTGCGCCCCAGTCCGCCAGTTGCCGGACGCATGTGGGGCCGGCCCGGACGCGGGTTAGGTCCAAGACGCGGATGTGGGCGAGGGGGAGGCGCATTTTCTGGTCCGGTGGTTTGGGCGGGCGGGATTATGTACTGAACGGCGGGCTCGCCCCGCAAACGCCTGCAAGCGACGGCGCCGTCCTGTTCCTCCGGGCTGATCAACAGCTACCGCATGCGCGAACACCCCGCCCCGCTGCGATCCGGATCGGCGGAAGGCCGAGAACGCTTTCGCCGGTCGCCTGCCACTGTGCCTCCCGCCACGGACCCGTCCCCGTCACTCCCCCTCGCGGACCCTCGCGGGGGAGTCGAGCCGTTGCCGCGCCCCTTCTTGTCACTCCCCCCTCGCGGGGGAGTCGAGAAAGGTCGTCCTCGGCCTTTCTCGGAGGGGGGGCCGCCGAAAGGACATGCGCTTGCAGGGGTGTGGAAGCGGGCGACGCGAGAGGGGGAACGCGGAAGGGGGGTTGTTTGGGAGTTGGGGGGCTGGGGAAGCTTGGGTCGGCGGCCCCCCCTCCGAGAGAAGCGAGGACGCTTTTCTCGACTCCCCCGCGAGGGGGGAGTGACGGG
>JAPPDJ010000018.1 GCA_028824555.1 Gammaproteobacteria bacterium | reverse complement strand
CCACGACGTGGCGCTGACGGCGGTCGTCACGGAGCCCGGCTGGCAGGACCTCCCCTCGTAGAAACGCGGCAATTGCCCGCACGGGCGAGAACCTTCCGCAGAGGGTTGGCTGTACCCCCTGCGCTATACTGCCGCCCGCTCCTTGCGAGGGTGCGCTAAGCGCCTGCCCCGCAACGTTCTTGGACAAGCACAAGGCCGCGACCATGCTGAGGTTCTCCGAAGAGATCATGCTTCTTTTGCTGCACGACGAGGACGGCCGGTTCGCGCGCGTGCCCGACTGGAGTGTGCGCTATGCCTTGGGCGGCGGCGTGCTCATGGACCTCGCGCTCGAGGACCGCATCGACACCGACCCAAGCACCCTGATCCTGCTCGACAAGACGCCGGTAGGCGACGACTTGCTTGATCCCATGCTGGCCGACATCGCCGCCGCGCAGGAGACCCGAGACGCTCGCTACTGGGTGGAAAGGGCCGCGGCACGCGCCGACCAGATTCGCGAGCGCGCGCTCGAACGCCTCATCAGGGGCGGCATCCTGGAGCAACGCGACGATCGCTTCCTGTGGGTGTTCCGCGCCCGGCGCTATCCCATCGTGGATGGCCAGGCGGAGCGCGAGGTGAAGCTGCGCATCATGGGCGTGTTGTTCAGCGACGACATTCCGGACCCCCGCGACATCGTCATCCTTTGCCTCGCCGATGCGTGCGGCATCTTCAAGGAACTCCTCACCCCGCGCGAGGTAGAGCTAGCGGCCAAGCGCATCGAGCAGGTGCGGAAGATGGACCTGATCGGTCAAGCTGTGACCCGGGCCGTGTGGGACATCGAGTCGTCCCTCGCCATTGCCGCCCAGCCGCAGTTCTTCTGATCGGCCGTCGCGACGCCAAAAGGCAGCCATGGCGGTTCGCAAGATCATCCGCATGGGGCACCCGGCTCTGCGCCGCCGGGCGCGAGAGGTGGCGGCTCAAGACATCGGCACGGAGGCCATGCACCGCCTGCTCGCAGACATGATCGACACGCTGCACGACTACGGCGGGATTGGTCTTGCCGCGCCGCAGGTGGGCGAGAACATGCGGCTCGCAATCGTTCATCTGCCCGAGGAAGCGGGCGGTGCCGTGAACACTGCAACGCCGACGGTGTGTTTCAACCCCACCATCGAAGTGCTCGGCGACGATACCGCGGGCTTTTGGGAAGGCTGCCTGTCGGTGCCGGGGCTGCGCGGCTTCGTCGAGCGTCCGCAGCACATTCGCGTGACGTTCACGAATCCTCGTGGCGAAACCGAGTCCGTGGTTGCACGGGGCCTCCTCGCCACGGTCTTCCAGCACGAGTTCGACCATCTCGACGGCAAGCTCTACATCGACCGCATCAGCGACCCCACCAAGCTCGCCTTCGAGGAGGAGTACGCCCGTTACCTGCAGCCGGCCGAAGCCGGAGGCTAAGGGGCAGTGGCGGAGCTCGACCCCCGCGAGCGCCTGAAGCGCGACTGTGCGCGTGCCGCCTTGGAGCGGATCCTTCCGGCATTTGACCGGCAAACTATCGTCGGCGTGGGCACCGGCAGCACCGCCAATCACTTCATCGACGCTCTTGCCGAGGTGAAGAGTGCCTTTGGCGCCACCGTGGCGAGCAGCGAGGACACCGCCGCCAGGCTTCGAGGGCACGGCATCCGCGTGCTGGACTTGGGCGATGCCGAGCGTGTCGCCGTCTATGTGGATGGCGCCGACGAGGTGGCGCCGGATCGGTCGCTCATCAAGGGCGGCGGCGGCGCATTGACGCGGGAGAAGATCGTCGCCGCCACGGCGGAACGATTCCTGTGCATCGTCGACGACTCCAAGATGGTGGCGCGCCTGGGCACGTTCCCGCTGCCTGTTGAGGTGGTGCCTATGGCAAGTCGCCTCGTTGCGGAGCGCTTGATGGAGCTTGGCGGCACGCCCCGCCGGCGCGAGGGGTTCGTCACCGACAACGGCAACCCGATCCTCGACATCCATGGGCTCGCCATCGACGATGCAGCCTCGCTGGAGGCAACCATCAACGACATCCCGGGTGTCGTCACCAACGGCATCTTCGCCATCCAGCGGCCGGAAGCGGTGATCGTGGCTTCGCCAAACGGCATTGAAATCGTCACTTAGGAGCCTACGCCGACGACTTCCCTGTCACTCCCCCCTCGCGGGGGAGTCGAGAAATCGTCCTCGATTTCTCGGAGGGGGGGCCGCCGACCCAAAGCCCGCCCCTTCCCCTCACCCAGAACAAAAACACCAGAGAGCTGCCCTAAGGGATTGCAAGCAGCTTGCCCGGATTCATCACGCCGTTGGGGTCGAATGTCCGCTTCAGCGAGCGCATGAGCGCAAGCTCCTCTTCGCTGCGCGAGAAGTGCAGGAAATCGCGCTTCAAGAGACCTACGCCGTGTTCCGCCGAAATGCTGCCGCCGCGGGCACCGATCAAGGCGAAGAGTTTCGGGCTGATGGTGTGGCAGCGTTCGTAGAATTCCTCGATCGGCAAGCCCTCGGGCTTGAGGATGTTGAGGTGCAGGTTGCCGTCGCCGATATGGCCGAACCAGCACACCTCGAGGTCGGGATAGTGGGCGCTGACGACGTCGTTCACGTCGTCCAGAAAACCCGGCACCTCGGAGATGCGCACGGAGATGTCGTTCTTGTAGGGCACTTGCGGCGCTATGCCCTCCGTGATGCCCTCTCTGAGCGCCCACAGCGCAGCGGCCTGGGCATCGGACTGGCTCATGACGCCATCGCTGGCCCAGCCCTGTGCCAGGGCTTCCTCGAACGCTGCCAGCGCCGCATCTTCGGCATCTGCGTCGAACTCGAGCAAGGCGTAGAACGGCGCCGGCGTTGCCAGCGGGCGCTGCAGGTCGCGATGGGCGAGCACCTTCGAAAGTGCCAGTTCCGAAAAGAACTCGAACGCCGACAGGGTGAGCTGGGCCTGGAAGCAGGGCAGCACGCGAAGGGCATCGGCGAATCGGTCGAGCCCCAGCACCATCACCCGCTGCGGCGGCGGCGGTTCGGCGAGCTTAAGGTCAGCCTCGACGATGAAGCCGAGGGTGCCCTCGGAGCCGATGAACAGGTGCCGAAGGTCGTAGCCGGTGGCGTTCTTGACCAGTCCTCGATTGAGTTCGAGCACCTGGCCGGCGCCGGTCACCACGGTGAGGCCGGCCACCCAGTCGCGGGTCAGGCCGTGGCGGATCACCTTGATGCCGCCAGCGTTGGTGGCGATGTTGCCGCCGATCTGGCTGGAGCCGGAGGAGGCGAAGTCCACCGGATAGAAGAGGCCCTTGTCTCCTGCGAACTCCTGCAGCGCCCCGGTCACGACGCCAGCCTGGCAGCGGACGATGCGGTCGGCTTCGTTGAAGCCGAGGATGCGGTTCATGCGGTCGAACGAGACGACCACCTCTCCGGCGGTTGCCACCGCGCCGCCGGAGAGTCCCGTGCGTCCACCGGAGGGCACGAGTGCCAGGCCGCGTTCGTTGGCGAGGCGGGTGAGGGCGGCAACTTCCTCCACGGACTCCGGAAACACAACCGCCGACGGCGCCACTTGATAGCTGCGCGTCCAGTCGCTGCCCCACGTTGCGAGGTCGTCCGGCGCCGTCCGCACCCGGCTCGCGGGGAGAATCTCTGTCAGGGCATCAGCGACGGGCATGGTTGGTGCACGGCTTGTGGGTGGCGATGAGTATATGGCCGGGCTTCGTTGGGAAGGAGATGCGTTTGCCGTAGGGGATTTTTTTCTGCAGTTGGGGCGTACGAGGGCTTGCCTTGCTGAGCATCTCGGTGCGGCGGGCTTTGGGTCGGCGGCCCCCCCTCCGAGAAAAGCCGAGGACGGCTTTTCTCGACTCCCCCTCGAGGGGGGAGTGACAGGGTGGTGCCCGTCGGAGAGTGACGGGAAGTGCCGGGCGGAGTGGCGGAACTGCCGGCGGGGGACCGATAGAAAGTGCCGGCGGGGGCCGTCCCTGTCACTCCCCCCTTGCGGGGGAGTCGAGAAAAGGGTCCTCGCTTTTTCTCGGAGGGGGGGCTGGCGGATGAATCGCTTCGTCGGATTCAAAGGGTCCTCGCTTTTTCTCGGAGGGGGGGCTGGCCGGATGAGTCGCTTCGTCGGATTCAAAGGGTCCTCGCTTTCTCGGAGGGGGGCTCGTCGGGTGAGTCGCCTGGTCGGATTCAGTCTCCCGGGCGCATACAATCGACGTCCCGATCCAAGGACGCACGCCGGAAATGCTCCCGCTGCTCTTCCAAGGCGAGTTTGCGCTGTTTGCGCTCATCGTGATTGCGCTCGTGATCTCGCTGTCGTTTCACGAGTTTGGCCATGCCTTCGTGGCCAAGCGCTTTGGTGACGACACGGCGGAGCGGGCCGGGCGACTGACGGTGAACCCGATCGCGCACATCGATCCGGTGGGGCTGTTCATGGTGGTAGCCATTGGCATCGGCTATGCCAAGCCGGTGCCGACGGACCCGCGCAACTTCACGTCACGCTTTGCGGACTTGTGGGTGGCGGCGGCCGGGCCCTTCATGAACCTCGTCGTGGCGGCGGTGGTGCTGAACGTCTTTGTCCTGCTCGCCAAGCTCGGCTTTGGCGCGGTCGGCAGCGACGGCGTGCAGGTGTTCGTCGCCTATCTGGTGGGCATCAATCTCGTGCTGATGGTGTTCAACCTGATTCCACTCGGCCCCTTGGACGGGCACTACATCCTGCCCTACTTCCTGCCGAGGCAACTGGCGCGGAAGTACGTGCACTACAACGCCCGCTATGGCGCCCTTGCGCTGTTAGGGCTGATCCTGCTGCAGTTCGTCGGCCTGCCGGTGTTCCAGACCGTCATGGCCGTGGCGCGATTCATCGAGCCGTTCATCCTGCTGGTCTGACACCTGAGCCCGGTCACGCCGTGCCGGTCGCTTCAAGCTCCTCCTGCACCGCCAACCACGACTCCTCCGCCCGTTCTAGGCTGCGCCGGGTGCGGCCCCGCTCTCGGGCCAGTTCCTCGATGAGAGACGGATCGCGGCGGTAGGTTGCCGGGTCCGCCAGCTTGCGCTCGACTTCCGCGAGCTGCCGGGTGGCTCGTTCGATCTCGCCGCTTAGTTGTCGTTCCCTGCGTTCAAGCGACTTGAGGTGGCCGCGCTGAGGTCGGCCCTTGAGGGCACGCTGCTCGCCCTTGCCCGCGTTCTCGTCCCCGTTGCCGGCACGCTTGCGCTGACTCAGCGCTTCGTAGGCGGCAAGGTCATCGCCGAACCTCGTCACCCTGCCATCGCGCACCAGCCAGAACTGGTCCACGCACTGACGCAGCATGTGGCGATCATGGGACACCAAGAGCAATGCCCCTGCGTATTCCTGCAGCGCCACCGCGAGGGCTTGGCGCATGTCGAGATCGAGGTGGTTGGTGGGCTCGTCGAGCACCAGCACGGCAGGTTCCGTGCGAGCAATCAGAGCCAACACGAGGCGCGCCTTCTCGCCGCCGGAGAATGTCCGCGCCGGGCGCGCCACATCGTCGCCGGCGAAGCCCCAACCGCCGAGGTAATCCCGTGCTGCCTGCTGTGACATGGTTTCGAGCAAGTGATCGAGGGGGCTCTTGGCGAGGTCCAGGGACTCGAGCTGATGCTGGGCGAAATAGGCCACCGAGTCGTGCCGTCCGCGCGTCACCGTGCCGTCCATCGGTGTCATCTCCCGCGCCAGGCAACGCAACAGCGTGGTCTTGCCGGCGCCGTTTTCGCCGAGGACGCCAATGCGGTCGTCTGGCGAGACCCGCAAGGTGACATCCTCGAGCACCGGCACATCGTCATAGCCGAGTGCCACGTTGTCGAGGGAGATGGTGGGGTAGGAAGTCTTGCGCGGGCTCGTGAACGAGAACCGATAGCCGGACTCGGCATGTACGGCAGCCACCTGATCCATCCGGTCGAGCGCCTTGAGGCGACTTTGCACTTGCCGCGCCTTGCTTTCCTTGGCGCGGAAGCGGCGCACGAAGCGGTGGATGCGTTCGATCTCCTGTTGCTGCCGTTCGTGCAACGCCTGTTGCCGCGCCAGCGCTTCGGCACGCTGGCGCTCGAAGGAGGCGTAGTTGCCGACGTAGGTTGCGGCCTTGCCGGCGTCGATGTGGACGATCTCGGAGACGGTGCGATCAAGGAACTCGCGGTCGTGGGCGATGGTGAGCAGGGTTCCTTGATAGCGCCGTAGCCAAGCCTCTAGCCAGAGCGTGGCTTCGAGGTCCAGGTGGTTGGTGGGTTCGTCGAGAAGCAGCAAGTCCGACGGCGTCATCAAGGCGCGCGCTAGTTGCAGGCGAATGCGCCAGCCGCCGGAGAACTCTTCGTGGCGCCGCCCGAAATCGCCGCTTGCAAAGCCTAGGCCATGCAGGATCTTGCCGGCACGGGCCTCGGCATCGTGTCCACCAGCATCGCCGTAGTCGCTCCAGGCGTGGGCAATCGCGTCGTGGTCGTCCTGCTCTGCGGCCGTGGCGATGGCCTTCTCCGCCTTGCGCAGCACGCGGTCGCCATCGAGCACGTAGTCGAGCGCGGTGCGGGGCGAGGGAGCTGCCGCCTGCTCGAGCCAAGCGACGCGCCAGCCTCGGGGGAAGAGGACATCACCCTCCTCCGGCAGCAGACGGCCGCGAATGAGGTCGAACATGGTGCTCTTGCCGACACCATTGCGCCCCACGACACCCGCCTTGTGGCCGGGATGCACGGTGACGTCGAGTTCGTCGAACAGAGCGCGATCCCCACGCTTGAGGATCACCCGATTGAGTTGCAGCATGGTCCTATTTTGCCAACGGAAGCGCAGCTTCGGGAGTCGGTCGCGGAGGGTGGCGCTGGGGCTCCCTCCGGAGTGGCGCTTCGGCTAGGACAGTCGGGCGAGGCCCGACATCGGCTCGAGCTCGAGCTTCCGTGCTTGCGGTTGTGTGCCAGCGTGTCCGTTTGCGGTTCCGTTGGCAGGCACCTTCGCTGGCGGTTCGCTGGTCACCATGACCCAATCGTCCACCAAGCGTTCCCAGGCAGCGGCTTCCACCCGTTCGTCTTCGTTGCCAGCGACCTCGGAGATGCCGAGACCCTTCGCTGCGGCGGCGTTGTACACCGGATGGTCGCGGAACACCGCCGCGCAGGGAACTGCGAGCTTGCGTACGGAGTCTGCAAATCGCGCCACCGTCTCCTCGCACTCGGGCAGGCGCATGACGATCACGGCGACGGCAACGCGCCGCCGGCGCACCGACCGGCTCGCGCGCAACTCGGCCAGGAAACGCGCCGTCGCTTCGAGGTCGAAAGGGGAAGGCATGAGCGGCACCAGCACCAGATCGGCCTGTTGCAGTGGCAGATCCAGATCCGACCCAGTAAGGCCCGAGGAGCCGTCGATCACCATGCAGTCGTGGCCGGGCGGGATACGCAGGCTAAACGCCGTCGTCTCATACATCGATGCGCCTTGGGTGCGGGTGATGGATGGGACGTAGTGCCCGCGCCAGCCCAGCCAAGCCGAAGCGCAGGCTTCGCGTTCGTAGTCCATGAGGGCCACCCTTTGCCCCCGGTTCGCGATGGTTGACGCCAGATTGGTCGCGACGGTGGTCTTGCCACAGCCACCCTTGCCGTTCACCACCAGAACCCTGCTGCGCATGGCTTTGCGCACACTCCCGAGCAAAACGGCGCGACAGTACCCCATCAGCACCGGAAATGTCTAGCTAATGTGCCGTACTTTCACGGTTTTTCCACGATTTCTTAGGTATTTGCGGTGAACTGGCACCCATTAACTGTATATACATACAAAGAATACATGGCTATGTCATACACGGGGCGGTATCTGGCAGGGATGTTTGCGCTATGCCCGGGAGAGTCGGCGCAGGTGCCACACCGCCCACGCGATGATCGCGACGAATCCCCCGAGCGCCGAAAGGGGTATCGCGGCGGAGTGATCCGCGCAGTTGCCCGTGCCGAAAGTCATGGCCTGCAGCACCTCGGCGGCTGGGAAGACTTCGATCAGATAGTTGATGTCCGCACCGCACGCGGGTGCGGAATCGGGAAAGGCCATGATCCATAGTTGCCGCAGCGAGAACCCAGCGCCAATCAACGCCGCCAGCGACGCCAACACGGGATAGACCCGCCGCCGAGTGTCGTGTGCCAGAGAGACGGCGACGACGATGCCCGCCACCATCACCCAGATGCGCTGCATGAGGCACAGTGCGCAAGGAAGCAAGGCGAAGCCGTGTTCGAGAATCAAGGCACCGATGAGCAACATCGCCACCAGCAGGACGACACCCACACAACGCACATCGGGATCATCGAGACGAACTAGCGATGGCATGTTTCTCCTCGGCTGCAAACTCCTGA
Source organism: Gammaproteobacteria bacterium (assembly GCA_028824555.1). Classification (GTDB taxonomy): domain Bacteria; phylum Pseudomonadota; class Gammaproteobacteria; order Pseudomonadales; family Azotimanducaceae; genus VXYL01. The sequence continues at coordinate 92,002 of JAPPDJ010000018.1, read as the reverse complement.
AGACGCGGGAAGTAGACGTGAAAGTCGCGGGTCAAGGCCGCCCATTGTTCGTCCATTGCCGCCGCAAAAGGTTCCACCAAATGGTCCATTCGCAGGCGCTCCAGCACATGTCGTGCAGCGCGCCCGAGCGGTTCCGGCTCGTCGTACCGGGCCAGCAGATCCGTCGCCACCATGTAGTCGACGAATCGTCGCCCGGCGACTGGCACATGGTCGTCGTGAATGGCCAATGCGGCATAGACATCGCTGGTGAAGTCGCCTATGTGGCGATCGCTGTAGCACTGCCATGTCTCGGCGAGTATGCGATCGGCAACGATGTCGAGCAGCACGGGGGCCGCCCGGCGCAACTCCGGACCAAACCGTCGCACGCTCACCTTCATGTCGGGCAGGCGATTGGAGAACGAATCGATGCGACGGTGCAGCCGAATGCCGGCACGGAGTTCAGGCGGCAGGGTATCGGGCACCGGCCCCTTGATGAAATCGCCCAGCACACCGCCGGCCATCAGCCCCTCTTCAGGTGCCGCGAGCAGGCAATGTGCCAGGAAATTCAAGGCAACGGCTTCCCCGGGCGAGGCCCGAACGCAAGAAAGCGCTCAAGGTACTCGTCGAATGACTCGGTGTCCGCAGCCTCGATGGCTACCTGCTCCGCCAGCGAGCGTTCGCTCATGGCGGCGAACTCGCCTTGGCGCTCAGGTGTCAGCCGACCACCGCGAAAGCCGCCGCGATGGGCCAGCGATTGCCCCATGGCGAAGTCGAAAAAACCCTCCCGTTTCGCGGTCATGGCAGCCAGCACCCGGGCCGACGGCGTGGCTGCAACAGCTTCCACCTTGTGCCGCTGTGCCTCGACCGCTTGCATATGCGCATCGCCACCAATGCCAGCATCCATGGCTGCGGCGAGTTCCGCGCAACCATCGATGAGTTCCCGCGCCCACCCGAGCGCCTCTCCGCCCATGGCGAGGGTCAGCTCCGGGCGACGCCCCTCTTCCACTACCGCGAGCTGATTGCGCCACATGAATTCGGACTCCTCGGGACTGTCCGGCGGGCTTTGGGCCAAGAGGCACAGCAGCAGGAATACATCAAGGAAGTGCATGGTGTCGGTGTCGATTCCCACTTCGGCAAAGGGATCGAGGTCGAGACAGCGCACTTCAACATATTCCACCCCACGATCCGCCAATGCCGCCAGCGGGCGCTCGCTCGGCATCGTGCGCCGCTTCGGCCTTATGGTGCCGTAAAACTCGTTCTCGATCTGCAACAGGGCCGTCGATAGCTGACGATATTGACCATCTACATCCTGCACGCCGATGGCTTCATAGCGCGGATACGGTCGCGTCAGTGCCGAGTGCATGGTTTCGGCATATTGCTCCAAGGTGTTGTAGGAGATGTGCAGCGATGACTGGGCTTCGCTCTGGTAGCCCAGCCGACCCATGCGCAAGGATGTTGCGTAGGGCAGATACAGGGTTCCCGAGTCCCATTCGGCCAGTCCACTCTCGCCCTGCGCGAACGACCGGCACACCGCCGGCGATGATCCGAAGAGATAGATGAGTAGCCAGGAATGACGCCGAAAGTTGCGAATGAGGGCGAAGTAGGCGTCAGTGACGAAATCCCGGTCGGCGCTGATCCCGTGGGCATGGGCGATGACATCCCAAAGCGCTTCCGGCAAGGAGAAGTTGTAGTGGATGCCGCTGATGGTTTGCATCAGGCGGCCGTAGCGATGACCGAGCCCCAATCGATACACGGTCTTGGAGCGGCCCACATTCGAGTCGCCATAGCGGCCCACCGGAATCGTGTGCTCGGGGTCGGCGATGCAAGGCATGCTGGTGGCCCACAGCAACTCGTCGCCGATCCCGGCGTGGACGAAGGCGTGGATGTCCGTCAGTTCCTTGAGGCAGTCGCTCGCCGACTCGTGCACTCCTGTGATGAGTTCGAGTTGCGCCTCGCTGAAGTCGGTGGTGACGTGCGGATGCGTCAGTGCCGAGCCGAGCGCCGCAGGGTGCGGGGTTCGCGCCAGCCTGCCGGCCGGCGACACCCGGAGGCTCTCCTTCTCGATGCCTCGACGCAGGCGCCCGAATTCCCTGCGGCCGTCGAGCTTGCCGAGAACCTCAGGTGGAACGCGGACCGGCGGCAGCGATCCTGGCATCGATGTCGAACTTTGCGAAGTTGGCGGCGAAACGGCCCGCCAGGGCATCCCGGGCACGGTCGTAGGCCGCGCCGTCGCGCCACGCTGCGCGAGGGTCGAGCAGGCTTGGATCGACGCCGGGCAAGGCCGTGGGGATGGTGAGGCCCAGTTCGGGCAGTCGCTTGGTCGGTGCCTCGCGCACGGCACCGGAGTGGATGGCATCGATGATGGCGCGGGTGACGGGGATGCCGAAGCGCTTGCCCTCGCCGTAACCGCCTCCGCTCCAGCCGGTGTTGACAAGATAGACCTCGGCGCCGAAGGCGTCGATGCGCTTCATCAGCAGGGAGGCATAGACCTTGGCCGGGCGGGGAAAGAAAGCGGCGCCGAAACAGGTGGAGAAGGTGGCGGAATAGGGCTCGGTGGCGTCCACCACCGTCGAGCCGACCGTTGCCGTGTAGCCGGAGAGGAAGTGATAGGCCGCCGCCTCCCTCGAGAGGATCGACACCGGTGGCAGCACGCCGGAAAGGTCACAGGTGAGGAAGACGATGGCCGCCGGTTCGCCGCCGCGGTTCGCCGTCACCCTGGCGGCGATGTTGTCGAGCGGATAGCAGGCACGGGTGTTCTCGGTGAGGGTGGAATCGGCGTAGTCGGGTTCGCGGGTGTCTGGGTTAAGCACCACGTTCTCGACGATGGCACCGAAGCGGATGGCATCGTGGATCACGGGCTCCGTCTCTCTCGAAAGGCCGATGCACTTGGCATAGCAGCCGCCTTCGAGATTGAACACGGCGCCCGGTCCCCAGCCGTGCTCGTCGTCGCCGATCAGGAGCCGTCCCGGATGCGCCGAAAGCGTGGTCTTGCCGGTGCCGGAGAGGCCAAAGAAGAGTGTCACGTCGCCTTCGGTGCCCATGTTGGCGGAGCAGTGCATCGGCAACACGTCCTCTGCCGGCAGGAGGAAGTTCTGTACACCGAAGAGGGCCTTCTTCATCTCGCCGGCGTAGCGCAGCCCCGCCAGCAAGACGCGGCGACCGGTGAAGTCGATCATCACCGTGGCATCGGACGGCGTGCCGTCGCGCGCGGGATCGCAAATGAACTCCGGGGCGTTGACTACCTCCCAGACGGCCTTCTCTTGCGGGTTGAACGCTTCTGGCGCGATGAAAAGGGAACGCGCAAAGAGAGCATGCCAGGCGTATTCGGTGGTGACTCGAATCGGCAGGTAGTGCATGGGATCGGCGCCGACATGCAAGTCGGCAGCGAAGGTCTCGCGCTCCGCAAGATGCACCTGAACGCGATTCCAAAGCGCCTGAAACGCACCCGGCGTCACTGGCTGGTTGATATCGCCCCAGTCCACCTCGGTCTCGGTGGTGGCATCGCGAACGATGAACCGATCCCTCGGCGAACGCCCGGTGCGGCGACCGGTCTCCACCGCCAATGCGCCGGCGGCGGAAAACTGCCCTTCGCCCCGATAAACAGCAATCTCCGTCAGCGCAGCGGCCGACAGATCGTAGTAGTTGGCTGGGTTGCCGGAGCTTTCGTAACTCAGCGCCATGGACCGTCGGGCTCGCCTGGTCGATGAAGGCGGCGATTCTACACGCTCCGGGGTTGATCGTGGTTTGAAGAAATGATTCCCGCAAGGAAAATGGTGGGTGTCGAGGCTCCATGCTGCCCGCGAAAGCGGACATGCTACGCTTCTTGGAATTCGGTCGGCTGCCCGCCCATATGCCTCGTCTCGCTTGCGTTGCTTTGGCCGCGCTGCTGCCCGCCTCGGTCTTGATTGCAGCCGAGGAACCCCGCGACGGGGCAGTCAAGGCACCACGGAATGGCGGTTCAGAGGCGCCTCGAGCGGCTCTGCCCCAGCGTCCTTCCCGAGAACAAGCGCCACAAGAACCGTTGCCTTCGGACGACGCTTCTTGCCCCAGCCCAAGCCGTCCTATCACCCCGTCGGACTTCGCCGAGACGGCGAAGTCCGACAGGCTGCTAGGCACGAGCGCTCGCTTGGCCTCCGAGGGCGTCGGTGCCGTGGAAGAAATCGTCGTGACTGGCTCGATGATTCGGCGTGACAATTTCGACCTTTCGTCACCCGTCGATGTCATCACCGATCAGGACATCGAGGAAGCGGGCACGGTGAACATGGGCGACGTGCTTGTGCACATGGCGTCGCAGAGCGGCGTCAGTTCCGGAGAGACGGTTCCGTACAGCTTCGGCAATCTGCGCGGACTCGGGCCGGGCGCCACCATGGAGCTGATGGACGGCCACCGCCTGCTGTTTGGCGACGCCAACGCCACGTATCCGCAGATCGCCATCGAGCGGATCGAGATACTCACGGACAGCGCCTCGGCGCTCTATGGCTCGGAAGCGGTTGCCGGCGTCATCAACTACATTCCGAAGCATCGCGCCGACGGCATCGAGCTGCGCGTGGACTCCGCCATGGTGGAGGGAGTCTTCGACAAGCCCGACAGCAAGTACGGCATTCTCGGCGGCTGGTCGCGCGACGACACGGATGTCGTGTTCGCATACGAGTACCGCGTCAGAAAGGAGATCCGGCAGACACACCCGCGGTTTTCGCGGTACATCGACTCGCGGGTCAACCGTGTCGGTGCCGACGCGCAGGGTCGGCTGAGTTCCTTGGGGCCTTGGGAGGACTCGAACTTTCCCGGCACTTTCGACGTGCCCATTCGCGACGCGACTACCGGCCGCACGACGACGCTCGGCAATGGACTGGCCTCAACATCGACGCGTGCGGATCCGGTCTGCCAGTTTGCGTTCAACAGCGGCGGGGACGATTTCAGGCAGCAGAACTCTTGGCAGAACGGCCTGCTCGCAAGCAACGGAAAATGTGAGCAGAACCGGTTCAACTACCTGAACTACAGAGACGACCTCACCGGGCACTCCGCCTACGCCAACGTCGATCACCGCTATGGCGCGAGCCTGACCATCAACGGCCAACTATGGTTCAACGTGCAAAACCGAACCGGTCGCAACAATCCGATTGGCTCCACGGCCAGCTCGCGCATCGGCAATGCCAACCAGGGTGACCGCTTCCTAATCGCCGGCACGCATCCTGGCAATCCCTTCCGGGCAGAGGCGGATGGTCGGCCGCTCTTTGCACAGGACGCGAACGACGATGGCATCCCCGACCGCGATGGCGACCAGGCCGCATTCAACGCGCGGCTCGGCGGCAATGTCGTTCTGGCTCGGGACCCCTTTGATCCAGCCGCCGGCATCCCGTTCCAGGAGGATGTATACCTCGATGACAAGTACTCCGTGCAGGGCCACCTGTGCAATCCAATGGGTGGATGCTCCCGCTTCGTGGACGCCGGCGGCGGCTTCGCGTCCGAGGCCCGGGGGCACACGACCAACGTCCGCGCCCAAATCGGCGTCGAGTACGACGTTGCCGATACCGGCTGGTATGTCAAGGTGGACTGGATCAAGGCCTTGCGCGCCAGGGACCGATACGGCAACTCCAGCACCGGGTACGAGTCGCTGTCGGCCATGGATCGGGGTCTCGACTGTGTGCTCGGCCCTGCCGGCGACCAGTGCTGGAACCCGTTCGGAACGTCCATCTACGAACACGACCAGGCCCACCGTCCGCTGCCGAGCTTCCAGCGCGACCCCGCGCTCATCAACTCGCAGGCCGTCATCGACGGACTGCTTGCGCCGGCGACGCGCAAGCATATTTACGAACAGGATACGGTGGACGTGGTCGTTGCCGGCGCGTTGCCCGTCACCCTGCCCGGAGGCCCATTGTCCATCGCGGCGGGTCACCATTTCCGCGTGGAGCGGGAGGAGTACATGCCGGACACGCTCGGGCTGATCGAGGACCGGGCCAGGGGCTCGTCGGTCAAGCGTCGGATTACGGATTCGGTCTCGAGAGACTACTTCATCGAGGTGAGTGCACCGGTGCTCGACAGCGCCGGCCTGGGAGTGGCCGAGGTATCGGCTGCCGCTCGGTCCACCGGCAATGACATTCGGGCGACCGTTCCGCGGGAGTCCGGAAGCGGCAGCTACGAGGACACGATCCACCAGATCGGAGTGACCTGGCAGCCACGGGGCTGGCTGTCGGTGCGGGCTTCTTTCGGCGAGGGGTTCGTGATGCCCGACCAGTTCACGGCATTTGGCGACAAGCGCATCCAGTTCGTCTCGACAGATAGCTCGACGGGCGACTACACCTGTGAGGTGCTGGTGGACGACGACTCCACCGGCGACGGCGGCCTCGGCGGCACCGCAGCGACGGGCGTGTCCGAAGCCATATGCCCGACCGGTGACATGGAGTTCATCCGCACCGTCGTGCCGTCCCCGCACCTGCAGGGCGAGACCTCCGACGGACACAACTTCGGCGTCAGCTTGAGTCTCGTCGGCGGCGACCTCAGCGTTGACCTCGACCGCTTCTCCGTCGAGTTCCGGGACCAGGCCGTGTTCGCCAGCGTTGCCGTGCAGATGGACGGCTTGCGCGACGAGTTTCTTGCGTTCGCCGCGGGCGCCGGCGCGAACTGCGGTATGGACGCGCAGTGTTGGCTTGGAGTCCGCGACGAGTGGATCCGCCGCCTTGAGCCGGGATTCAACGCGTTCGAGGTGAGCCCTGGCGTCTTGCCGCAGGACGCGCCGCCATCGACGCTTGGCCTCTACCGGATGGACGACACGCGGCCGGGCGAAATCTCGCACACCATCTCGTCCTACATCAACGCGGATGTGGCCCAGAGCGAAAGCTACGATCTTCGCGTGCGCTACGACTTTGACGGTCTTCCCCTGATCGGCGCGGACTACGGATCTCTCAGCGCAGCGGTCGAGGCGACCTACTACGAGTCGTGGCGGGTGACGCCGAATCCGGCGATCCCGCACCATCGGATCAACCTTGCGGGCCAGTACGGCCGCAACGAAACCCTGCAGGACGGTGGCGTGCCGAGGTGGAAGGGCAATGCCTCGCTGCGATGGTCCACAGGTGGCCACACGCTGCGGCTCACCGGACGCTACACGCATCACATGGCGGACCTTGAGAACAGCGGTGCCTGTGTCTCCGTGCTCGCCAACGCTTCATGCCGCATCGCCTCGTGGGCGACCTACGACTTCTTTTACGCGTATCGTCTGCCGGGCGTTCTTGGCATCCCCGGCACAACCACGCTGGCTGTCACGGTCAACAACCTGCTGGACCGATTCCCTGCAGCCATGGCTTCGGCGACTACTCCCTACGCCGCGGATGTGGCCAGAATCTGGGGGCGGACCTACAACTTTCGCGTGCAGCACCGCTTCTGACCGCTGCTCCAATCAGCGTCGTGCCGTCGGGCGAGCCGCGGCAGCGGTGGACCCTCCTGCCTAGTCCTTGCCGATGTCCGGATTGTGTCCGACCGAACGAAGAGCAAGGAAGACTGTGCCGGAACGCTGAGACGCGAACGAGGCCGAAAGGCCGTCGCCGGAGTCACCTTTGCTTGAGTTCTGCGAGCTGTCGCCGCTGCCGGGTGGTGGGGCGGGTGCGGGGGACCTTGAGGCCGGCGCGTTCCATGCGGCGGCGGGCGTCGTTTTCGGTGCGGCGCTGCACCGACTCGTCGGTCTCGCGATACAGCTTCGCCGCTTCGGTGGCGCTGCCGCGACGCGTGCTGACCGCGGTGACGATCACCTCGCGTTCCTCGTGGCCGCGGCTGATGGTGAGGGTGTCGCCGGCTTGGATGCTGCGGGCCGCCTTCACGCGAGCGCCGTTCACGTGCGCCTTGCCGCCTTCCACGGCCGCCTTGGCGAGCGAGCGGGTCTTGAAGAAGCGTGCCGCCCACAGCCAGCGGTCTACCCGCGCCTTCTCGGCGGGCGGTTCGGTGCCCCCACTGGCCTCGGCAATCGTCGGTCTCGAGCGCATGGGCAATAATGGTAAGCAACGCCTTGCGTGCCGGCAAAGCCGGGTGCAGCCGACAGGGCGAACCCATCTGCCGGAGAAACCGCCTTGCCACTGCCTGTGATCACCAAGCTCGAGACTGTGGCGAGGAGCGCCCTCTTCGGCATCGAGGCCATGCACCTGCGCTTCTCCAACGGCGTTGAGCGTGTGTACGAACGCCTGCGCGGCGGCGGGCGGGAGGCGGTGATCATCGCCGCCATCGACGAGCACGACAGACTGGTGTTGATCCGCGAGTACATGGCGGGCTTTCACGACTTCGAGCTTTCGCTGCCCAAGGGCCGCGTGGACCCGGGGGAATCGTTGGAACAGGCGGCGAATCGGGAGCTCAAGGAAGAAGCGGGATTCGGCGCCCGCGACCTCTGCACGCTGCGGCGCATCAGCCTTGCCCCGGCACACATGGGCTTCACCATCCATGTCGTGCTGGCGCGGGACCTCTACCCGGAACGCCTGCCGGCGGACGAACCTGAACCGTTCGAAGTGGTCACTTGGCCCGTGGCAGAAATCGACGCCTTGGTGATGTCGCCAGAGTTCACCGAATCCCGCGCCATCGCAGCGCTGAAGCTGGTGGAGGTTTTTCTAAAGGAACGGGAGGAAGTGGACTAAGCCGAGAAGGCGCACAGCCACAACGTGTGTGTCGTCGTCGGCAGTAGGGCATTCACGAACAATCCGGGCTACCAAGAAGCAAAGCGGGCCTTCGGCGGGAGGGCGTCTCGCCCTCCCTGGCGTGCCGCAGGCACGCACTCGGTGCATCCTGCGGCCAACGTAACGCGCCTTGCGGCGCGCTGGAGGGCGAGACGCTATCCCTCCGAAGGGCCGATTGTCGTCAAGTCCGACAGGGTGCTAACGCCACAGGAACCGTTGCCTCGGACAACGCTTCTTGCCCCAGCCCAAGTCCCCACCCTGTCGGCATTTGGGCGGCTTGCGCCGTCCGAAAGTCCGACAGCCTGCTAGGCTTTGCAACGCAATCCATCAGCAAGCGGAGCCAGCGTGACCGTAGCCACCGACCTTTTCGACCTCACGGGGCGTGTTGCCCTTCTCACCGGCGCCTCCAAGGGCATGGGACTTTCCATGGCCGAAGGGCTTGCCGAGCATGGCGCCACCGTCATCGTTTCGAGCCGCAAGCTCGATCAGTGCGAGGCGGCCTGCGAGCAGATCAACGCCAAGGGTGGCGGCACGGCCATCCCCATTGCCTGCAACATCGGCTACAAAGAGCAGCTTGAAGCGCTCGTTGCGGAGACGCGAGAGAAGGCCGGCCCCATCGACATCTTGATCGCCAATGCTGGCGTCAATCCGTTCTATGGCCCGATGTCCGAAATCCCGGACTCCGCCTTCGACAAGATCATGAGCTCCAACGTCAAGTCGAATCACTGGCTCTGCCAAATGGTGGCGCCGGACATGGTGGCCAAGGGGCGCGGCTCGATGATGATCACCTCGAGCACCGGCGCGTTTGCCGGCTCGCTCACCCTCGGTACCTACAGCATCTCCAAGCTCGCCGACATCGCTCTCGTGCGCAACCTGGCGCTGGAATACGGTCCGCAAGGCGTGCGCGTCAACGCCATCTGTCCGGGCCTCATCAAGACCGACTTTGCCCGAGCCCTCTGGGACAATCCGGAGGCCAAGGCGAACGCCGAGACGAACACGCCGCTTAGACGGCTTGGGGAGTCGGACGACTTCAAGGGCATCGCCGTGTATCTGGCCTCGGACGCGAGCGCGTTCATGACCGGGCAGGCGTTGACGGTTTGCGGCGGCACGAACATGTGGCGCTAACAGCCTGTCGGACTTTGCGGCGCCAGCGAACTGTCGACGCGCCCTTCACGGCGCGCTAACGTCGTGGAAGGCGAGAGGCGTGCCTTCTTTGTAGGGGCGACCCTTGTGGTCGCCCGTGTGCCAAACCGAAGCCTCTCGATGCCCAAGGCACGGGCGAGGACGAGCCTCGCCCCCAAGAGGAGACTCCATGCCGCAAGCGGATAGGGCCGTGGGGACATGGGTAGTGAAACGGTAGAGCGCGGTTTCATCCTGCAGGCTAGCTACCGCATTCGCGGCGGCGTGCCCGTTGTGCACCTCTATGGCGTGCTCGAGTCCGGCGGCACGTTCCTCGTTCGAGACAGTCGCCAGACCCCACACTTCCATATCCGCGCCGCCGATGCGGCCAATGCCGAGGCGCTCGGTGCGAGAACCGCCTCCGGTGAGGGACGACGCACCTTCCGTGGCGAGGAAGTGGTGCGGGTGGATGTCCGCATTCCGCAGGATGCGCCGCCCTTGCGCGACCGCCTGCACGCCGCCGGTATCGGCACGTTCGAGGCGGATGTGCGCTTCGCCGTGCGCTACCTCATCGATCGCGACATCCGCGGCGGCTGCGAGATTCGGGGACCGGCGGTTGCCGGTGGCTGTCTTACCCGCATCTTCGACGATCCGGAACTGACGCCAGCGGACGTGACCCCAAAGCCCTCGGTGCTGTCCTTCGACATCGAGACCGACCCCACGGCAAAGCGCCTCTACGCCATCGCCATGTATGGCGCCGGCCTCGACGAAGTGTGGATCGTCGATGCCGCGGGTCGCTCGATGCCCGAGAACGCCATCGGCGTCGCCAGCGAACGTGCCGCCATCGACGCTTTCTGCGCCCGCGTGCTCGAGGTGGACCCCGACATCCTCACCGGCTGGAACGTCATCGACTTCGACCTCGGCGTCTTGGCCCGCATCGCCGCCCGCGTGCGTCACCCGTTCGAGTTTGGCCGCGATGCCGGCCGCCTGCGCCTGCGCGCCGCCGAGGGCTACTTCGGCAGCGGTCAGGCCAGCGTGCCGGGACGCTTGGTGCTCGACGGCATGGACCTCGTGCGCGGCGCGTTCCTGCGCTACGACGACTACTCCCTCGACTCGGTGGCGAGCGAAGTGCTCGGCGAAGGCAAGGTGACCTTGGCTGGCGGCTTGCCGGAAGACGACGAGGCATCCCGCAAAGAGGCGATGTCGAACCGCGCCGGTGACATCGAGGCGCGCTACCGGGAAGACCTGCCTACCTTCGCCCGCTATGCCCGCACCGACGCTCGGCTTGCGTTCGACATCGTCGCCAAGCTCGATCTCGTCAATCTCGCCATCGCCCGCAGCCGCCTCACCGGCATGACGCCGGATCGCGTGTCCGCCAGCATCGCGTCGTTCGACTTCCTCTATCTCTCGGCGCTCCACAAGAAGGGCATCGTGGCGCCGAGCGTGCATTCCGTGGACGGTGCGGCATCGGCGCGGGCACAGGCAGGCGGTCACGTGCTTGAGCCAATCACGGGCCTGCACGAGAACGTGTGGGTGTTCGACTTCAAGAGCCTCTACCCGAGCGTGATCCGCACCTTCAACATCGACCCGCTCGGCTATGTTGCGGGCCCCACCGAGGACGAAGATGTTATCCGCCTCGCTGGCGATGCCTCGTTCCGGCGGGGAAAGGCCATCCTACCGACGATGCTCGATGGCCTCTTCCCGCAGCGGGAGGCCGCCAAGGCGGCCGGCGACGCGGTGGCCTCGCAAGCCATCAAGATCCTGATGAACTCCTTCTACGGCGTGCTCGGCACCTCCGGCTGCCGCTTCCACAACGTCGCCATCGCCAACGCCATCACCGGCACTGGGCGACGCTTCCTGCTTTGGTCGCAGGCGTGGTTTGAAGAGCGCGGCTTCGAGGTGCTCTATGGCGACACCGACAGCGTGTTCGTGCGCTCCGGGCTCGACACCGTGGCAGCGCGGGAGTTGGGCCCGAAGCTGGCGGCGGAACTGAACGAATCCCTTGCCAAGCATGTGCGCGCCGAGTGGGATGTGGGGAGCCGCCTGACGATGGAGTTCGAGAAGCTCTACGTGAAGCTCTTCCTGCCCACCATGCGCGGTGGCTCGAGCGGCGCCCGCAAGCGTTATGCCGGGCTCGTGGACGAGAAGGCGGAGGTGGAGTTCGTCGGCATGGAGGTGGTGCGCCGGGACTGGACCGAGCTTGCCAAGGACGTGCAGCGTGGCCTGTTCGCACGCCTCTTCGCCGAGCAGCCGGTGGACGCATATCTCGCGGAAACGGCCGCCCGCCTGCGCCGCGGCGAACTCGACCACGCCCTCACCTATCGCAAGGGCCTGCGCAAGCGCGTCACCGAATACACCGCCAACACGCCGCCCCACGTGGTGGCTGCCCGCAAGTCGAAGGAGTCGGCTCGCGTCGTCGCCTACATCATCACCACCGCCGGCCCCGAGCCTTTGGATGCGCTAGAACACGAGCCGGACCGCGAACACTACCTGCAGAAGCAACTCCGCCCCGTGGCCGAACCGGTGCTGGCTGCCTTGGGCCTCGACTTCGAACGCACCGTCGGGGACGACCGCCAGATGGTCTTGTTTTGAGGGAGCCGCCTGCACAAATGCCTCGGCGCCGCAGACTTGCTGCGTGAAGCCCTCGACGCCATTCGCGCTGCCGTCCAGGTGTGGCGACTGCGGCGCGTCGTCGCCGGGGTTGGCCGCGAGCCCGGTTTCGGCCCGACGCGCAACGCCGCCCCTCTCGGCGCACGCCGGGAGACGATCCCGGCCCCGCCCAATGCCGCGACCATGCTCCAGGCGATCGCGGGACACGATCCCGACGACCTGATCTCCCCGTCCGCGCCGGTGCCGGACACGCTCGAAGGCATCGACCGGGGCCGCGGTCTCCGGCTCGGTCTCGACCGGCCACGACCTGCATCCGCCGGTCTGGTGGCCTGATTAATGCTCAGATGTTGAGCTGGAGCTCCAGGCCCAGCAGTCGCGGCGGTTCGTAAACGGCCACCGGAAACACCGAAGCGCCGATGATCACCTTCGGGCTGTTCTTGTCCGCAAGATTCCGGCCGAACAGGGAGATGCTGTTCCCGCGTTCCCCCCAGGCCCAGCTTATCGATGCGTTGATCAAGGTGGTTCCGGGGCGATAGAACATCTCGTCGTTGCTTTCCCCGAAGGCGTTGTAGCGGGATTGATAACGCGCATCAAGCCGGCACTCCAGAGCGTTCCCCGCAAGTTCGGCCGTGTAGTGAGCCGCCCCATAGGCCGTCAGCGTAGGCGCCATCAGCACATCCAGATGCGAGTTGTCCGTCACGACGCCGTCGTTGTTGAGATCGACGGAAAACGAAGCCCATTCGGCATCCAGCAACCCCAGGGCGAAGTCGATGCTGAAGTCGGCCATGACCAACCAGGAGGACTCGAACTCGAAACCCTTGATCTCGACGTTCCCGAGGTTGGCGTTGATGGGTTCGTTTCCTCTGCCGGTAGCGTTCGTGCGACGCACGAAACCTACGAGATCCTCATAGTCCGCAAAGAACGCCGCGGCCGAAAGCCGCACGCGATTGTCCAGCAGATTCGCCTTCAGGCCAGCTTCGTAGTTCGTCACGTACTCGGGATCGTACGGTCCGACATTCTCGGGTACGGTCGCGCGGCTGGTGAAGCCGCCCGCCTTGTAACCCGTGGAAGTCGTCAGGTACCCCATCCATGAATCAGGGTGCTCGTACTTTGCGCCGAGCCTCCACGTTGGCTGGTCCCAGGATGTTGACGGTTCCAGCGTAATCGGTGGTCGCTGCGGGGCAGGTGGCGGTAGCCCGTAGTTGACGACGGTCGCCTTCTTTTCGTCCCGGGTGATCCTTCCTCCCGCTATCAGCGAGAACCGGTCGTTCACACGGAAATCGGTCTGGGCGAAGGCCGCGGCACTGGTCGTGCTCTGCCGGGCGAGAGTGATTCGAGCCGAATCCTCGAAATCGAACGTGCCTGAAAAAGGAGGACCGATGTTTTGGTAGAAGAACCGGCGTGCCTTTTCCCGGAATGCGAACACCCCCAGCACGTAGTCCCAGCGGCCGCCGTGGGCATCATGGAATCGAAGTTCGAAACTGTCCTGTCCATGGTCGATGTCGAAGCCGACGTTGACGTTCAGGTTCGGGTTCCTGCCGCGGGCCGGCGGGTGGCCCCCTGCCCGACCGTCGAGGTCCGTATACACAAGAAAGTCGCTGTCGTGCGAGTTCGCGGCGATCGAGAGCGTGCCGGCACCGAGTTCGATGTCCGAGAGTAACGTGAGCCCTGTCTCGGTGGAATCGTTGAATCCGTCGGTGTCCATGTTTACCAGGTGGACATCGCCATCCGACACGCCACCGGGGTCCTGTATCAGGTTGGAGGTGGCAATCCCGTCGGTTTGGTCATCGACGCGATAAACGCTCGCCGTGACTTGCGTCCTCGGCGTGCGGTGGTCGACTTTCAGTCGCAGCGTGCTCGTGTCCTGTGCTCCCAGCCGGTTTCCGTTGAACGCATTGGTCACGTGCCCATCGTAGCTCCGCGTCGAGACGTTCAGGCGAGCTCGGAGGGAATCGTCCATGATCTCGCCGGTTTCCGCAGACAGCATGTACTTGGCAAGACCGTATTCGCCTGCCGTGGCGCGCGCGGACACGCCCGGATCGGGGCTGGCTTCCCTGGTGATGATGTTGACGGTCCCGGCGAGGCTGTTGCGGCCAAAGAGGGTTCCCTGAGGACCCCGCTGGACCTCGATTCGGTCCACATCGATCTGGTCATGGCCGAGACCCGTCACCCTGGCGTGGGGTATGCCGTCGATCAGAAGCTGTGTCTTCTGATCGGCAAAGGGGTCGGTATCGAAAAACCCGATCCCGCGAATCGCCATGTTCGCGGTGTTCGGAATGAACGCCATGCCCTGAAAGATCACGTTGGGAGCCGTGCCGTTCAGATCGGAGATGTTGTTGGCCCCTGATTCCTCGATGGAGGAGCCAGGAAGCACTGAGACCGATGAAGGCACGTCCGCCAGGCTTTGCTCCACCTTTTGCGCCACAACGATGATTTCCTCGAGGCGAGGACTCTCGGCGGCGGAAGCGAGGAGGCCGGAGAACGGCAGAAGCGGCTGCAGGGCGCAGGCCAGGACGTTTCGTGGGGTGCGGCCCCGGAAGCTCAAGGTGCGCCCCCGGAAGCGCCGGGAGGCGACACGGCAGCCTGAAGTATGTCGTCGAGCAGGGCATCCACATCGGTCTGCAAACGAGAATGAACCTGCTCGCTGACCTCGATCAGAGCCATTTCGGACGCAATCAGGGGCAATCTATGGCGCAGCGAGTCGAAGACGTTCGATTCGCCGTTTCCGAAACCTATGAATTGGCGGGCCAGCGGAACCAACTGGGGGTCCAGTTCAGGGCCGCCTGCCTCCTCGAGGAAGTCGACACTCCTCTCAAGGCGATGAGATGCGGTGCCGAAGCGCTCTTCGCCTTCCCCGATCAGGGTCTCCTCGGTCATGATGATGGCGATGATCAGCCCCGAGAAAGTCCGAAACAGCGAGTTGTAGACTGACGACAGGTGCCAGTAACGCATCAGTTCCAGGTGGGACCGCGGGTCCGAGTCGGCTGGGACATCCTCCCTGAACTCGCTCCTGCCGGTCAGCATGTAATACAGCTGGTTGTCCAGGCTCGCCACCACGGCGGGCTCCAGCCGGTAGTCCACGAAACTCCTCAGGTCGGCCCGCTCGCGAGCGGCCGACTGCAGGGCGCCGATTAGGCCCGCGCGGCCATCGTGAATGCGCCCGGCAGCGTACTCGAGGCGGTCGATCTCCTGCGACAGGTGGGCTGTCGCGGCGCCGTAGCCGGCCTCCCGTAACGTGACCAGCGCCTGGCGCATGCTGGAAACGTGGGCTGCCACATTGTCGCGGATCTCCGGCATCCCGGTGGCCGCTGTGCTCGCCGTGGTTGGGCGGGACCAATAGGACCTCGCCGCAGACCCGTGTCGGCTCACCGCCAGGGCCGCCCGCAGCGCCCTTGCGGTCTCGCGATTGCCCGTCGCGCTTTCAAAGTCCTCGATGGCCTGGTCAAGAACCGCGTCGACCTCGGTTCGCAGAGAAGCCCAGACAGCGTTGACGGCGCCGGCGAGCCGCTCTTCGCGTTCGTCCAGTCGCAGGCGAGTCTTCATCAGGTCGATCAGGTTCGCTTCTCCGTACGCGGCGTCCACCAGATCCCGGGCAAGCGGAGTCAGCGTGGGGTCCAGATCCGCGTGGCCGGCCTCGGCGAGGCTCTCGATGTTCTCTCGGAGCTGATACAGCACCAGGTTCGCGGCCTCTTCCACAGTGCCTATGAACTCGCTGTCGGTCTGCCTCGTCGCCACTTCCAGCGCTATGTATCCCTGGTCCACCTGCTGCGTCAGGAGCGCCAGGCGTGCATACAGCAACAGGTCTTCGATCGAAACGGCCTCCCTGGCGCCGCGACCGGAAACCACGCGATAGAAGAGGTCGTCCTCGCTTGCAAGGGCCGTCGGCAGGAGTTGCCAGCTGGTGGCGGCTATGAGCTCTTGGCGGCTGGTCTGCGAGTCCCGCAGGATCTGCGCGAACCGCGGCCGGCCGTCTTCGAGTTGCCGTGCGTTGACCGTCAGCTCGTCCAGCAGTTCGCGCACTCTGGCCGCTGCATCTTCGCGACCGGCGCCAGCCAACAGCCCAAGCTGTCGGCGAGCCTCCGCTGCGTCGGCGGCGAAGGACGCACTCGACGCCGCCATTGCCTCGGAGGACATGTCGGCACGAGTCCTCGTCGAGGCCGTGCCGGCCAAGGATTCTGCGTGTCGAGCCAAGTTCAGCGCGGCGACAGTCGCGCGGATGTCAGGATCTGCGTCGTGAAGGGGATGCGAACTCTCGGCGGCCGCCCAGGCGCCACTGGTGCTTGTGGCGACGATCCCGACCACGACAAGCTTTGCGACCGCCCATCCTGCGGATACCCGCAGCCGGTCCATCACGACGTCTCTTCGAGAGTGGCCACCGGCACAACCCTGCCCGTTTCGTCGATGACCGTCATGATCACTTCGTCGGAACCCTGATTGTCGCCCGGACCGTACTGCAGACGGATACCGGAGAGATCGATGGATTCCGACGATCGCAGCGCGGCAAGGAAGCACTCGCGGGTCGGCTCTTCACATGCTTCAAGTCCGGCTATGGCCAGTCGCCCGGCTAAGTATCCTTCAAGGGAAACGAATCCGGGCTCGGCGCTCGCGTCGAACGAACCGAGTGCGGCGAGGTACTCCGCTACGGCTGGCGTACCCGTGTCATCGGGTGGGGGCACCACCTGCGTGATGTAGACACCGACCGCTTCATCCCCGAGCTCGAGTGCCAACGCGTTGCTCCCGACGAACGAGACCGCCAGGAATACGGGGTCGATGTCTTCCCGAAGAAGCGAAATCGCCTTGGCCACCGGCTGGTAGGCGCCAATCATGACGACAGCTTCGGGATTCGCGGCCGCGATATGGAACACCGCAGCCTTGACTGCGCTCGAGTTGCGCTCGTAATACCATGTCGCGACGGGCTCGAGTCCGCGCCGCCCCAGAGCTTCAAGCACGCCGTTCAAGCCGGATTGACCGTAGGAGTCGTTCTGGTACATGACGGCCACTCTCGTAACTCCGAGATCATCCCTAAGGCGTTCGACCATGTGCTCGGTCTCCTGCGCATACGACGCCCGCAGATTCACGACCGACGCCAGTTCGGGATTCCGGAGAAAGCCGGCACCGGTGAACGGCGCCAGGAACGGCACCGCTTCGGAATCGACTAGGCGAGCAGCGGAACGCGATGTCGGTGTTCCCACCTCACCGATCAGGCCGAACACCTGCTCCTTCCGGATCAGGTCGCGGGTATTCGCGTAGGCGAAACCCGGTTCGTACCGGTCATCCATCGTTACCAGTTCCAGCATGCGGCCATGCACGCCGCCAGCCTGGTTCCGCTCGTGGAATGCCGCTTCGATGCCCAGGCGCATGGCGTGTCCCAAGGCTTGCGCAGGGCCGGTGAAGGCGGCGGACTGCCCAAACACGACGCGATCGTCGAAGATGCCCGGATTCGCCTGACCGGAAGTCGCGGGCGCTGAAGTTGACGGGGGCGTTTCCGGCGCAGTGGCCGTCGGATCGTTGCCCGGCGCCTCGCTCGAACAAGCCGCCACCAGAACAAGCAGCACGCCTACGGCGAACACTGCGAACGCTGCCATCCCGGAGGAAGGCAGGCCTGCCTTGGAATTGGTCATGGGTTCCTCTCGAAGCCGCGAGGCGTGCAGGAACACCGAGCCCCGCCAGCCGTGGTGAGCGGGGCAACGTATTGGCGATTCTTGTTCTTGTCAAGGCAACGCCCGCGACGGACGGCTTGGCCAGACCCAGGGTTGAGGTAGCCTTGATCGGCGGGTTCTGATCCTCCTTGACGAGGTGCGGCACCCCGGCGAGCTCGCCTAACCCGCCTGCCGCCTGCATCCCCCTTGCGCGGGACGGGTGCGCGGCAAGGCTGCGTCGATCACGATTTCGGCCGGGTCGTCCGTCCGGTGGCCCTGAGCAACGGCCCCATCGTCAGACGGCCGAGATGCCCTGCTTGACATGCGCGGCAGGGAACGGGGAGACCGAGCTAGGGTCGCCCCTAGGGTCAGAAAGGCTTCCTCGCGCGGAACAGGAATCGGTCGGTACGGAGGTAAATGGCGTCGTTGTAGACCAGCAGGGTGTGGTCGTCTTGGGGGTTCGCATACAGATCGCTCTCGGCTTCAATGACGAAGCCCGCTTCCTCAATGAGCGCACGCGCGATGCGCGGGTCGATGCGATGCAGCCGCTTGTTGTTTGCTCCGGGCACGCCCACGTGATCGGCGACGCCGAGCACGCCGCCGGGCTTCAGTGCCGCGTGGATGCTCGCCAAGAAGGCCAAGGCAAGCTCGCGTCCGTCGCGGTGGTAGAAATCGTGCAGCAGGTTGCCGAGAAAGGCGACGTCCACCGTGCCCTCGAGACCCAAGGCGTCGTATTCGCGCAGGTGCAATACGACGTTCGGCAGGCGACCGTTCGCCAGACGCTCGTCCATGGTGCGCTGGTAGTAGCCGTCTGCGAAGTGGGTCAGAACGCGTTCGCGGTTGTGGGAATAGACCTTGCCCGTCGGCCCCACCGCCGCGGCGAGCATCTCCGTCGTGTAGCCGGCATAGGCACCGACGTCCAGCGCCGTCATGCCTTCGCGGACGCCAAGAAAGCGAAAGGTCTCGGCAGGTTTGCGCGCGCTGTCGCGCGGAGCATCGAACCGATGCCGATCCGGCACCTGCATCTGCGCCTCGATGCGGGCCGTCATAGCGTCGTGTTCCTCTGTGGCGCCCGCCCACAAGGCCGCGCCGCCGAGCATTGCGAGCGCTAGGAGACCGCGACCGAAGGGCCGGTTCATCCTGTAATGCGCCATCGTCTTTTCCCTTACTGGAGGCCGACGACGCCTGGGTGCGAGTTCGGTCCCGGGGTGACGTGCCAGAGGTCGCGCATGGCTTCTCGGTCCAGGCCGTTCTCAAGGAATGCCTCGTCGTTGAAGAGGCAGGTCAACTGCACTTGGTGTGTTCCCGCGCGGCGGTTGCGGTTGCAGCTGACGCCGGTGGCGCCGCGGCCGTAGCGTTTCTTGTACGCCTCGGTGACTATGGCGAGGTCTTGGACGAAGCGTTCCGGCACGATTTTCCAGATCTTGTTGAAGTAACGGCGGATCCACGGCACGGTTTCCGGGTCGGCCGCCACCGCGAGCCAACCGATGCCTTGGATGGGGTCGTAATCGACGCCACCCAAGGCGTGCAGGTACATGTAGCCGACCCGCGCCTGCGAGGTCTTGAAGCCTCGCTTGGCGGTAGCGAGCAGATGCGGGAACGCCTCCTCGTAGTTGCGCCGCCGGAAGTGCTTGTTGCCGAGCTCCTGGGAGTCGTAGATGGCCTCCATCTCGAGGATGGAGAGCGACTCGGCCTGCGGCGCCGTGACCTCGACGCGTTCCACGTCGTCGGGATTGGCGCGCACCGTCGCCGTCTCGCCGACTGGCGGCTGTGCAGACGATCCGCTGGCGGCGTCTTCGTCTTGCGCGGCCAGCGTCATCGCACCTGAGACCGCCACCGCCACCGCCACGACGCTGCGCCATCCATGCATACTGTTGCGCGCCTGGAACATTCGCACCTGCTCGCGCCTGTCGAGCTTCCCCCTTGTGGGCGAACCCAACCATAGCAAAGGAGACTCCAAGATGACGCTCGACCTCGCCGTCTGCGACGAACTGCTCGCCACCACCCGCGCCGTCCGCAAGCGCCTCGACCTCAGCCGGCCCGTGCCACGAGAGGTCGTCAATGAGTGCCTCGAACTCGCCGTGCAGGCTCCGACGGGCTCCAACAGCCAGACCTGGCGCTGGGTGGTGGTGGACGATGCCGACAAGCGCAAGGGCCTTGCCGATCTCTACCGCCGCCAGGCGGAGCCGTACCTCACCACGGCAAGCAAGACTGCCGCCGGCCAGACCGGGCGCGTGTTCGACTCGGCGCTGTACCTGATGGAGCACCTGCATGAGGTGCCGGTGCATGTGATCCCCTGCCTGCAAGGGCGCCCAGGCGACGGCGCCAGCGTCACCCAGCTCGGCGGCTATTTCGCTTCCATCTACCCGGCGGTGTGGAGTTTCCAACTCGCGCTGCGTGCGCGCGGTCTCGGTTCCTGCCTCACCACATTGCACCTCGGCTACGAGAAGGATGCGGCGGAACTGCTTGGCATCCCAGACGATGTGGTGCAGACGGCTCTGTTGCCGGTGGCGTGGACTCTCGGCACCGACTTCCGCCGCGCCACCCGCCCGCCGGTGGCTGACATCACGCACTGGAACGCCTGGAGTTGATGCGCGTGCCTTCGTCGGGCAAGGCGTTCGCCACCGTTCTCGTAGCGCTGGCGGCATTCGCGGCACCCGCAACGCCAGCGGCGAGCGCAGACGATCCGCTGGAGCCGCTGAACCGCAACATCCTGTTCGTCAACGGTGCCTTCGACCGGGCAGTGGTGCGGCCGGTGGCCAGCGGCTATGCGCGCATCGTGCCGGCACCCATCCGCGCCGGCATCGGCAACTTCCTCGACAACCTGCGCGAGCCGCGCACCGCCATCAATCAACTGCTGCAAGGCCGGCCCGATCTCGCGGTGGCCGATACCGCCCGCTTCCTCGTCAACAGCACGCTCGGCATCGGCGGTCTGTTCGATCCGGCGGCGCACATGGGTCTGGCGCACCATCGGGAGGACTTTGGCCAGACCTTTGCGGTGTGGGGCATCGAACCCGGCCCCTACCTGATGATCCCGTTCGTGGGTTCGAGCAACGTCCGCGACGCCATCGGCACGGTGGTGGGCTTCGGAGCCATGCCGCAGACCTACATCGATCTGCCGCCGAGGGCGGCGCTGACGGCGATGTGGGTGATCCGACAACGCTCGGAGAACCTGCACCTCGACGCCGAAATCACCGGCGACCCCTATGTGTACCTGCGTGAGGCATGGATGAAGCGGCGGGCAGCGGAAATCGCCGAAACGGGCGAGGGAGCAAGCGCGCCGTAGGGGCGAGACACCCTTTCCAAGGAAGGGGCGGGCCAACGTTCACTGCATCAGCAGGTCCATCAACCCCTGTCGCTGACCGCTCGAGAGCCGTCGGAAGCAAAGCAGGAGTTGGGTTTCCTGCTGGCTGAGGTCACGACGGAAGGTCGTCTCGACGTAGGGCAAGAGCGGCGGCTCGATGGCGGACTCCTGCTGCGACACGCCGCGCAGCGAGTGCTCGAGCCGGGCCACCATCTCCGAGTTGGCGCTACGCCCGTAGCGGCGAGCCGCCTCCACCACTTGCGCATGCAGATCCACTGGCAGCCGCAGCAACACTCGGTGGCGTTTCGGTTTGGCTGCCATGAAATCCTGCCCTTCGCGGCGCGACGCACTCGTTGCCGCGCCGGCTCTGCAATACGAGGGGTCCATTCTCCCCGATGCCGTTGCCTCGGGGCTAGCGCGCCCTGAAGGGCGCGTCGGCAGTTCACTGGCGCGAACTGCTAGCCCGTGAACGAGGCGGGCCTTTGGAGGGAAGGCATTCTGCCTTCCCTGCGCGCCTCTGGCGCGCTGATCGCGACTTGCAATAGGAAGGCGCCTCTCGGTGCCAGGGAAAGCAGAATGCCTTCCCTCCAACGGCCCGCCCGTCGCAAGTCCGAGCTTCTCCGGCACGCCCATGCGGTAGTTGTGAGACAGGCTGCTACGCCGAGTGCAAGCGGGCCCCCGTGATCCGTTCGGCGATTCCGCTGCGCTTGAGGAAATCGTCGGTGCGGGTGCTCTGCGCCTTGGCGGCCAGGGTGCGGAGTTCGTCGATGGTGTCCACGTCGAGGCCGAAGCCGGGCAGCCGGACGATGCGAGGTTCCAGGCCCGCTCTGCGGGCGGCGGCAATGTGGGGCTTGAAGCTCTTGCCGTCGAAGAGGTACTCGAAGGCGTTCGGTGGCGAACAGGCGGCGGCGTTGGTGCCGACGTCGTTTGCGTCCGGGACCAGCGTCACGGTGCTGTGGCCATGCAGCACGGTGTCGATCTCGGCTGGCGTCACGAGCGGCACGTCGCCGGGAACGAACAGGGTTCCCGTGGCGCCTCGGCTTCGCGCCACGTATTCGCCGGCCTCGACGACCGCTCCGGAAAGGTCCGCGGCGCTGTCGGCGAACACCTCAACGCCAAACTCGGTGGCGAGCTGCGCCGCCACCGGGGCCCGGGAGACGATGACGGTGCCGGCCAGCAAGCGACTGCCGACCAGAGCGTCGAGCACGTCCCGTACCATCGCCAGCACGAGCCCTTCGCGCTCGGTCGGGTCGAGCGCTGAGGCGAGGCGCTTCTTGGCACCGGCGGCACCCTTGAACGGCAGCAACGCCCAAATTCCGGCCCGCCCTTGCGGCGCCCGCCGTTCGCTCCGCAAGCTGCTGCGCGGCGGGATATCGGTTTTGCTCGTCACGTCGGCTAGGCCTTAAGGCCCGGTGCTGCGGCGCTGGCGCCTAGGAAATCGAGCACAACACGAGCGAGATCGACGCGGTCGTCGAGAGAGCGCATCACCGTTTGTGCCACGGTTGTCGAGAGGCCAAGCGCCTGCACTTCACCCTCTGCATCCGCATCC
The DNA here is from genome assembly GCA_028824555.1 of Gammaproteobacteria bacterium. Lineage (GTDB taxonomy): Bacteria > Pseudomonadota > Gammaproteobacteria > Pseudomonadales > Azotimanducaceae > VXYL01. The sequence continues at coordinate 69,151 of JAPPDJ010000018.1, read as the reverse complement.
ACGGCATCGATGACGAAGCCGGTGACGATCGGCGCACCGCCGTCGGCGCGCTGGGCGTAGTGCTTCGCAACTTCCACGGTGGTGGCCGGGACGCCAAGCTCTTGCATCATCTTCGCCGTAGGACCCTTGATGGCAGCGCCGCCGACGATGGGCGAAACAGCCACCACCGGCGCCCCTGAACGCCGGACTCCCTCGCGCATGCCGGGCACGGCCAGCACCGGGTCCACTGACACGAAGGGGTTTGACGGGCAGATGACGATGCCCGTCACCTGATCGAACGGGATCGCCGGATTGACGCTGGCGCTTGCGGCGCCGTGGAAGTCGAAGCCGGTGACCTCCGGGGCGCAGCGGTCGCGGACGAAGTAGTGCTGGAAGGCGAGAGGTCCATCCGCAGTGTGTACTAGCGTCCGCACCGGATCGTTGGACATGGGCAGGATTCGATGCCTAACGCCAAGACCTTGGGCGATTTGCGCGGTGGCCGCCGTGAGGGATTGCCCGGCTGCGAGGAGTTCCCGACGGCGCACGTGCAAGGCGAGGTCCTTGTCCCCGAGCCGGAACCAGGTCTCGCCACCGAGCTCTTCGAGCGCTTCCATGAAGTGCCAGGTCTCGCCTTGCCGGCCCCAGCCGGCAACGGGGTTGGCGGCATCGGCCAGCGTGTAGGTAAGGGTGTCCACGTCGGGCGAGATGTGGAAGCCAAGGTGCTCGAAGTCATCGCCGGTGTTGACCACGAAAACCACTTCTTCCGGCGCGAGCACCCGGGCGAGGCCAAGACAGAGCTTGGCACCGCCGACGCCGCCGGTGAGGGCAAGGATCGTCATCGCGGGGCTGGCGCGCCCTTGCTGGCGCGTTGGCAGTTCGCTGCGCGAACTGCTGGCCTTCGCGCTCGCATTCGCTCGCAGCTACGGCTCGAAGCCAGCGCCGCATTTGCGGCAAAGCCTCCTAGTGCCTTGCCGGGCCGGAGGCGGCTCACCGAAACAGGTCCTCATCCAAGGGGCGGTTGATGTCGGCAGCCACTTGCCCCGCATCGCGCTCGATGGGGAAGCCTCGGACGATGGCGGCGGGGGTGCGCTCGTCCGTTTCCCCCATCGCCAAGGTTGCCGCGGTGGCGATGCTGTCGGCGCGGTTGATCAGCGTGACTTTCAGTTCTCGACCGAAGATGTCGCTGCCTCCGCGGCGGTCGTCGAGCACGTTGAGTCCCGCCGCGCCGATGGCGACGCCGATGGTGCCGAGCCGCCAAGGTCGGTTCGCGCTGTCGGTGATGAGCACGCCAACGTCGACGCCGCTGGCGGCGCGCACGGCATCGCGCAGGCGAGCGGCGGAGGCATCGGGGTCTTCCGGCAGCAACAGCGCTGCGCCTTCGTCCTCGCCTTCGCCGTGATCGATGTTGGATTGATCGATGCCAGCGTGGGCGCCGACGAGCCCGAGCCGGTGCCGGACGATGAGCACACCGGGCTTGTGCCGGACGACTTCCGTGGATTCGTCGAGGATGAGCTGCACGAGGCGTGGGTCTTTCTCGACCTTCTCGGCCAGTTCCGTTGCCGCCTCCGTGGGCGTCACGTCCGCCAGCCGAATGAGGCGGCCTTCCGCCTTGGAGACGATCTTCTGCGCCACGGCGAGGATATCGCCGTCCTCAAGCGCGAGGTTGCTGGCGGCGATGGCACCCTGCAGCAGCGCGGCGATGTCATCCCCCGCCTGCACCATCGGCACGCCCCGCACGGGCACGATGGAGATGGACGTCATGGCGGCTGTGCCCTGGGAATGTAAGCGGCCCTAGTGGTCGGCCTGACCGACGATTTGGATTCCGGAGTGGGAAATCTCGTGCCGGCGGTTGATCTGGATGAGGATGCTCGTGAGCGCCTCGGCGGCGGCGGCGTTGTCGATGGGGCCAGCGTGCCAAGCTCGCATTCCCGCCTCGGTGGCAAGCGTGATCACCTTCTCGCGGGCGGCGCGCTTGTTGCCCGCCACCAGCACATCGCATTCGATCTTCACGTCTTCCTTGAGCAGGTGCGCGGCCACGTTCTGGAAGGCAGAAACCACCATCACGTCGTCGCCGAGGTAGTCCTGCGCCCGCTTGCCGGCGCTGCCTTCCGGCGGCAACTGCACCGTCCCCACGCGAGGTGGAACCAGCGGCACGGTCACGTCGATGAGGATCTTGCCGGCGAGGCCCTCGCGCACCGTCTCGAGCGTGGAGATCTGGTATTCCGCCGGCACCGTCAGCACCACGATGTCGCCAGCGGTAGCGGCATCGGCGTTCTCCAAGGCATCGGCGGGGGTCGCGGGGCTGATCTCGTGCAAGTTGGCTACCGCCGCCTGCGCCTTGGGCAGCGTCCGGGAGCCGATGATGATGCGGTGACCGGCGCGGGACCAGCGGATGGCAAGGCCCGTGCCAAGATCGCCGGTGCCGCCGAGAATGGCAATGGATTCGCTTGTCGCCACGAGGGTCCTCCCGAGGGGCTGGTGATGCTTTGCTTGTCGCCGTGCCTCACTGGCGCAACGCGCCGCCCAAAGCTGGCGGCGGCGCATTATCGCCGATACTTGGAGCTTGCGGCGTAGCACGCGGTTCATAGGGGCGCAGCGCGTGCCCGATCGGCCCCGCATAGGCAGAATGTCGTCCCTTCGAACTTGCTTCTTGAAACGCCTACGACCAGTGACTTCATCCCGTACTGCACACACCCGAGAGGCGCGGGCCTTGCTCCGCTTGGGAGCACCGATCGCCCTAACGCAGTTCTTCATCATGGCGATGGGCTTCCTCGACACCGCCATGGCCGGACACTATGCGGCGGTGCATCAGGCTGGCGTCGGTCTCGGCGGCTATGTGCTCTGGCCCACCTTCATGCTGCTCGCGGGGTGCACCATGTCGGTGACGCCGATGGTCGCCCAGATGATGGGTGCCGGGCGCGGGTCCGAGACCGGCCGCGTGGTGCGGCAAGGGCTGATCGTGGGAGCGGTGGGCAGCGTCCTCGCCGTGGTGGCTGTGGTCAACGGCGGGGTTCTTTTCGCTGCGGCTGGGGTGGACGCGGCGACCGCCGATGTCGGCGAGCGCTATCTCAAGGCTGCCGCGTTCGGCCTGCCGCCGGTGATGATCTACATGGTGCTTCGGCACGGCGCGGAAGGGCTTGGCCGCACGGTGGGGCCGATGGTCATTGCCGCGCTGGCGCTGACGCTGAACGGGGTTCTCAACTATGCGTTCATCTATGGCCGTTTCGGTGCGCCCGAACTCGGCGGCGAAGGTTGTGGCTGGGCCACCGCCATCGTCATGTGGTTCGAACTCGGTGCCATCGTCTTGCTGTGGCGAAGGAGGCCATTCCGCGCTACCGGCCTTTGGCAGCGCGAAGAGCATCGTCGAGCGGCGGAGGTCTATATCGGTCGCATCCTCAAGATCGGCGTTCCCATTGGATTGTCGTCCTTCGTCGGCATGGGACTCTACGCCGCCGTGGGCATCCTCATCGGCGGCTTGGGCGTGGTGCCGGTGGCCGCGCACAACATCGCCGGCCACATTAACTGGGCCACCTTCGTGGCGCCGATGGCGCTTGGCTCCGCCGCCGGCATCCGCATCGGCTTCCATGTCGGCGGCGGAGACCTGGCCGGCGCGGCCCGGGTGGCGCGGACGGCGTTCCTGCTGTCGATCGGCTATGCAATCACCATCAGCGTGGCGTTGGTGCTGGCACGCAACGTGGTGGTGCTGGTGTATAGCAACGATGCCGCCGTCATCGGCGTCGCGGCGACGCTCATCCTCTTCATCGCCGTCTATCAGATCTTCGACGACGCCCAGGCCACGATGGCGGGATCGCTCCGGGGCTACAAGGACACCCGCGTGCCGATGCTCTATTCGGTGGTCGGCTACTGGCTGCTGGCGTTCCCGGTGGGCCTTGCGCTCGGCTATGGCTGGGGGGAAGTCCCGGAACTCGGCGTCTATGGCTTCTGGATCGGCCTTTCTGTGGGCCTAGCTGCCGTCGCGGTAGCGATGGGGCTGCGGCTGCTCTCCACGAGCCGCAATGAGGAGCGCATCGCGGTTCTTTCGCGTTAGCGCGGACTACCGCCTCTGCACAGCCCTCAGGCGGGCCGCCGACCCAACGCCCGTTTACGCCACATCTCCGAACGAAGCCCCTCCTGTCATCCCCTTTCGCGTCAGCCGTTTTCAACGGCGCAGCCTCTAGCGCGTCCCTGAGGGCGCGCGTGCTCGCGTTCGCTGGCAGCTACGGCTAGGAGGTAAGTGGCGTGGAAACGGCGCTAGCGTCGGCGGCGACCGATGGTGTGGTACGGTTTTCGCTTCATTCACGAGTGGAGCGGGCAATGCGAATCGGAGTGATGGTGGGTGCCGACGGATTCGGCGCGTCGATCGACGGCATCGTCGAGAGCGCCCGCGAGGTGGAGGCGGCCGGCCTGCACACGCTTTGGATGGCCAACATCTTCTCGTTCGATGCCATCTCCACCCTTTCCATCGTCGGTCGCGAGGTGCCGCGCATCGGTCTCGGCACCGCCGTCACGCCAACCTATCCGCGCCACCCGACGGCACTCGCGCAACAGGCGCTCACCGCCTCCGCTGCCACGGGCAATCGCTTCACGCTCGGCATTGGCCTCTCCCACAAGATCGTGATCGAGAACATGCTCGGGCTCTCCTACGATCGCCCCGCCGCCCACATGCGGGAATACCTCGAAGTGCTGATGCCGCTCTTGCGGGGTGAAACCGTCAACCATCAGGGCGAGCAGTATCGGGTTGCGCTGGGCCTGACCGTGCCTGGCGCCGAACCCACGCCGACCGTGGTGGCGGCCTTGGGGCCCCTCATGCTGCGCGTCGCCGGCGAACTCGCCGACGGCACCAACACCTGGATGGTGGGGCCGAAGACGATGGAACAACACATCGTCGCCAATATCAGCAAGGCGGCGGAGGATGCCGGCCGCGCGGCGCCAACCGTCGTCGCCGGCGTCCCGATCATCCTCACCAAAAGGCCGGACGAGGCACGCCAACGCATAGCCGAGGGCCTGACGATGTATGGCCAGCTACCCTCCTACCGCTCGATGCTGGACCGCGAAGGTGCCGAAGGCCCGGCCGACATCGCCATCGTCGGCGACGAAAACGCCCTGCGCGGCGAGATCGACCGCTACCGCAACGCCGGCGTCACCGACCTCAACGCCGCCATCATGAATGTGGAAGACGGTGCCCGCGCCCGCACGTTGGAGTTCCTGTCGAGCTTGGTGTAAGGAAGGCAAAGCCCGCCCATCAAAGGGCCTATAGGCTCTGCTCGGAGGCCGCGCCGTAGGGAAGGACGCCTGCACCGGAGTTAGAACACCCCCTCCTGCGAGAAGCCCCCCCTCCGAGAAAAGCGGGGACGCTTTTCTCGACTCCCCCTCGAGGGGGGAGTGACAGGAAAGTGCGCGCCGCCACCGTTGTTGGGGATGCGCGGGCCTGCGGGCTGTGCAGAGGCGCCAACACCCCTTTCGCCGTCTGCAACCGCTGGTCGTTCGGAGTATGTTTCGAGGCGAACGCAAGCTTGCGGGTAGGAGTTGGGCAATGGCGCCAAGAGGATTCCGGTCGGATAGACGTTGTTGCGGGCCGAGGCATCGCGCGCAGGGCCCGCGAACTGCGTTCGGGACGATGCCGGTGAAGGTGGCCGTGGCGTTCATTGGGGCGCTTGCCTTCACGGCCGTTGCGGAGGAGATCGGCACGGTCGATACGGCGTTCCAGCTCTTGGGGCCCGACCACAAGGTGGCCGTGGACGCCTTCGACGACGAGCAAGTGCAAGGCGTCGCCTGCCATGTCAGCCGGGCGGTGTCTGGTGGCCTGACCAGCATGGTGGGGCTCGCCGAGGACACCTCCGACGCCTCCATCGCTTGCCGCCAAGTGGGCCCCATCCGCATCAGCGGCAAGCTGGATGCCGGCGATCCCGTCTTCAGCGAGCGCCGCTCGGCGCTGTTCAAGCGCCTCAGCGTCGTCCGCTTCTGCGACGAGACCCGCAACACCCTCGTTTATCTCGTGTACAGCGAGAAACTGGTGGACGGCTCCCCCAAGAACGCCATCTCCACCGTTCCCATCATGCCTTGGCCCGGAGACGAGACCCCACTGGCGCGCTGCGACGACGGCCAGTAGCAGCGCCGGGCAGAGTGTGCGGCATGGATATGGCGTAGTCTTCGCTGCATGGGCGATTGCCTGCCACGGATGGAGTGAAGCGAATGAGCCACGATCTTGTGATTCGGGACGGTCTGGTGGTCGATGGCTCCGGCGGCGAGCCGTTCGCTGCCGATCTCGCGGTGGATGGGGACACCATCACGGCCATCGGTCGGGTGCAGGAGCGCGGGCGCGAGGAGATTCGCGCCGATGGCCTTGCCGGGACGCCGGGCTTCATCGACCTGCACACCCACCTCGACGCCCAGATCGGCTGGGACCCAATGCTGACGCCAGTCTCTTGGCATGGCGTCACCACGGCGTTGCTCGGCAACTGCGGCGTTACCTTCGCGCCCTGCAAGCCACAGGATCGGCAGTTCCTCGCAGAGATGATGGAGACCGTCGAGGACATCCCCCGCGAGGCAATCATCGATGGCCTGCCGTGGAACTGGGAAAGCTACGGCGAATACCTCAACGCCCTGGAAGGCATGAATCCGGCCATCAACGTTACCGGCATGGTTGGCCACGGCGCGGTGCGCTTCTATGTGATGGGGGAGCGCGGCATCGACGAGAACCCGACGCCGGAGGAAACCGCTCGCATCGCCGAAGTGGCCGGACAATCTGTGCGCGACGGCGCCATCGGGTTCTCCACCAACCGGCTTCCCGCCCACCGGCTGCCGGACGGCCGCTCCATCCCCGGCACGTTTGCGGAAGCGGAAGAGCTCGAAGCCATCGCCCGGCAAGTGGGCGCCCACAACGGCCTGATGCAGAACGTGCCGTGGTACGACAAGAACGCCATTGGCCGCGACCTCGAGTTCCTTGGCCGCCAGGCCCGCGCCGGCAACGGCCGCGTGCTTTTCAGCGTGGTGGAAACCGAGAGCTTCCGCTTCGAAGACCCGCACCAGATCGTCGAAGACCTGCGCGCCGAAGGGCTTGAGATCTACGGCGTCACGGTGCCGCGCCCTGGCGGCTTCGTCTCTGCGCTCAAGACCAACATCTTCTTCCCTGCCTGGGCGAAACTGCGCGAACTCGACGTGGATCGTCGCTTGGACGCCATTCGCGATCCGGCATTCCGCGCCGAACTCGTGGCCGCAGCGAAGGCAGACCCAGCGAGCGACGCCTTCGCCGCAGGCCTGCGCTGGGTTGGCGACGGCGACCGCCCCATCTACACCAAACCCGCCGAAGACAACCTTGCGGCTCTGGCAGCCGCAGCCGGCGAGCACCCGGCCGAAGCCTGGCTCCGGCTGGTGCTGGAAAGCGATGGCAGTGCCGTCTTCCACCGCCCTTTCTTCAACATGAACTTCGACGCGGTGGAAGCGCTGATGGCCCGCGATTGGGTGGTGCCGGGTCTAGGCGACGCCGGCGCCCACGTCTCCCAGATCATGGATTCCGGCTGGGCTTCGTTCCTTCTCAGCCACTGGGTGCGCGACCAACGCAAACTCTCGCTGGCCGAAGCGGTTCGTCGCATGACCAGCTCCGCCGCCCGCGTGCTGGACCTAAAGGACCGCGGCACACTGGCGCCTGGAATGAAGGCCGACATCAACGTGCTCGATCCAGAACGGGTGGAAGAACGCCGCCCCGAAGTCGTCCGCGACTTCCCCCACGGCAAGAGCCGCCTGATCCAACGCGCAGCCGGCTACAAGGCCACCGTCGTCAACGGCCACGTGATCCTCCGAGACGACGAACACACGGGCGAACGCCCCGGGAGGGTGATCCGCAGCAGCGGCTAGGGCCTTAACGAGCGTCGGGATAGGCCCTTTGCACGGCTGCTGGAGACGATAAGGGCGTTGCCTACGCTGGCTCCGCCAGGAACACCGGGATCTTCCGGCTGGTCTTGTTCTGGTAGTCCTCGTAGGGGGGATAGGCGGCGACGGCCAGGGCCCAGAGCCGGGCCCGTTCGGCATCGTCCGTGATTTCGCGCACGCGCATCTCGGATACATCCGCACGGTCGCGAATCTGCACCGAGGCGTTGGCGCGGAGGTTGTAAACCCACACGGGGTTCTTCGGCGCACCGCCTTGGGAACCTACCAAGACGTAGCTGCCGTTGTCCTCGACACGCATCAGCGGGGTCTTGCGGACGGCGCCGGTCTTGTTGCCGGTGTGGGTGACGATGATGCAGGGCAGGCCCGTCTGCATGAGCTCCACGCCCTCGGCGCCGTTGCTGCCTTCGTATAGCTCCACCTGATCGCGCACCCACTTGATGGGCGTAGGGATGTACTCGGCCATGCCTTCTCTTGACCCCCTCTTGCTGGCAAAAGGAGAAAGCCTATCACTTGGCAGTTTTTCATGAGTCCGTGCGTCGCTGGTGGTGTCTCACTTTGACTTGCAGCACGTGCGCCGTTTTGGACGGAGGGCGTCCCGCCCTCCCGCGCCCGCAAGGGCGCGCATCTTCCTGGTGTAGCGAGTGTTCTGCGCGCCTGACGGCGCGATGGAGGGCGGGACGCCCTCCCTCCAGAACGGCGCCGGCACAGCCAGTCGAACACGATCGCACCGAGGCCGGTGGCTATACTCGTTCTCCCCCAAAGGCGCGGCGACGACTCATGAGCGAGAGACCAAGGCGCAACGAGAACGGCGTTCCGGAGATCCCCGTCGAGTTCCTGCCGCAGAATGTCGCAGCGCTATCGGATGAGGCATCCCAGCTTCAAGATGCACGCTGGTTCCGTTCCGGCGAGCCGTTCCGCTCCATGCACCGCAACAATCCGTGGCTGAAGCCGCCGGTCGGCGGCAATGGCCTTCGCGCCAAGAGGCCCAACGGCTCCCTGACGAAGCGCTTCCACTGCCCACTGTTCGAGGCCGGTCGCAGCGCCGAAGGCGGGGGCCTGAACGGAACGCCGTACTACGACACCACTGTTCCTCGCAAGCACGACTACTGGAGGCGCTTCGACGACCTGCCGCGAGAGACCAAGGACATCCACAAGGCGCGCCGCGACCTCGACAAGTACGGCTTCTGCCTCATCGAAGACGCCATGAGCGAGTTTCAGTGCGCCCACATGCTGGAGCGCCTGAAGCGCCAGGCGGAAGCGGAGCGAGAGTGCGGCCTCGCCGACATGACGCCGCACTTCCACATCATGTGGACGCTGGTGAACAAGGGCGAGTGCTTCGCCAAATGCATCGAGTTCGACCCGGAGTGGGTGCAGGGCGGGCCGATGCTCGAGCAGCTCAATGAGGAGCTGCTTGGCCCCGGCCACTACGCCTACTCATTCGCCTCCAACATCGCCCGCCCGGGCAGCTATCCCCAGAACCTGCATCAGGACTCGGGTGCCATCCACCCGATCCAGACACCCCACGCGCCGATCCTCGTCAACACCGTGTACATCATGCAGGACGTCAACGAGGTGAACGGCGGCACGCTGGTGATCCCTACCAGCCATCGCCTGGTCTCCCAGGTGCCCGCCGGTGGCGAAGTCGGACCCCTGCCGCCGGCGGTGAACGTGGAAGCCAAGGGTGGAACGGTGATGCTGATGGACGGCCGCCTGCTGCACGGCACCGGCGTCAACCACACCGACGAGTGGCGCTACATCATGACCAACTCGAATGTGAAGCCGTGGCTCCGCCAGCAGGAAAACTGGCAGCTATCGGTGGATCCGGAGGTGCTCGAGAACGCTTCCGACAAGCTTCTGGCGCGCATGGGCTACCACTCCTCGGGCCTGCTGGAAATCGCCTCCTACTCGGGGCCCAAGACGACCGTCGGCATGCGCCTCGCGATGGAGAAAGGCGAGTACCGCCGCATCCGCGCCATGGACTCGCCCGTGCCAGCCGAACTCCGCGACCAGCTAACGATCTATCGGATGAAGCAACGCATCGAGGCCGCTCGCGGCTGAGCCAACCTTTTGAAGGGGAGGCCCCCTAGGACGAGAGCCTCCATGGACTTCCGCACGTGTCGTCGCGGGCTTTCCTGTCACTCCCCCCTCGAGGGGGAGTCGAGAAAGGCCGTCCTCGGCCTTTCTCGGAGGGGGGGCCGCCTAGGAGCAACCAACGAGGAGCCATCTGCAACCCTTCGGCGGCCCCCCCTCCGAGAAAAGCGAGGACGCTTTTCTCGACTCCCCCGCGAGGGGGGAGTGACGGGAGGGCGCACTTGGCGGCGGCGTGGGCAAGCTCCTAGCTCATTCAGCCTTCGTCAACACCGAGGTGGCGGTCGCGCCGCCCATTGCCGGCAGCACCATTTCCGCCTTGATCCCACGATGGGGCTGCTGCTCGGTCACCCACATGGTCCCGGAGGAGCCGTCGTCGCCCTGCAAGTCGATTCGGTATGTGTCGAAGCTCCCCGCCGGGGTTTCGACCGTCTCCGTGCCGACGAGGGAGAGGTTGAGCAGCTGCGTGTTCCCCATGCCGGGTTGGAACGTTCGGACTTGGGTTTGGAATCCCTCCGCGAGGGGCATGGCGGCGAGCGCGGTCTCGAGATGGCCAACGACCGGCCCGTCAACGGGCACCTCGAAGGGTGTGGATGCGCCGGACATCAGCATCTCGCCGGTTATGGCACCTTCAGCGAAGTCGATTGTCGCGGTCATGGGTCCTTGTTGAATGGTGCGCTGCACCGGCGTCAAGTCGCTCACCCGCAGCAACACGGTGTCCGTGGCATTGCCCATCGGCGACTCGACGGTGGTCTCGACTCGCCACGCCTCCTCGTCGTCGTGGGTCGCGCGGGTTCGTGCGGTTGTGCTGGTCATCGCCAGCGACTGGCCGCCCGCCTGCATGGTCACTTCGTAAGTGAGGGTGGCGGGTGACAGGACCGTTCCGTCAAGCACGACCTTGGGTGCTTCACTGTCGGCAACTACGACTTCGGGCATCTCCACATCGTTGATGTTGACGTTTAGCGCCGCCAGCCGCTCTGCCACATCCGGCGCCATGCCTTCCTGCGCCCGACCGCCCAAATGCTCGGCGAAGAAGCTCTCGACGCGCGCGAACATGGCGAGGCGGTTTTCGCGGCCGACGAAGCCGTGGCCTTCGTCCGGCGCCAGCATGTATTCCACCGGGCGTTCGAGTTCGCGCAGGCGCACCACGATCTGCTCGGATTCCGCCTTCTTCACCCGCGGGTCGTTCGCGCCCTGGATGATGAGGAGCGGCGCTTCGATGTTCTCGGCGTGGAAGAAGGGGGATTGTGACTCGAGCCGGGCGCGATCTACCGGGTCGTCCGGGTCACCGACTCGGCGCATGAACATCTGCTTGACAGGGAGCCAGTACGGCGGGATCGAGTTCATCAGGGTGATGATGTTTGACGGGCCGACGATCGACACACCAGCGGCGTAAAGCTCTGGCGTGAACGTCACGCCAGCGAGCGTCGCATAGCCCCCGTAGGAGCCGCCCATGATGCCCACCCGGTCCGGATCGGCGATGCCTTGGTCGATGAGGTATTGCACGCCATCGGTGATGTCGTGCTGCATGACGCCGGTGCCCCACTCGCCGTTGCCTTCGTTGAGAAAGCGCTTGCCATAGCCGGTCGAGCCGCGGAAATTCGGGCTCATCACCGCATAGCCCCGGTTGGCGAGGAACTGCGTCAATGGGCCATATCCCCAAGTGTCGCGGCCCCATGGCCCGCCATGCGGCATGATCACAGTTGGCAGCATCTTCGGCGCGACACCTTTCGGAACAACCAGATACGCTGGAATCTCGCGGCCGTCTCGCGCCTCGTAGCGGATCGGCTGCATGTTGGCGAGTTGATCGCTTGGCAATTCGGGTCGCGAGTCGTAGAGCTTGTCCAGAGTCTTCTCGGCGCGGTTGAACAGATACACGGCACCGGGGTTGACGTCGCTGGTGACGGCAACGATGGACAGCGTTTCGTCCTCGGTGGATGACGGATACGCGAGCTCGCCCTCCGGCAACCGTTCCCTGACCCACGCGAGTTCGTTCGCAAACGCCTCGGTGCGCGGATAGATGCGCTGCCGCTCGCCGACGTACGCCGTGGCGACGAGCTCGTCGGTGGCATCGGAGAAAACCGCGCCGCCAAGGTCCACCTCGGCTTCCGGGTCAACATCGATGAGTTCCGCATCGCCGGTAGCCACATCCACCAGCAGCAGCCGAATCAGGTCCTCGTCCTTGTTGCTCGCCACATACACGCGCTCGCCGTCCTTGTGGAAACGACTTGCCGCGCACGTCTCCTCCCAGTTGCAGCCATAGAGCACCCGCCCGAGCGCACCGTCCTCGACGACGAGGATGTCTGTGCCGCCATCTGGTCGCTCGCGCATGGCGAGGCGGACTTCGCCAGCGAGATCCGTGATCCATGCGCTGACGTTGACGTCATTTTCGATCAGCAGCTCGCGCTCGCCCGTGTCGATGTCGAGCCGATAGACATCGTGCAGCGAAGCATCGCGGTCGTTCAGGCCAACGATGATCTGCCCGGGCGTCCCCTCCGGCACTGCGTAGATGAGGGCGCGTATGCCCTCAATGGGAGTGAGGTCACGCGCCGGCGGAACGCCGGACTCCTCATCAGCCTCGGCGCCGGGATCGACGGCGTAGACGTGGTAGTCCTCCGTGCCCCCTTCATCCTGCACGAACAGCACATAGCGACTGTCCTCGGTCCAGAAATGCCCCGCGAGTGGCCGCTTGGCGTCGGCGGTGAGGGGGCGCGCCGCATCAAACGGCTGGTCAATGCCCTTCACCCAAACATTCACCACCCCCCGATAGGGCTTGCGGAACGAAATCCACTCTCCGTCCGGCGAAAGCTGTGCCCCGGAAATCTCGGGATCGCCGAAGAAGACGTTGCGATCAATGAGCGGCGGCAGATTGGCGAATGGGTCGCCCCCGGCGGCATCCTCGGCAATCGCCGGCCCGCCACAGGCGAGGGCGGAGATGCAAAGCAGGCCATAGGCAATCCGTGCCTTGACACGTTTCTGATCCGCTGGGTGCCCGAGCATGTTTGCTCCAGTTCGTCGCGTTACGGTGGCCGAATCGTAACCCAGCACATGGAGAGCGGCGGGGGACGACTCTGCGGAAACCGGTGATGCGGCTGGGGGCTCCACTGGACTTGTGGTGGAAACACTTGCTCAGGCACGGACGAGAAAGGTGTGGTCGTGCAGCCGGTGACGCGGTCTGCAAGCGCGAGAACGTGCCTGGCACGGCGGACCTGGCGACAGACAGCGTGTGGGGCAGGTCGAGGCGTGTCCCCTGACCGCGCAGGCGCGCCGTCGTTCGCAAACCGTCAGGTCCGCCCGGAGACGGCTGGTCGCTGCCGCTTCGGCTCGACCGAAAGCGGCCTGCCCGCCAGCCGCGGCCCCGCCGATTGCAGGTGGCAGGCGACCCAGCCGCCGCCGTCGACGGGCGAGGGCGACGGCATCTCGCGGCGACAGACGTCCATGGCATGCGTGCAGCGGGTATGGAACGGACAGCCCGGCGGCGGGGCGATGGGGCTCGGGAGTTCGGTCGCCGGCATCTGCCGGCGCGCGGCTTTGCGCCGGCGCTGGGCGGCGACGTCGGCGACGGGAGCCGCGGCCAGCAGCATCTCGGTGTAGGGATGCGCGGGCAGTTCGTGCACCCGGTCCACCGGCCCGAGTTCGACCAGCCGGCCGAGGTACATGACGCCGACCCGGTGGCTGATATGCCGCACCACGGCGAGGTCGTGGGCGATGAAGAGGTAAGCGATGCCGAACGACGCCTGCAGCTCCTCGAGCAGGTTGATGGCCTGACTCTGTGTCGAGACGTCCAGGGCGCTTACCGGTTCGTCGCAGACGATCAGGCGGGGCTCGAGCGCCAGCGCCCGCGCGACGGCGATGCGTTGGCGCTGGCCGCCCGAGAACTCGGACGGATAGCGCTCGAGATGATAGTGGGCGAGGCCGACGCGTCCGAGCAGCTCGGCGACCCGCGAATCCCGTTCGGCTCCGCGCAGGCCAAAGTGAATGGTGAGTGGCTCGCCGACAATGTCCGCGACCACCATGGATGGATTCAGGGAGGCTTGCGGGTCCTGGAACACGACCTGCAGGTCGCGCCGGAAATCGAGCATGCGGCCCGTGAGGTTCCGCACCTCCCGGCCGTCGAGGCGAATCGCCCCCCGCTTCGCGTCGACGAGCCGCAGCAGGGCGCGCCCGAGGGTGGACTTGCCCGAGCCCGACTCGCCGACGATGCCGAGCGTCTCGCCGCGCTCGATGCCGAAGCTCACGCCGGCGACGGCATGCACGGTATAGGACGCCGCACCGAACAGCCCGCGCCGAACGCGGAAGTCGACGTGCAGGTCCTCGACTTCGAGCAACGGGGTGTTGGCCCCGGGCGCGGCGTGGGCCACTACCAACCTTCCGCGGGGTCGATTTCGACCAGGCGCACGCAGCGGGCGGCACGCTCCGTTGCCACCTCGCGCAGGGCGATGTCGCCGTTGGTGCACTCGGCACTTGCGTGCGGACAGCGTGGATGGAAACGGCACCCTTGCGGCCAGGCCCAGGCTGGCGGCACCGTTCCTCCAATCTGGGGCAGCGCTTGCTGCCGGGCGCCGCTCTGGGGCATCGAGGCCAGCAGCCCATTGGTGTACGGATGCGCGGGCTCGGCGAGCAGAGGCTCGGCCGGTCCGCGCTCGACGATCATGCCGGCATACATGACCAGTGCTTCGTCGCACATGTCGGCGATGACGCCGAGATCGTGCGTGATGAGCAGGATCGCCATGCCGTGCTCTTCCTGCAGTGCCGTCAGGAGGTCGAGTACCTGCGCCTGGATGGTGACGTCGAGCGCGGTGGTGGGCTCGTCGGCGATGAGGAGTTTCGGATTGCAGGCGAGCGCCATGGCGATCATCGCCCGCTGCGCCATGCCGCCGGAGAACTGGTGCGGATAGTCGTCGGCACGCTGCGCCGCGCTGGGTATGCCGACATGGTCGAGCAGCTCGACCGCACGCGCCGCGGCCTGGCGCCGCGTCAGCCTCTCGTGGACGCGCAAGGTCTCGGTGATCTGGTGGCGGACGGTGAAGGCGGGATTCAGGCTGGCCGAAGGCTCCTGGAAGATCATGGCGATCTCGTCGCCGCGGATGCGGTTCAGTTCGCTCCTCGGCATGCCGACGAGTTCCCGCCCCGCGAAGCGGATAGAGCCGCGGCCGATGCGTCCCGCCTCGCCGAGGAGACCCATGATAGCCATCGCGGTCACCGACTTGCCGCAGCCGGACTCGCCGACGAGGCCCACGGTGCGTCCGGCGCCTACCTCGAAGCCGACGCCGCTCACCACCGTCAGTTCGCCGCCGCGCGGCGCCGGGAAGCTCACTTCGAGATCGCGCACCACGAGGATCGGCGTGTCTTCGGCGGCGGAGATTTCCGCCACGCGACCGGGCGCGCCGACGCCGCCCGCCGGTTTGTGCGCCGCGGCCGGATGCACCTCGACCCTGGCGAGCGCGTCGCGCAGGCCGTCGCCGACCAGATTGAAGGCGAGCACGCTGAAGACGATCATCAAGCCAGGCGGTGCCACCATGAACGGATGGTGGTGCAGATAGTTCTGTGCGGTCGCGAGCATGACGCCCCAGCTCGCCTCGGGCGGCTGCACGCCGAGCCCGATGAAGGACAGTCCGGCCTCGGCGAGCAGCACGTAGGCGAAGGTGAGCGTCGTCTGCACGGTGAGCGGACCCGTCACGTTCGGCAGCACGTGGCGCATGAGAATGCGCGCGGTCGCCGCGCCGCTGACTCTCGCGGCGTCGACGTAAACCGCCTCCCGCACCTCGAGCGCGGTTGCACGCATGAGACGGTAGAAGGCCGTCGCGTTGGCGACGCCGAGGGCAATCATGGCGTTGGTAAGGCTCGGCCCCAGGATCGCGAGGATGGCGATCGCGACCAGCAGGGCGGGGAGCGCGATGATGGCTTCGACCACGCGCATGGCGATGCGGTCCCACCAGCCGCCGAAGTACCCCGAGAGCAATCCGAGCGGCGCGCCGAGCCCGAGCGCGATGCCGACGCCGAGGGCCGCGGCCTTCAGCGCCACGGCGGTCGCGGCGACGATGCGGGCGAGCGTGCTGCGCCCGAGATGGTCCGTACCGAGCCAGTGCTCGGCCGACGGGCCCTCGAAGGTGCGGGCGAGGTCGATGGTCAGCGGGTCCTGGGGCACCACGTGCAGTCCGGCGAGTGCGATCAGCACGAGCGCCGTGAGATAGCCGGCCGAAACGACCGCCGGCCGGTGCTGCAGGAAGGCGCGCAGGAAGCGTTCGCTGCCCGTTAGCGGCGCGGCGCTTCCCCTCGCTTCGTCCTCGAGCGGCGCCGCGGCGGCGCGAGGTGCGCTCACGCCGGCCTCATCCTAGGATTGACGTAGCTGTAGGCGACGTCCACGGCGATGTTGACGGCGACGATCACCAGCGTGCCCATCATCACCACGCCCTGCATGATCGGGATGTTCTGGGTGCGCACGGCCTCGATGGCGAGGGAGCCGAAGCCGTTCAGACCAAACACCTGCTCGACGATCAGCGCGCCGCCGAGCAATCCGTTGACCTGAAAGCCGATGGTCGTGACGATCGGCACCGCAGCGTTCTTCAGCGCATGACGGAAGGTCACGGTGCGTTCCGGCAGGCCCTTGGCCCGCGCCGTGCGGATGTAGTCGGTGGCGAGCACGTCGATGACCGCGCCGCGGGTTTGCCGCGCCAGCGCCGCGCTTGCCGACGTGCCGAGCGCAACGGACGCGAGCGCCACGCTGCGCAGCCACTCGACGACGCTCTCGGTCGGCGGCGTGAAGCCCGTCGCCGGCAGTAGCTGCCACCACAGGGCGAACGGAATCACCAGGATGATGGCGATCCAGAAGTTCGGCAGCGCCTGGCCGACGGTCGCGCCGAGGACCGCCGCCCGGTCTACCAGCGAGCCGCGGTGCAGGCCCGCCCAGACCCCGGCGGGAACGCCGATCAGCACCCCGACCAGCATTCCCCCGAACGTCAGCGACAGCGTCACCGGCAAGGTGTCGAGGACGGCATCGACCACGGTCTGGCTGTTGTAGGCGGAGGTGCCGAGGTCTCCCTGCACGGCCTTGAAGAGCCAGCGTCCGTACTGGATGACGAACGGATCGTCGAGACCGAGTTTGTCGCCGAGTTCCTCGTACTGCTCCGGGGTCGCATCGACCCCTAGAACGATGTCGCGGATGTCGCCGGGCACGAGGTGCAGCATCAGGAAGGTCAGGAACGAGACGATCAGGAGCAGGGGGACGAGCCCCACGATGCGCGCCGCGAGCAGCTTCAGCATGTGTGCGTCGACGCCGCCGGGCTCATCGGGCCGCCGCCGCAACCGGGAGGGAGCGCAACCGGATGTCTCGCATCAACGGGTCGATGAAGCGTCCGACCCGCACGCCAGTGAGCTTGTTCGCGTCATAGACCACGAGGTCGTCGATCTGCAGGTACACGAGGGTCAGCACGTCCTTGACCACGATGTTGAAGTAGTCGCGGTAGTTGCGGTGCCGCAGGTCCGCGTCGAGGCTCTCGATCGCTTCCGCGGCGAGCCGTTCGAGCCGCTCGTCCTCGTAGCCGAAGGGGTTGAAGCCGGCGGTGACGGACCAGATCGCGGGGTGGCGGCTGTCGGGGTCGAAGTTCGGGTAGCCGATGGTGTTGACCGGGTAGTCGCGGCTGCGGGCCAGCGCCGCGATGCTGCCGTTCTCGATGACTTCGATGCGCATGTCGATACCGACCCGGCGCAGGTAGGCCTGGACGGCCTCGTACTGCGGGATGCTGCTGGCCGTGACGGGTACGGTAAAGGCGAACGTGTCGATGCCGGCTTCGTCGAGCAGGGCCCGGGCGCGTCCCGGATCGTATGAGAAGAAACCCTCGAGCTCCGGGTCGTGGCCAATGTGGCCGGGGCGCATCGGCTGCGAGGTGGGCCGCGCATAGCCGAAGTACACCGCATCCGCGATCGCCTGACGGTCCACCGCGAAGCCGAGCGCCTGGCGTACCCGGGGGTCGCCCATCTCCGGCACCAGGTCTCCGGAGCGGTCCAGAATCGTCAGCCCGAACCAGCGGTTGGCGCGCTGGCTGACGGCAAAGCCCCGGTCGCGCGCGGGTGCGGCCTCGGTCGGGCCCACCACGGCAATGTCGATCTGGCCCGAAATGAGGGCGTTCAGGCGCGCGCGGTTGTTCGTGAGTTCATGGACGTCGACGGCCGGCGCGTCGCGAAAGGCCGGATCGAAGTAGTCCGGGTTTGGCACGAAGTGCAGCACTTCGCCGAGTACCGAGCGCGCCCGGTCGTAGCGCCACGGTCCGGTGCCCACGGGATTGAGGTCGAGATCCTCGTTGTCGAAAGCGGCGGGACTCACCATCAGCCCCGGCGATCCGCCGAGGTTGGGGAGCAGCCTCGGATCCGGGAAGTGCAGGTGGAGCCTCAGGGTGAAGGGGTCCAGCACCTCGGCCGCGTACATCGACGCGACGGTGTTGATCCGCGGCCCCTTCAGTTCCATCAACCGATCGAGGTTGGCCTTGGCGACGTGCGCGTCGAACCGCTCGCCGTCAATGAAGCGCACGTCCCGGCGCAGGGTCAGGTCGATGGTGTGCTCGTCGGGCCAGGTCCACGAAGTCGCGAGTCCCGGAAGGGCCTCGCTCAAGCTGTCGGGGTTGATGCTCGTCAGGCCGTCGTAGACCAGCGTCAGGTAGGTCGAGAACTGCGGTCCCGTGTCGGCGACGTGCGGGTCGAACGTGACCATTGGGCTCGGGGTGCCGAAGCGTACCGTCTGGCCGGCGTCTGCCACCGGGAGGGCCGGCGCGTCCACCGTCTCGCGCTGCGAACAGGCGGCCAGCGACAGAACGCCGCAGACCGCGAACGTGCGGACGGCGCGCCGACCCGGCAGCAGATCGAGCGAGATCACGGGTTCCTCATAGATCTCTCCAGTTCGTCGCGTTACGGTGGACGAATCGTAACCCAGCGTATGGAGAGTTGTGTTGGGGCGGTCTGGGCCCACTCGAGGAACATTCGCCAATCGAAGCGTTGGCTGCAAGCTCCCTCACATTGATCCGGCGCTGGATCCAACGGGGTGGGTTGGTGCGGGTTCGACCCAGTGTGGGGCAGTAGGCATCCTATCGAAGCTGAACCCGATATCGTCCCAAAACGACACAATGGCGTCCGCCACCAAACCGGGAGCCTCCAACATGGCGCCGGCACCATGGCCTCGCAGCGCATGCCATGTCACGCCTTGAACATCTGAGTATTGGGCGGCGACTTCCGCCAGGTGCCTGCGTTCGACCTCTCTCCAAATCCGGTAGGCTTGTTGGGCCAATGCAGGGAGCGAACGATGGGGCTGATCAACGCCGATCTAAGGCTGTCGAATCCCGCTCGGGACGTTAAGCCGCTGCATGTCCGGTCCTTGGTGGACACTGGCGCCATGAACCTCTGCATCCCCGAGCATGTGGCTGTGCAGCTTGGTCTTGTCGAGTTGTTCAAGCGGGAAGTAACGATTGCGGACGGCAGCACACGGCTAGTCGCTTACGTCGGCCCGGTAGCCATCGAGTTCGAGAATCGAGGGTGTGTGACCGGGGCGTTGGTTCTTGGTGACGAGGTGCTGCTCGGTGTCGTGCCGATGGAGGATATGGATGTGCTGGTTTCGCCGGCGACGCAGACGCTGATCGTGAACCCCGACAATCCGAACATCGCCAGAGCGATCGTGAAACAGGTGCGGCAGCAATGGCTCACAGCCTCGTGAGGGCCCGTTGGAACAGCGCGTCCACTAGCGAAGCACGTGCCGTGCGGCGCGAGGTCGCCTTTAGCGGCTTTCCATCGAGTTCTTGAGGGCGGTGGCCGTGTCGACGGCTTCGTTGGTGTCGGGCGGGTTTCGTCGGCGTCGGCGGTTTGTTCGGTGTGGTGGTTCCTCAGACGCCTCAAAGCCCGTCGGATTGTTGCTGGCCGGTTGGATGGACGGGCTTTCGGGTGCCCGGTCGCTGCGTATCACATGTTGGGTTAGGTCCACCACGTTGGCTGCGTCGAGGGGATAGCTGTCTGGATGGCAAGTGAATATGACCACTTGGACGCGCTCGGCAGCTTCGGTGAGGACGCCGTGCATGGCGTTCATGCGGCTGGTGTCGGATTGGGTCAGTTGGTCGTCGAGAATCAGGAAGGTGCCGAGGGCCTCGGCGATGGCGAGGCGGAGGAGGAGGGCGATCTGTTCCTGGGTGCCGATGGAGAGGCTGGTGAAGGGGCGGTCGCCGCCGGCGAGGGCAATGCCTGTGGCGTTGAGCTGTGGGCCGATGGCGATGTCGCCGTAGCGGCCGCCGGTTAAGGCGCCCATGCGGCGGCTCACCGGTTCCACGAGGGCGCTGCCTAGGTGGGCGGCGCTCGCTTCGTCGGCTTCGGTGAGGGTGTCGCGCAGCAAGCGCCAGGCTTCGTAGTCGAGCTCTAGTTCACGCTCGCGGCTGTCGAGGGCCTTGACCGTTTCCTCTACCTGTTCGCGCTGCTCTTCGAGCACTTGGCCGCCCATCTGTTCTAGCGCGCCCTCGGCCTTGCGCAGTTCCGATTCGAGGTCGGCGACGAGGCGCTTTGCCCGCAGTGCTTGGCGTTCGGTTTCGGGAATGTCGAAGGTGTCGTCGCCCGCTGGTAGTTCGGCGAGGGCCTGACTTGCCGCTTCGAGGGCCGCTTGGGCGGCTTCAAGGTCCTCGCCTTCCGCATTGGCGCGCAATGGTCTGGTCTCGCCTTGCAGATGCGCTAGTTCTTTGTTGGCAGCGGCGAGGGCGTCGGTCTTCTGCTCAAAAGCCTGCTGCACGGCGGCAAGGCGGCGGCCCGACTCCTCGCTCGCTTCGCGCGCGGCCTCCACCTGGGTCGTGGCTTCAGTGCGGATGGCTTCGAGTTCGGTTTCGACGGCGCTGCGTTCGCGGGCGATTCGTGCGCTTTCGGCCTCGGCACCTTGAAGCGTCGAGCGCCAGTCGCCAGCCTGCTCTGCGCCATCGGCGAAGCGAGTCTCCCTGGCCGCTAGTTCCTCGCGCTGCCGGGCCAGGTCGCGGGCGTCGGTATTGATCTCGTTGTCGAACCGGTCGCAAAGGCGCTCGCGCTTCTGAAGGCTTTCCTTGCGTTGCTCGATCTCGCCCGTGAGCGACGCTTCGTCTTGGAGGGGCTGGTCCTCGGCCTGGAGCTGGTGCAACGCTTCTTCGACGCTTTCGCCCGGGTCCAGGAACTCCTCCACTGCGGCGCGATGGTGTTGCGCTGTCGCTTCCTCGGTCACCACGCGCTGTTCGAGTGCGTCGATGCCGTCGGCTCGAAGACGGGCCGAATCCGCATCGCGGGCAAGTTGGTCTGCGTGCGCGAGAAGCTCGTCTGCACGGTTCTTGAGTTCCACGAGCGCTTGCAGCGTGTCGCATCCTGTGCGGCCGAACACCGCGCTCGATGCATCTTGCCAACGCCGTTCGGCGGCGTCGGCATCCGCGCGCAGGTTTGCGCCACCGCCTTGGACACGCAAGGTGGCGACCTCCGGGATCGTGAGGGTGAGGTCCCGTTCTGCCTCGACGGCGGCGGCCTTGTTGGCAGCAAGAGGCACGGAACGCGACTCACCGTCCACCTCGGCTTGCGCTTCGCCGTCGCCGGCGAGCAGCGTCACCTCCGCAACGAAGCCGACGGAGACTTTCGCCCGCGCCACCTCCCAAGTCGTCTGCGCCGCACGCAGACGCTCGATCTCGGCGGCGTCAGGCGCGTTGAGCCGGGCGGCCTCTTCGCGCGCGGCGACGGCTTGCTGCTCTTGCTCGTCGGCCTGCGAGGCGAGCGTTCGGGCCGCGTCGCGTGCTTGTTGGGCCACTTCCCGCGCCGCCGCTGCCGCAAGGAACTGGACCACCGAGCGCTTGAACTCGAGCTCGTCGATGTCCGCGGTGTCGTCCTCGTTCTCGTCCCGCGCGCGTTGCACCAGTTCACGTTTGCCGGCGAGTTCCTGTTCGAGCCTGTCCGCTGTTTTCGTGGCGGCTTCGATCTCGCTCGCAAGACTCGCGAGCCGCCCGGCTTCGGCCACGCGGTTCTGGTGCGCCTTGTCTTCGGCGTCGAGGGCAAGGCGACGGTTTTCCGCTTCTTGTTCGCGCAGGCGCCGCTGCTGCTCTTCAGCGCCGGATTCGAGCTCCTGCACGCGAGCCTCGGCGGCTTCTGCTAGGGGCGCCAGTGCATTCAGTTCCGTCTCCAGTTGCGCCCGATCCGCGTCAAGCTGAGCTGCCGTGGCCGTCGCCGCTTCGACAGCCTGCTCGTTCTCTGTTAGCTGCGCGACGATGCCTTGCACACGCTCGAACCCGGCTTGAGCGTCCTTGCGTGCTTGTTCGGCGGCCTCTCGCTGGCGCCGCCGCTGCAACGCATCCGCGAGGCGTTCCGTCTCGGCCCTGGCAGCGAACAGTTGCTCACCGAGTTGCCCCACTTGCTCCCGTGCGCCTTGGCTGGCGGCCACTTGCTGACGAATGTCCCGTTCCCGCGCCACAGCGTTCTCTCGCCGTTGCCGGAGATCTGCCCACGGCGAGCCTCGGCCGGTGCGCTTTCTGCCGGTGGCGGTGAAGGCTTCGTCCACCTTGCCTTGCACGGCATTCACCACTTGCTTGAAGCGCGGGTCTTCCGCCAGAGCCTGCAATGCCTCGGTGAGTCGCTCACGACCAGACGCGTTCGGGTCGTCGGCGAGGCTCTGGTGGAGGATGCCAACCACGTCGCTCTGTTCGCCCAAGAGCGCCGTGGTGATGAGGGATGAGGGCATTCCACGGCGCCCGCCACGCCCCCCCGGTGCCTCGATTCCCCAGCGCAGAATCTCTTGCAGGCTGCCTTCGACTTCCCGGCCGCGGTGCTCTGCCTGAAACTGCTGGCCATCGCGGGAGAAATCGAGATAGGCGTGGCCGCGGCGGCCGAACTCCTTGCGAACCCTCCAGATGCGCCCCGGTTCCTGTTCGAGAACGAGTGTGGTGGCGGGTGGTTCGATGGTGTTCCAGTCGAAGAGGTCCTCGGCCGCGGTTGAGGTGGATTGCAGCAAGAGCGCCGCGCGGATGGCGGCGACGAGGCTCGACTTGCCGAGTTCGTTGGGGCCGTGCAGGACGTTGAGGCCCGGCTCGAAGTCGATGCCGGCGGCGGCAATGCCGGCGCAGTGGGTCACTTCCAGGCGGCGAATCCACATGGCTTCAGACGGCACCGGGGCGCTCCTGATCGGAGGACGACGGTTCCTTGATGAGTCGATAGAGATGGTGCAAGGCGCGGCCAGCCACTTCCGGCTCGTTTTCTGCCCTCGCCCGGAGGCGTTCGGCGGCTTCCTTCAGCACCTCCGGAAGATCGCCGTCGAACTCGATGGGCGCGTTTGCGGCGAGGCGCAGGTCTTCGCGCTGCACGTCGAGAACGCCCGCCCGCGGCGTCGCCGCCATGGAGCCTTCAAGCTCCGAGAGGATGCGCTCGGCCTCGTCGTATTCCGCCATCGGCAACTCCATTTCGAGAGTCAGGCGCAGGACGGTGCGGCGTAGTTTGGGATCAGCCCTGAGCGCCCGCAATGCGGAAAGGGAGGTGCAGGTTTCCTCGCGCCAGTTCCAGGTGCCCACCGCTTCCTTGCGGACGATGGCGCGGCGGCGGCGATCGAGGGGGAAGAACACGACGGCCACGTTGCCGGTGTCTCGCTCGCCGAAGTTGGTCGCTTCGGGTGCGCCGGGATAGACGGTGGGCGCAGCGGCATCTGGCTCGACATCGCGAAAGGCGTGAGTGTCGCCGATGGCGAGATAGTCGAAGCCGCGTTCGTCGGCGGTGCCCTTGGCAATGGGGAAGTTGGTCTGGTGGCCTTCGATGTCGAACGTCTGGCCATGCACGAGGCCAATGCGGATGCGGTCATCGTCTTCGGCCCGCTGCGGCAACGAGGCGGCGAGATCGGTTTGACCGGCGTGCGAGAGACAAGGCGAAGCCACCACCTCGGCATCCTCGCCGAGCGGCAGTTGCCAACCCTTGGCGTCCACCACATGCACATAGTCGGGCAGGTTCGAGCGGAACCGATGCGACGGGTGATAGAGCGAGTTCGGCGTCAGCGGATCGTGGTTGCCGGGCAGGAGCACGACAGGGCGCTGCCAGTTGCGGCGCGTGAACTCCTTGAGCACGCCGTCCCACCACTCCTCGTCCGGGTTCGGGCTGTCGAAGAGATCGCCAGCACACAGCACGGCGTCGACGTTGCGGCTTTCGGCAAGGTCCAGGATGCGTCCCACCACCTCGAGCCGGGCCCGGGTGAGCCGCAGTTCCTGCTCGCGGCCGAACGCCGGAAAGCGCCGGCCCAGATGCCAGTCTGCGGTGTGCAGCAAGGTCAGCGCCACATCGTCCTCCTCTCGTCGTTGCCCTCCGGGGGCATTGCCGGCAGCGTCCTTGGTCACGCGATCTCGAACTCCGCGGTCAGCAGTCTCTCCACAGTAGGCAAGGCATAGCGGCGGCTGTGCGCACGCTCCTTGGCGCGGGCGTAAGCCGGGTCATCGCGCGTCGCGAGAGCCTCGATGGCGCGCTCGATCCGGGCGAGTTCCCGTTCCGCGGCGACCACCCGCTCGCCCGCCTGGGCGCGATTGTCTGCGCCGATGGCGGCGTCGCGGGCGCGTTCGGCGCCTGTCAGCCGCTTGCGCTGCAGTTCGAGGGTTCGGCGCAGCACCAGCGTGCGGTCGGCGAGATATTGATCGA
Source organism: Gammaproteobacteria bacterium (assembly GCA_028824555.1). GTDB lineage: Bacteria > Pseudomonadota > Gammaproteobacteria > Pseudomonadales > Azotimanducaceae > VXYL01. The sequence continues at coordinate 44,569 of JAPPDJ010000018.1, read as the reverse complement.
GTTGCTCCATCGCGTCCTCGAAGCCCTTCTGGTCCGCTTCGGCGGCTTCCGACTGATCCAGGAACATCTCCTCGTCCACCACCTCGTCGAGTTCGTCGGCGCTGACCGCGAGCGGGGGATCGAATGGCGCGCTGTCCGTGCAGGGCTGACGCACGAGTTCGAGTGCGGCTTCGGCGGGTTTCAGCACTTCCGAATCCTCGAACACCGCGGTGACGCAGAGCCGCTCTTCCCGTTCGAAGCCGAGGTGGGCAACCTTGGTGAGTGCGAGTCGGCCTCGTTGGCCGCGCCGATTACGGAGCGGGGCGGGAGCGTCGGTGCCGAGCGCAAAGCGCACGCGAAAGGCGCCGCTGCCGGCCTGCCGTGCTTCGGCCACGGCAGCCTTGATGAGGTCGTGGGCGAGGTGCAGCGTCTCTTCGCCGTTGGCGGACGAGCCGCCCAAGGCCACGGAGGCGCCCTCGGCAAAGCGCCCCGGCAGTCGCCGCGATGCGCCGATGTGCAGGCGCCGATTGCCGCGTTCGTCCACCCGCCAGGCGAGGTCGGCGGCGTCGAGATAGGCTGTGAGCACCCGCTCTAGCTCGGCATCGAAGGTGGCGAGAGCCTCCGGCAACTCGTCCTGAATGTCCCGGAACACATCGCGTACGGAACCGTCGAGACTGGATTCGATGAGGCCCGCGGTGCGGGAGCGGATGCGCTGCAGTTCCTGCCGGCGCTCCTCCATCGTCTCGCTGAGGCGGCGCAGCTCCTCCTCCACCTCTTCCACCGATCGCGCGCGATCCCAGATGCGGCGCAGTTCGCCCTCGAAGTTGGAGCCGAGGGCAGAGGCGAGTTCCTCGGACGCGTTCGAGCGCGGCGTTTGCAGCACCACGTCGGACATGTCGAGCACATCGCCGAAGAGGTCGAGCTTGCTCGCGAGGATGTCGAAGGTGAGGCGCTGGGCTTCGTTGTCGGCGGCGAGGAAGTTGATGACGGTGACATCGCGCTTCTGGCGATAGCGATGGCAGCGGCCGATGCGCTGTTCGATGCGCTGCGGGTTCCAGGGCAGGTCGTAGTTCACCACGGTGTCGCAGAACTGCAGGTTAAGGCCCTTGGCGCCGGCTTCGGAGCAGATCATCACGGTGGAGCGTTGGCGGAACTCATCGACCAAGGCGAGGCGCATGGCGGCGGATGGGCTTAGGCGCACGTCGCTCTGGCGGTTCTCGCGCCAAGCGCGCAAGGCCGCCTGGGCACGGGGGGAGTCGTTGACGCCGCGGAAGAGCGTGATGTCTTCGTCGCGCAGTTCCGTCTGGCGGATCAAGAGGCCCTGCAGGTAGTCCTGTGTGGTGAGAGACTCGGTGAACACCACCATCTTGCGGCGGTCTGCCGGGCGGTCCAGCACCATGCGCACGGCCTTGACCAGGCTCGCGGCCTTGCTGTCGTGCGGGAGGCTCCGGGCGCGCTCGACGAAGCTCTCCACCAGCGCCAGCTCGTCCTCCATGCCCTGTTGGTTTGGGGAAGCTTCGATGGGCAGCTCCGGTGCCTTGGGCTTTGGCGCTTCTGCCTCCTGTTCCTCTTCGGCATCGTCCTCCAAGTCGTCCGAAAAGGCGGTGGCCGCATCGGCAGGGTCACCGCGCAGCATTGCGCGCAGGCGTTCGGCCACGCGTTCAAGGCTCGCCGCGAGGGCGGCCGTAGAGGAAGCCATGCGGCGGTGGAAGCCGAGCAGCAACAGTTGTCGGGCCTTGCCGCTGAAGGCGTGAAGGCGCGGGGACAGGAGGTAGGTGGTCACGTCGTCGTAGAGCGCCCGTTCGGCGGCGCTCATGCGGTACTCGAAAAGCCGCGCATGCCTGCTGACGAACGGCTGCTCCATGAATTCCTGCGCCTGCCGCCGGAGCGTGCGCTGCACCACGGTGCCGAGGCGGCGCTTGAGTTCGTCCGCTTGCTCCATTGTCACGCCGCGCCCGTCGTCGGCGCAGAAGACCTTCTCGAACACGGGTTTGTCGCCGAGCAGCGTGCCGCTGGGGTCCACGTATTGCACGAGCCCCCAAAGCTCGCTCAAGGAGTTCTGAATCGGCGTTGCGGAGAGGAGCAACACGGGTGCCGCACCGATGATCTCGCGCACTCGGTGGGCAGTGCGGGCGTAGGGACTGTCTTCGCGATACTGCCCATCGCCGTCGTAGCGGCGGTGGATGCCGGCGAACACCTCGTGCGCCTCGTCGATGAGGCAGAGGTCAAAGGGCGGCGCTTCGCGCAGGCGACCGTGACCGGCCCTGCCGCCGGCGTATTCCCTGCCCACCAGAAAGACCCCGTCGGCGGCAAGATCGGCGTCGGGCTCTGCCGCCTCAACCGCTTCGATGCCGAACAGGAGTGACAGCTCGTCTTGCCATTGCCCAAGCAGCGGTCGCGGCACGACGATGAGGATGCGGGTGGCGCTCTCCGCCATCACCTGGGCGATGACCAGCCCCGCCTCGATGGTCTTGCCGAGCCCCACCTCGTCCGCAAGGATGCAGCCCCCTTGAGGGATCCGCTGCAACGCGAACATCACCGCATCGATCTGATGCGGATTCGGATCCACCCGCCCCCGGCGCTGCGACGCAATATGCCGCCGTCGCTCCCCCGCCCGGCGCAGCCGCACCAAGTCCTCGGCGTAATAGCGTCGATGGATGGGGTGCATGGGCATGAGACGGAAGTATAGGCCGTGGCTCCGCGCCGCAGAAATCGAGTAGGGGTGCGGAGGCATTGGCCTCTCGCAGCTCTTTGGGGGCCAGGGGCGAGGGAAGGTGCCCTCGCCCCTAGTGGCGTGTCACCCGCCTTCGAGTAGAGCGGAGACGTGCGCTCTACACCTCCACTGCCGGAATCGCGTTTCGTACCAAGTTGTCCTTGCTGCGCTTGCGTTCGTATTTGCGGGCGGGGGTGTTGACGATTTCGTCGAGTTCGCCGGCGGCTAGGCCCTTGGCGATCAGCTCTGGCGAGGCGTCGTGGTAGGTGGTGGTGCGCTGGCGGGGCGTGCGGCCGGCGGATTCGATGATGTCGATCATGCACTGGGGTGAGGTTTCCTGGCCGTGGACGGTGCCGGCGGCGCGGGTGATGCTCTCGTTCATCAGCGTGCCGCCCAGGTCGTTGCAGCCGGCGTTCAAGGCCGCGCGCACGCCTTCGTGGCCGAGCTTCACCCAGCTTGCCTGGATGTTGGTGATGTGTGGGTGCAGGGCCAAGCGCGCCACCGAGTGGACGAGGATGGCTTCGCGGAAGGTGGGGCCGCGGCGGGCCTTGCCCTTGAGGTAGAGCGGGGCTTCCATGTGGACGAACGGCAGCGGCACGAATTCGGTGAAGCCGCCGGTGCGCTTTTGCAGGTCGCGCACGCGGATCAGGTGGCGGGCCCAGTGCTTGGGCTGATCCACGTGGCCGTACATGATGGTGGCGGTGGTGCGGAAGCCCACCTCGTGCGCGGCTTCCATCACTTCGAGCCACTGGGAGGTGTTGATCTTGTCAGGGCAGATGACGGCGCGCACCTCGTCGTCGAGGATTTCGGCGGCAGTGCCGGGCAGGGTGCCGAGGCCGGCGTCCTTGAGCTGCTGGAGGTAATCCGGCAAGGGCAGGTTGGAGGTTGCTGCGCCTTGCCACACTTCCAAGGGCGAGAAGGCGTGGATGTGCATTTCCGGTACGGCTTCGCGCACGGTGCGCAGGATGTCGAGATAGGTGGCGCCGGTGTATTCCGGGTGAATGCCGCCCTGCATGCACACTTCGGTGCCGCCCCGGTCCCATGCCTCGCGTACGCGGCGGGCGATCTCTTCGGGGCTCAGGTCATACGGGCGGCCGCGCAGGTTCTCGGCCAGCTTGCCCTTGGAGAAGGCGCAGAACTGGCACTTGAAGTAGCAGATGTTGGTGTAGTTGATGTTGCGGTTGACGACGAAGGAGACGGTGTCGCCAGCGGTTTCCTCGCGCAGGGTGTTGGCCGCTTGCACCACGGCGCCGAAGTCGTCGCCGCGGGCGCGGATGAGGCGGACGAGGTCGGCCTCGGCAAGGTCCTCGCCCCGACGCGCGCTTTCGAGGATCTCGGCAACGTCGCTGGAAACCTGCTTCGGCTGCTGGCCGATCTGGTGCAGGATTTCTGTGGGGGGCGGTTCGTCCTCCCCGGGCGACCAGGTGTCTGTGCGCGGGAGTCCTTCGCCGTCGATGGCGTCGAGCACGGCGCTCGCAAGGCCGGGATCGACCCAGCGCTGCACGTTCTGCGCGTATTCGGGATAGATGGTGAGGCGTTCGTGCAGGGTCTTGCCGGCGGCCTTGGTCTCGCGGGCGAGTTCGTCGAGATGCGGCCACGGCGCTTCGGGATTGACGAAGTCGGGCGTGAGGGGCGAGACGCCGCCCCAGTCGTTGATGCCGGCGGCGACGATCTGCGGCAACACGCCGGGGCTGAGGTTCGGCGGTGCCTGCACGCTCATGGATTCGCCGAAGAGGATGCGCGCCACGGCGATGGTCCACAGCAGTTCCTCGAGGTCGGGCTCCGGCGCCGCGCGCATCTTGGTACCGGGCTTGGCACGGAAGTTCTGGATGATGATTTCCTGAATGTGGCCGCGCCGTTCCTGCACCTTGCGGATGGCCAGGAGCGACTCGATGCGTTCCCGACGGGTTTCACCGATGCCGATCAAGATGCCGGTGGTGAAGGGGATGTTGGCAGCGCCCGCATCGTCGAGCGTCTTCAGCCGCACCGCCGGAACCTTGTCCGGCGAGCCGTAGTGCGGCATGCCCTTCTCGGTGAGCCGCTCGGAGGCGGATTCGAGCATGATGCCCATCGAAGGCGAAACCGGGCGCAGCATCTCGATCTCTTCCGGCGTCATGTTGCCGGGGTTGAGATGGGGCAAGAGGCCCGTTTCCTTGAACACGGCCTCGGCGGCATCGCGCAGGTATTCCAAGGTGGTGGCGTAGCCGTGCTCGGCCAGCCATTCGCGGGCGGCGCGGTAGCGCAGTTCCGGCTTCTCGCCCAGGGTGAACAGCGCCTCCTTGCAGCCGAGCCGGGCGCCATTGCGCGCGACCTCCAGCACGGCGTCCAGGTCCATGTAGGGGACGTCGAGCTTCGAGGGAGTTTGCGCAAAGGTGCAGTAGTGGCAGACGTCGCGACAAAGGTGCGTGAGCGGGATGAAGACCTTGCGCGAGTAGGTAACGAGATTCAGGAAGCCGCGGTCTCTGAGCGTGGCGGCAACGTTGGCGAGGGCAGCGGTGTCGGCATGGTCGGCAAGGAGCAGCGCCTCGTCGTCGGTGGGCAGCTTGCCGTCTAGGGCGCGTTCGAGAACCCTCGCGATGCTCATGCCTTGCCTGCCGCCTCCCGCGTCTTGGCTTTAGGTGAACCGCGCATTATGGCCGAATCGAGCCGCGCTGTCGGCGCTCCGGAGGGAGGTCACGGGGAGGTGGGGGTTGGGGCCCGGCGATCGTGTAGGACTGGCCGGCCCGGCGCACTCTGGAGGGAGGGCGTCTCGCCCTCCAACGCGCCCGCAAGGGCGCGCGTCATGCCGGTGCAGCGAGTGTTCTCCGCGCCTGGCGGCGCGATGGAGGGCGGGACGCCCTCCCTCCGAGGACGGAGCGGGCGCTGGGCAAGTCGAAAATGAAACCGCCGACCGTCGACGTGGCGGGTTGGCGAGGGTGTGTGCCTAGCCGAAAGCGGCGATCCATATGCGGTTGCCGTCTGGGTCCAGCACGGTGAAGTCCCTGGCTCCCCAGGGCTGATCCGCAATCTCGCGGTGGAAGACGAGACCCCGTTGCTTGAGCCGCACCGCAAGGGCGTCGATGTCGCCAGACATCGTCAACATCGCCTCGGCGGGGGAGCGCATCGACTCGTCCTCGAAGCCGTTTTGCAGGAGGTGGACCTGCACCTCGCCCAAGCGGACGATGGCGTAGTTCGCCGTGCCGTCCGCGTCGGCATTCACGTGCAGCGCCTCGAAGCCGAGCACGTCTGCGTACCACCGCACGGCGGCATTGACATCGGCAACGGGGAACACGGGTGCGGCGGAGCGGAACATGGCTTGGTCGGGCAGATCAGATGCCGGCAGCATACCTTTCGTCTGTAAGATGCGCCGCACGCGGCCGTAGGACCCTTTTTGGCCTGTCCAAGTCATCGCAAGGGAGTGGTAATGAAGCCTGTCTGTTTGGTTATTGGAGCCGGTGCCGGGATTGGCGGCACGGTGGGCAAGCGGTTTGCCCGCGAGGGATTTCACGCGGTGCTGTGTCGGCGCAGTGACGAGGCGGGGCTGGCCAAGCTCGTCCGCGACATCGAAGGCGCAGGTGGCACGGCTTCAGGCTTTCTGATGAACGCGGTCGTGGAAGGCACGATCGAGGAGCGGGTGGCGGCGACGGAGGCGGAAATCGGGCCCATCGAGATTGCGGTGTTCAATCTCGGCGCCCAAATCGGCAATCGCAGCCTTGAGAACACCAGCCTCAAGGCCTTCGAGATGGGTTGGCGGTTAGCGACGTTCGGGCTCTTTCGGCTGGCGCAGGCAGTGGCGCCAGCGATGGTGGAGCGCGGCAGCGGCACCATCATCGTCACCTCGGCCACCGCCGCGGTGCGCGGCAATGCCGGGCAGCACTCGCACGCGGCGGCGATGGGCGGGCGGCGCATGCTGTGCCAGACGCTGAATGCGGAGCTGTCACCGAAGGGGATTCATGTCGCGCACGTCGTCGTGGACGGTTCGGTAGATGCGCCGGACACGCTCGGGAAGATGCTGGGCCCCGAGCGGTATCAAGAGTTGCGTGCCACCCGCGGCGCCGAAGACGGGCTGATGCTGCCGGAGCGGATCGCCGACGCATACCACTACCTCGCGAACCAGCATCGATCGGTTTGGACGCACGAGCTGGATCTGCGCTCCTGGTCGGACCAGCCTTGGTGGAACCACTAGGTGAGCATCTGACCAAAGCCCTTCCACCAGCGGAGGAATGGCGCCGGTGTGGCTGTGCCGCTCGAACTCTGCGCCCAATGGGGAACTGCGGGGCATGGTAGTGGCCCATGCTGAGTCGCACAGCGCCTGGCACGGTGGTCCGGAGGGAGGGCGTCCCGCCCTCCATCGCGCCCGTAAGGGCGCGCATCCTTGATGGTCAGCGAATGTTCTGCGCGCCTAGCGGCGCGATGGAGAGCGGGACGCTCTCCTCCGGCGGCGCACCAGGTCCGACAGGCTGCTAGCCGGGTTCGCCGACGATGCCGGCTGCCGACAGTTCTTCCATCGCCGCATCGTCCAAGCCGAGGTCCGCACCTAGCACTTCCCGGGTGTGGCTGCCGAGCAGGGGGGCGGCCTTGATGGGGACGTGGCTTTCGGACATGCGGGCGGCCCAGCCGAGCAGGGTCACCTTGCCGAGGGCGTCGTGTTCCACTTCGTGGACGAAGCCGCGTTCGACGAGGTGGGGGTTGCGGTAGAGGTCGGCGGTGTCGAGCACGGCGCTGGCGGGTACGCCGCCCTCGGCGAGTTCGCGCATGGCTTGATACTTGTCGCGCGCGAGGGTCCACGCCTCGATTTCGGCCTGGAGGGCCTCGGCGTTGGCGTAGCGGTTCCTTGGCTCCTTGAAGCGTGGGTCTTCGAGCAGGTCCGCGCGGCCGATGGCGTGCGCCAACGATTCCCACATGCGTGGGGTGACGGCCATGATGTACACGTAGTCGTTGGCGCCGTCGCCCTGGCAGCGGTAGAGGGTCATGGTGGGCAGGCCGCCGTTGCCGGAGCGGCGGGCGGCGCGTTCGCCGTAGTTGCCGCCGGAGGTGGCGGTGCGCAGGTAGTAGGTCATGGCCTCCTGCATCGACACCTCGATCATTTGCCCCTTGCCGGTGTTGAGTTTCTGGATGTAGGCGGCGGAGATGGCGAGGGCCATTTGCACGCCGGTGCCGGCGTCGCCGGTGGTAGGGCCGGGGCGAAGGGGCGGCCCGTCCGCTTCGCCGGTGATGGAGAAGGCGCCGGCAGCGGACTGCGCCACCATGTCGTAGCACTTGTAGTCGGCCCAGGGGCCGCTGAGGCCGAAGCCCTTGAGCCGGGCATAGATGATGTCGGGCTTCACGGCCTTCATCACGTCGTAGGTGAGATTGAGCTTCTCCATCACGCCGGGGCCGTAGTTCTCCACGAACACGTCGTAGTTCGGCAGCATGTCGAGCAAGAGGGCGCGACCGCGGGGGTTCTTGAGGTCGATGGCGACGCTGCGCTTGTTGGAGTTCCAGACCACGAAGTACTCGCCGTTGCCGCTTGGGCCACGGCCGGGGTCACCGCGTCCCGGCGCCTCCACCTTCACCACGTCGGCACCGAGCCACGCCAAGGCCTGGGTGCAGGAGGTGCCCGCCTCGTATTGGGTCATGTCGAGAATGCGCAGGCCATCGAGTGCCGGCATGGTGTTCCCCTTAGCGCATGTGGTGGCTCATAGGCGTGACGAGAGGTCTTCGCCGATCTTGGCAGGCGTCATGCCTGGTTCGTAGCGCGCCAGCACGTTGCCGTTTGGGCCGACGAGAAACTTGGTGAAGTTCCAGGGGATGTCCTCGCCACCGTCGGCACCCGGCTGTGCGGCCTTCAGCAACCGATAGAGCTCGCAGGCGCCGTCGCCGTTCACCTCCACCTTCTCGAAGAGCTGGAAGTTGCAGTCGTAGCGGGAGCGGGCGAACTCAAGGATTTCCTCGTTGCTGCCGGGTTCCTGGCGTCCGAACTGGTTGCAGGGGAAGCCAAGCACCGTCACCGCGCCGCTCTCCTGCAGGGTACGCAGACCTGCGTACTGTTTGGTCATGCCTCATTGGCTGGCGAGATTCACCACCAGGCACGCTTGGCCCTTGTACTTGGAGAAGGTCAACGGCTCGCCGGTGATGGCGTTCATGGTGATGTCGTGGAAGGCGGTCATTGCTGCCTCCTGTCAATGGCCTGAGGACTGCGTGTGGTAGATGCGGCCAAAGGTCGCCACGGGAGGTTGCTAACGCCCCTTGAAGGTCGCGTCGCGCTTCTCGCGGAATGCCGCCACGCCCTCGCCGAAGTCCTGCGACAGCCCCACCAGCGGTATGGCGGTTTCAGACCACTGCATGGCGGTGTCGTAGTCGAGATGCGCCGTGCGATAGGCGAGCATCTTGCCCACCTTCTGGCCGATGGGAGGGCCTGCCTCGATCTGCAGCGCGAACTCCATCGCTCGCTCGTCGAACTCGTCCGGCTCGACCAGATAGTTGGTGAAGCCGCACTCGTGCGCCTCTTCGGCGCTCATGAAGCGCCCGGTCATCATCATCTCCATCGCCTTGCGCCAGCCGAGGATCTTCGGCAGCGACCAGAAGCCGCCAAGGTCGGCGTAGAGACCTCGGCGCACGTAGGCCACCTGATAGCGGGCGGCGGTCGAGCCGATGGCGAGGTCGCAGTGGCTGGCGAGGTCGAAGCCGGCACCGACGCAGGGGCCATTGACGGCGGCAACCACCGGCACCTCGAGGCGCCGGAGCGCAACGTAGGTTTCCACTTCGTGGCGGAAGTTGAGCCGATAGCCTTCGACATCCACGGAGCCGTCCGACGGCTGTGACTCGCCGCCGCTGCCGCCTGCCATGTCCATGCCGGCGCAGAAGCCGCGTCCGGCACCGGTGATGACGACGCAGCGCACGGTGCGGTCGAAGCGGGCGTCCACGAGGATCTCCCGCATCTTGCGCAGGAGCGGGAACGTCAATGCGTTCAGGCGCTCCGGCCGGTTCAGCGTCAGCCAGAGGATGCCGTCCTGTTCACCCTTGCGCTCGCACAGAATCTCGTCGGTTTCGGTCATGTTTTGCTGCCCTTGCCCTCCAGCACACTTGCGACGATGCTAACAGCCTTCGGACTGCGTCGTAGCGGCGAGGTCCGAAGGCTGTTGGCCGAGGCGCCCGAAAGGGCGCGCTAACACCGGAGCCCAAGCAGAAGGCCGCCCCGTAGCGACGGCCTCCTGGCGCGGGCAAAGCGACAAGGAGGGGGCATGAACAGGCAACATGGGACGCGCGTGGTCGCGTCGGCATTGCTGGCCGCAGCATTCGGCGGCGCGGCGTGGGCGGACGAGTGCCAGCACTCGCACTGGGGCGCGGACGACGAGATCGGTAGCGCCAACCTCATCACGGCAGAGTCGGTGCTGGCGGCGTCCAAGCTCATCAAGACGGGCAAGACCTACAGCCTCGGCATCGTCATCGACTCCACCACCCCGGCCTTCGCGCCACGCGGCCTGATGCTGCAGGTGGTGCAGCCGAACCAGCAGGAGGGCAACCGGCCGTTCCCGAACGCCACCTACAACGACGACGTCTTCCAAGGGTGGTTCGGCATCGGGCCGCAGATCGACGGCTTGGGGCATCTCGGCGGCCCCGACGGCACCTACTACAACTGCAACCACGCCAGCGACTTCGCCGGCATCACGGGCCTCACCAAGCTCGGCATCGAGAAAGTCCCGCCCATCGTCGCACGCGGCATCGTGCTGGACATGGCCGGCCACTTCGGCGTCGAGAGCATGGAGGCGGGGCAGTACTTCACCGTGGAGGATGTCGAATCGGTGCAGCAGAAGCAGGGCACGCCGGTTCGGGAAGGCGATGTGGTGCTGTTCCACACCGGCTGGACGGACGCCAAGCTGGTAGCGGAGCCGGAGGTTTGGGTGGCGGCGGAGCCGGGCCAGACCGAGGAAGTGGCGCAATACATGGCGGACAAGAACGTGGTCGCAGTGGGCGCCGACACCTGGGGCCTCGACGTGGTGCCACCGCCGGATCCGGCCCGACCCTTCCAGGGCCACGTCATCCTGCTGAAGGAGAATGGCATCTACATCTTGGAGACGATGAACACCGGTCCGCTGGTGCGTGACGGCGCGTTCGAGTTCCTGTTCGTGCTTGGGCAGGCCAAGGTGCGCGGCGCAGTGCAGATGATCATCAATCCCATCGCGATTCGTTAGGGGGAAGCCAAAATGAACGCAGGACGCGTCTATCGCCACGTCGAGGTGGAGCCGCTCACGCCCACCATCGGCGCTACGTTGCACGGCGTCGACCTCGCTCGCCCATTGAGCGACGACGCCTTCGAGGAAATCCACGCCGCCTGGATGGCGCATCAGGTGATCTTCCTGCGCGACCAGCACATCTCGGCGGAGCAGCACCTCGCCTTCGGGCGTCGCTTTGGGGAACTGCACATCCATCCGGCCGCACCCTATGCGCACGGCAATCCGGAACTGATGATGATCCACACAGACAAGGAGTCGTTCCGGCAGAACGGCGCCGGCTGGCACTCGGACGTCTCCGCCGACGAAGAACCACCCCTCGGCAGCATCCTGCATCTCGAGACGGTGCCGAAGCATGGCGGCGACACGCTGTTCGCCAGCATGTACGAGGCCTACGACGCCTTGAGCGAGCCGATGCGCACGCTTTTGGACGGCCTGACCGCCCGACACGAGTCCGACTACACCGGCCAATACGGCGACCACAAGCCGCAGCGCGAGTTCCCGAAAGCCTCCCACCCGGTGATCCGCACCCACCCGGTCACCGGGCGCAAGGCACTGTTCGTCAACGCCGGCTTCACCCGCCGCATCGAAGGGTTGTCACGCACGGAAAGCCGCGCCTTGCTCGACTTCCTGTTCGAGCACATCAAGAACCCGGCGTTCCAGTGCCGCTTCCAATGGCAGGCCCACTCCATCGCCATGTGGGACAACCGCTGCGTCCAACACGTCGCCATCTGGGACTACTACCCCCAAACCCGAAGCGGCATCCGGGTGACGGTGAAGGGAGATCGGCCGTTTCACTGAGCCCCCGGGCGATGGAGGCGCCCTCCCGAAGAGGGCATGTCGATGGGAGGTGCTTGTTCGGGGCCCCTAAAGGTCGAACACGCGCATCGCGTTCTTGCCCAAGAATCCCGCCAGGCGTTCTCCGGATTCGGCCCTCACCGATTCGCGCATCAGGTCCGCGGCGTCGAGGCGGGAGTCCACGTGGGGGTAGTCGCTGCCCCAGAGGATGTGGTCTTCGCCTACGAGGTCCATCATGGCGCTGATGGTGCGTTCTTCCGGTTCGGCGACGAAGTAGCAGTTGCGGCGGATGTAGTCGCTGGGGCGTTCCGCCAGTGGGGTTAGCGAGAGGGGGCGGAAGAAGTGGTGTTTTTCGTCTAGGCGGTCCATCAGGTAGGCCGCGAAGCCACAGCCCGCCTCGACGCTGACGATCTTGAGATTCTCGAAGCGGTCGAAGAGGCCGCCAAGGACTAGGGCGGCGAGTGCGGGAATGAGCTGTCCGGTTGCGCCGAGCGAGAAGCCGAACGTGGGACCCAAGCCAGCCGTGCGCCAGCCGGCGAAGGGAGCTGCGGCGCCGTCGAAGCGGACGATGACGTGCAGGCAGCCGGGGATTCCCGCTTCTTGGCAGCGCGACCACAGGGGGTCGAAATGGGCGTCGCCAGGGCTCTTGCCAGCGATGGTTTCCGGTGGCACGAACAGGCCCCGGAAGCCGAGCGCGAGGCAGCGGTCGAGTTCCTTGGCAGCTTCGTCCACGTCGTGCCAGTTGATCGTGGCGATGGGCACCACGCGGTCGGGAATCGTCTGGAAGAACTCCGCCTGCCAGGTGTTGTAGGCGCGGCAGTAGGCGGAGGCGAGATCGACGTCTTCTTCCGGGAACGGCAGGATGCCGATCGTGGGGAACAGCACGCCGCGGTCCACGCCCCAACTGTCGAGCAGCTTCGCCCGTTCGTGGGGGTCGTAGCTCGCCGGCGGGCAGCCGTCGATGTAGCGATGTGGTTCGGTGAAGAGCTTGCGGCGGTCGATGTTGGCGCCGCCCAAGCCGGCGAGCACCCGTTCGAGCACGACCTTCTCGCCGATGACGAGTTGCTCGACGCCGTCGGTTTCCTCGATCCGAATCGCGCGGTCCCGATAGGCAGGTTCGAGATAGCGCTGCCACAGATCGGCCGGCTCCATCACGTGGGAGTCGCAGTCGATGACGGTGCCGTGAACGCCCACGCCGTTCCTTCGCCTGGCCTTACCGCGAGACGGTAGGCTGCTAGGAGCGCACCTTCAGCCGGATGCCGATGGTTCTCGGCCGGTTGGTGGTGATGCGCGAGTCGTAGTAGCCCGAGTTCTGGAAGATCTGCGCTCGCTCGTCCGTCAGATTCGTGATGAAGAGCTCCGCTCCCCAGGCGCCGCCGTTGAAGTCCATGCCGGCGCGGACGTTGACGAGGGAATAGGCGTCCATGAGCACCGGTGGCTGTTCACTCTGGCGCGCGAGCAGGTTCCAGCGCTCGTCGGTGAAGGACCAGTTGAAGAGGCCATACACGGCGCGGTTGCCGCTCAAGGGGCGGTCGTAGCTGAGGCCCACCGACGCGCTCCACTCCGGCGTGTGCGCGAGGCGGCGCCCTTCGGCGGCATAGACGAAGCGAGGTTCTCGGGCGATGGTGGCAAAGTCGCCCACGAGTTCCGCGCGGTTGAAGGCGAGGCCGCCGGTGAGCGTCCAGTTCTCGCTCAGCACCGCCGTGAGGTCGGCTTCGACGCCCCGGATGGTGGCGCCTTCCACGTTGCGACGGAAGTTGAACGGCACCGTGAGGAGGTCGTAGAGGACCGTCTGGAAGTTGTCCCAGTCGATGAAGTAGGCGGCGCCGTTCAGCACCACCCGACCCTCGGCCATCGTCGACTTCCAGCCTACCTCCCACGAACGGCTGAAGTCGGATTCGTAGAACTCCGGCACCTCCGGGTGGGTGACGTTGGGGTTGCGGCTGCCGCGACGGAAGCCTTCGCCGTAGGCAGCGTAGATCAGTACGTCCTCGGAGAGGTCGTACTGGGCGCTGAACTTGAGGGTTTGGTCGGTGTCCGATTCGCCCGGCTGGTCTGCGTCGTACTCCTTGGGCTCCCACGGATAGCCGCAACTCCAGCCACTGCCCTCGCCGTCGTCGGCGCGGAACACGCGCATCCCTGCGGCGAGGGTGAGTTGATCAGTGAAGTCCCAGGACACGTCGCCAAACGCCGCGGCATAGCTGTTCGTGCCCTTCCAGCCGGGGCAGCTCCACCACTCGAGCGGCAGCGGCGTGCCGCCGTCGCGGCTGACGTAGTACTCCGCCGGGCCGCTGGTGAAGTTGATGCCCGGCATTTCCCAGAACAGATAACCGTCGTAGCGCCCGGTCTCGGAGTAGATGCCTCCAATCCAGTTCAAACGGCCTTCGCCGGTGGACGCCATCCTGAGTTCGTGGGACCAGCGGCTGGCGTTGGCTTCGCTTTCGAAGAAGATGCTCGGGTCGGCGCAGCCGGTGAAGCCATACCAGTAGAAGTTCTCGCAGGCGTGCTGCTGCACCCAGCTCCCGAACGAGGCGTATTCGACGTAGTCGGAATAATCGTTCACGGCGAGGTCGTCGCGGTCGTAGTAGCTCGTCGCGTACACGAGATCGCCGATGCCGGTCTCGCCGGTGAGGGTGAAGGCGTATTGGGCGTGGTTCAGATTCGTGTATTCCGGGCCGCGCCGGGTCACTTCGAGGTCGCCGTGCCGGGTGGGGTCGTGATCCCATGCGCCCACAGTCTTGGTGGCCTGGGTCATGGCCGTGCCCAGCACCTGCCAATCCTCGTTGATATCGAAGCTAAGGGCGATGCGGCCGCCGGTTGTTTCCTCTTCGTTGTAGTCCTCGCCGGCCCACTGCCGGTTGTTCACCGTCACGCCGTTGCTGTAGGTGAAGTCCTGCTCGATGTTGTCCACGAAGCCGTTCGACTTGTCGTGCCAGAAAACGGCGCGAACCGCAGCCCGATCCGACAGCGGCAGGTTGCCGAAGCCCTCCGCCGTGTAGGTGGTGTCGCCGTGGGCGATGCTGCCGCCGGCAAGATCGAAGCCGTAGGCGGTCTCTTCCGTATCGGGCTTGTTGGTGATGATCCGCACCGTGCCAGAGACCGAGCTTGCACCGTAGTAGGTGCCCTCTGGCCCGCGCAGCACCTCGATGCGTTCGATGTCGTAGAGGTGGAGGTCCGGCGCACCGCCGGCCCGCCCGTTCACCGGTTGCTCATCCAAGTAGTAGCTGGTGGTCGCGTCGTTGGTGCGGAAGACATGCGGGATGCCGCCGTCGGACACGCCGCGAATGTGCATGAGCTGCGTGCCGGGGCCGGCGCTGATGTAGGAAAGCGAAGGCGACTGATCGGCGAAATCCTCGAACCGGTCGAGGTCCATCCGCTCCAGGTCGTCCGAGGTGAACGCCTGAATGCTCACCGGCGTGTCCTGAATGTTGGACTCCCGCTTGCGGGCGGTGACGATCACTTCCTCGAGCGCCGGCGCTGAAGCCGACGCCTCCTGAGCATGCAGAGACGGCGCAGCGCCAAGCCCCGATGCGGCGGCGACTGCGATCGCGAGTTTGGAAAGCGGGAACGGCGGGGCGCCGTTGCGGGAGGGCGCGCTGGTCTCTCGGCACCGGGTCTTTGGCGACTTCCGCATGGCTCCTCCGGCCGGCAGCGACGGATGCGCCAATGTACACCACTGCGCTTGGGAAGCAACGGCCAAGCGCCGCGGAAGGCGGAGTCAGGCTCTGTCCCACCTATGCAGTGCGTCGCCCAAGGCAGATTCGAGAGCCGAGAGGTGCGGCCCAAAGGCCTGCCAGTGTTCCTTGGCGTCGGTGTAGATGGGCTGGCGCACTTGCTCGGCGCTGGCAGTGCGGACCACGCGGTCGGTTTCGAAAAAGCGGAGGCACGATTCCTCGAAGGGCAGGTCGCAGTGGGCGAGGAGGCGGCGGGTTTCGGCTTCGGTGTGGTCCACCATGCGTTCGTAGATGACGCGGTGGATGCGGCCCGGCAGCACGCTCTGCCAGTGGCGCATCATTTCGAGGTAGCCCTTGTAGTAGGCGGCGAGGGTGTCCAGGCGATAGCTGAAGGATTGGCCGCGGGCGAAATTCTGCTTGTAGATGCTCAAGGCACAGCCCAATGGATGGCGGCGGGTGTCCACAAAACGTGCCTGCGGCAACATGCCGGCGATGAGGCCGACGTGGAGGAAGTTGTTGGGCATCTTGTCCACGAAGTACGGGGCATCGCCGCGGTGGGAGGCGGTTTCCGCAAGGTAGCGCTCGCCCAAGGCTTGCAAGTCCTCGGGCGACATTTGCTGCGCGGCGTCCGGGTAGCCGGCGCCGCGTTCGAGCTCGCGCACGTAGCCGAGCACATGAGGCAGTTCCATCGTTCCTTGCACGCGGCTGTGGGACGAGAGGATCTGGTCCACCAGCGTGGAGCCGGAACGGGGCAGGCCGATGACGAAGATGGGTATGGGAGCAGGATCAACTGCCGAGCGTCCCGTTCCCTGCTTCTCGGCGAGCGCAGTCGCCGTAAACGCCTGCCGCAAACGCTGGCACTGCGCCTCGAACCGTTCCACGTTGAACGACTCGTGGCTCGCGCGCAGATCGTTGCCGCGGCGGTAGTGCTCGAACGCTTGGTCCACCTCGCCGCTGTCCTCGAACGCCTTGCCGAGGGCGAAGTGGAGCGCAGCGCGGTCGCGGCCGAACAGGTCCTTGCGTTCCTGCGCCGCCTGCATGGCGCCTCGTTCTGCATCCGTGAAGCGATAGGTCTTGAGATCGGCAAGGCTCCACCACGCCTCGCCCAGACCAGCGTCGGCACCCACTGCGTTTCGGTAGGCGCGGATGCTCGCATCCGAGTTGCCGAGTGCCTTGTGGACGTGGCCGAGCGAGAGATGCACGCGCGGCTGCTTCGGGTTGATCGCGAGCGCGCGCTCGAATGCGTTTGCCGCTTCCGCCTGCTTGAGGCCCCACGCCAGCACCGTGCCCAACGTCGTCCAGCTCTCGGCGAGCTCGGGATTGAGCTTCACCGCGCGCCCTGCCGCAGCCTCGGCCTCCGGGAATCGCGACCGGCTCATAGCTAGGCGGGCCAGAGCACGATGCACGTGGCTGACGTTGGCGGAGACCGACATGGCCCGCCCGAGTAAGCGCTCGGCGTCGTCCGGCGCGTTGCGGTCGATGGCGATATTGGCGAGGCCCACGAGGGCATGGATGTGGTTCGGGTCCGCTTTGAGCACGTCTCGGTAGCCGGTTTCGGCATCGCGCAGGCGGCCTTCCGCGCCGGCCTGGATCGCCGCCCGGATGTCGGGGAAGAACGGGTCGCAGGAAATCGCTTCGCGCTGCGCTGAGCGGGCGTCGTCGTCCCGGCCTTCGCCAAACAGACCATCCGCATGGCGTTGCCACGCTGCGGCGAGGTCCGCTGCCACGGCACGCTGCCCGGGCATCGCTCGCGCAGCGGTTTGTAGATGGTCGATGGCTTTCGCCAGGTTGCCCTCGCGGGCGAAAGCGGCGCCGAGCAGGTGCCGGGCCCTGGCGTTGCTAGGCTCGACCGCCAGCACATCCTGCGCCGCCCGCTTCGCTCTGGCGGCGTGTCCCGCCCGCAGCGATGCGGCGGCGCGATGGAGTTCTGCCGTGACGTCCACGGCTCGCATTATGGTGGGTGTTCTTGCGATACGTCAGACTTGGGACGCTCGCAAGAAGGTTGGGGTGAGGAGAGTCTGATGGGCTACCGGATTGCTGGCCGCTTGGCCGCCATGGGGTCGCTTGTCCTTGCTGGCGGGTTGTGCGCGGGCGAACTGCCGCGTGTGGCACCCGCCGAAGTCGGCATGTCGGAGGCTCGGCTGGTGCGGGTGGCGGAACGGATGGACAGCCTGGTGGCGCAAGGAGAGTTCCCCGGAATGTTGGCCATGATCGCCCGCCGTGGCGGCGTGGTATTCGAGCATGCCGTCGGCACCCTCGATGTCGAAACCGGTGCACCGCTTGAGATGGATTCGCTCATGCGCATCTATTCGATGACCAAGCCCATCACCAGCGTTGCGGCGATGACGCTGGTAGAGGACGGCAAGCTGTTGCTGGACGCGCCGGTCTCCATGCACTTCCCGGAGTGGGACGAACTCAAGGTTCTGCAGGACGGGGAGCAGGTGCCGGCGAACAGCGCCGTGACTGCCCGACACCTCCTGATGCACACCGCGGGCCTGACGTATGGCTACTACGGCGACACCCCGGTGGACCGCATGTACCGCGAGGCCAAGCTGATCGACGATTGGGACTATCTCACCCACGACACGCGCGAGTTGGTAGAGAAGCTCTCCGACATTCCGCTGCTGTTTCAGCCCGGTTCGCGGTGGCACTACGGCTTCTCGAGCGACGTGCTGGGCCACCTGGTGGAAAGGGTCAGCGGGCAGCCGCTGGACGCTTTTTTCCGAGAGCGCCTGTTTGTGCCTCTCGGCATGAACGACTCCTATTTTGATGTGCCCGAGTCGGTGCTCGCCCGCTTCGGAACGGATCACTACGTGGTGGACGGCGAGGTGATCGTGCAGGACTCGCCTCGGGAGGACCCGGAGTTCCGGGGCGTCACCTTCCTCTCCGGCGGCGGCGGCCTCGTAATGACCGCCGACAACTACCTGCGCTTTTGCCTGATGCTCGTCAATGGCGGCTCGCTCGATGGAGCGAGGATTCTGAGCCCCGCCGCGGTCGACCTGATGACCACCAACCTGCTCGCGGACGCCGATTCCGCGAACGGCGACGGCTTTGGCCTCGGCTTCGCCATCGCCCCCGACGGCGCAGCGCGCGGCGCGCTCACCCCAGGCAGCTACTACTGGGGCGGCGCCGCCGGCACGTTCTTCTGGATCGACCCGCAACTGGAGCTGGTGGCCGTGTTCATGCCCCAACGAATCGGCACGCCACCCTGGATTCAACAGACGCTGCAGAACATGGTGTACGCGGCGGTGGAGTAGGTTGGACAACGGGTCGGGCCTTCTGACAGCGGCGCTGTAGGGGACGGGCTCGTCCCCGCCCGTCCTCGGCCTTCTCGGAGGGGGGCGCCGAAAGGCCAAGCCAACAGGGGGCATCGCAGCCCTTCGGCGGCCCCCCCTCCGAGAAAAGCGAGGACGCTTTTCTCGACTCCCCCGCGAGGGGGGAGTGACAGGAAGGGGCCGCGATCCAGAATTGCGGCATACGCGAGGCGGGGATGCCTTCAAGCGCAACGATGGATTCGGCGACCGACACTGCCGCGTCGGCACGGGGCCTTTGGGGGCGAGGGCGTCTCGCCCTCGCCCCCAAGGCCCTCGCCTCGAGTCGAATCCTCAAGCGACCAACGTGACGGGCCTCGTAGGGGCGGGGCTTGTCCCCGCCCGTCGTGAATTCGCCGAGGGATTCGTGCGGGGCGCCTCCGTAGCCTTAAGCTCCGCTCAGGGAACTAGGGGTTGCTGCCGAGCCAGTCCATCGGGTCCGTCGGTTCGCCGTCGGCACGCACCTCGAAGTACACGCCCACATCGGCGCGGCCGCCGCTCTGGCCGGCGGAGGCGATGGCTTCGCCGCCGGACACCCAGTCGCCTTCTGTTTTGTAGATCGCGTCGCTGTGACCGTATAGCGACAGGTGGCCGTTGCCGTGGTCGACGATGGTGAGAAGGCCAAAGCCGCGCAGCCATTCCGCGAACACGACGCGGCCGTTGGCCACGGCGATGACATCTTCGCCGGGGGAGGCGCTGAACTGCACGCCTTCCCAAGTCATGCGGCCGCCGGCGCGGTTCTGGCCGAAGCGGTTGACGATCTCGCCTTGCACGGGCCAGGGCAACTTGCCGCGGGCTTCCACCAAATCAAGCCCGGACAGCGCCGGCGGCACGTCGCGGGATGTCGGGTCCGACGCGGGACGCTGTGCCAAGGCCGTCAGCAGAGATTCGAGCCGCTCCCGGTCTCGCCGGAGGCGCTCGCGCAAGGCGGCGCGGTCGCTCCGTTCGGCTTGCAGGAGGTCGATGGCGTGTTGGCGCTCGGAGCGGGTTTGTACCAACGCCTTGCGACGTTCTTGGAGGGAAGTGCGCGCCTCGGTGAGAACGAGCCGTTCGCCGGCGGCTCGGTCGGCGTTGCCGGCGAGCGCTTCGAGGGTGGCGCGGAACGAAGCCAGCGACTCAGCCCGTGCCCGCGCGAAATGGCCATGCATCCGCACGGCGCGGTCAAACTCGTCCGGGTCTTGGTGGTTCAGCAGAGCCTTGAGGAAGTCACGGCGAGGGTGTCGCCACGCATCGCGGATGTGCTGGGCGATGCGCTGCGCCTGCTCCATTCGTGCAGCCTCCAACGCGGCGCGCTCGTCCTGCACCGACTGCACGCGCACCGAAGCCTGCGCCTGTTTGCGGGTGAGTTCGCGCATCTGGCGCGTGAACTCGTCGATGCGTCGGTCGGCATTCGCGAGTTCCTGCTGCTGCTCGGCCATGCGCCGGTCGGCGTCGGTGAGCCAGGTGTCGAGGGCGTTGAGTTGCTCCACGACATCGCCAAGCTGGCGCCGGGCTTCCGCGTCCTCTCCTTGCGCTGCGGTCGCGTTGGTCGCGACGAGGATGACCAGCCCCGCGAGCAGCAGGGCCCCGCGCCTTTCAACCGGCACTCTGACGCCACGCTGCAGCGCACTGGGACAAGGGTCGTCCGGTCATCTCCTTCGGCATCGGGATGCCCATGAGTGTGAGCAGGGTCGGGGCAACATCGGCAAGAGTGCCGCCTTGGGAGAACGTCACCTCGTCGGGGCCGAGGTACACAAGCGGCACGGGCGACGAGGTGTGGGCCGTGTGCGGCTGTTCGCTCAGGTGGTCGATCATGCGTTCGACGTTGCCGTGGTCGGCCGTGACTAGGCAGGTGGAGCCGGTTCGCTTCACTGCGGCTTCGATGCGGCCGAGGCACTCGTCGATGGTTTCCACCGCCTGCACGGCGGCGTCGAAGACGCCGGTGTGTCCCACCATGTCGCCGCCAGCGAAGTTGCAGACAATTGCGTCGAACTCGCCCGTCTCGACCGCACGGACGAGCCGGTCGGTTACCTCGCGGGCAGACATGGCCGGAGCGAGGTCGTAGGTGGACACAGAAGGCGAAGGCACCAGCACGCGGCTTTCACCGGCGAACGGCGCCTCCCTGCCGCCCGAGAAGAAGAACGTGACGTGGGCGTACTTCTCCGTCTCGGCGATGCGAAGCTGAGTCTTGCCGAGGCTGGCGAGCACTTCGCCGAAGGTGTGACACGGCACTTCGTTGTCGAACGCGCAGGGCGCTTCGATGTCGTCCGCGTAGCGGGTGAGGGTGACGAAGGCGCTCAAGCGGACACGTTGGCGGCCGAAGCCGTCGAAGTCCTCGGCGAGGAAGGCTCGGCTGAGCTGACGGGCGCGGTCGGCGCGGAAGTTCATGAAGACGACGGCATCGCCGTCGGCGATGCGCTGTTGGCCATCCGCCCCCACCAATGTCGGTTGTACGAACTCGTCGGTTTCGCCGCGCTGGTAGGCGGCGTCCAGCGCCGTCATGGGATCGTCGAACCGGAATGCCGCTTCGCCGCGCACCAGCGTGTCGTATGCCCGCTCGATGCGGTCCCAATGCCGGTCGCGATCCATTGGGTAGTAGCGCCCCGCGATCGAGGCGATGACACCAGGGGTGTCTTGCTCGAAGCGCTTGAGGGATTGCGCTGCGCTCTTGGGAGGCGTGTCGCGGCCGTCGAGGAACGCGTGCAAACGCACCAAGGCTCCCCGCTTGATCGCATGGGTGACGAATGCCGCAACCTGGTCTTCGTGACTGTGAACGCCCCCCGGCGACAAAAGCCCAAGCACGTGCAGCGCACCGCCGCTCGCGAGCGAAGCGTCAATGGAACCTTCCAGCGCCGGATTCGCAAAGAAGTCGCCCGTGGCGATGGCATGGTCGATGCGCGTGAGGTCCTGACGCATGACGCGCCCCGCACCCAGATTCATGTGCCCAACTTCGGAGTTCCCCATCTGCCCCGCAGGCAACCCCACGTCCTCCGACGATGCCGACAGCAGCGTGGTCGGCGCGTGCGCCCACAGCCGATCCCAAACCGGCGTGTGCGCGGCCGCGATGGCATTCTCGCGCTGCCCCGGCTCCGCCGGCGCCTGGGCATGCCCCCAACCGTCGAGTACGACCAGGAGGGCAGTTGGCGGCACGTCTGTCGGCATCAATGGCTCCTGTATTGCAACGTAACAAAGGCGACAACGCCATTGTACTTTCGCACACGCAAAGGCGGCCCCGACGGACGGTTGGCGAGGCGGCGTAAGGCGCGGCCGAACCCGTCGCGTCACATTCCCGCGTAGTCCGCGTCGGTGCCAAAGGCCCAGGTGGAGGTGATTTGGCCTGCGAGTTCGGGGGAGTCTGGGAGGCTGTCGCCGATGCGCGTGGCGAGGGGGACCAACACGGCATCCTCGGCCAGATCCGCGACGCGGAACGCCTGCTCGCCGGTTTGGCGGGTGCCGAGGATGTCGCCGGGGCCGCGCAGTTCGAGGTCCTTCTCGGCGATGACGAAGCCGTCGTTGGTCTTGCGCAGCACCGCGAGGCGTTGCGCTGCCACCTCTGACAGCGGTGGCTGGTAGAGGAGCACGCAGTCGCTGCGGGCGCTGCCGCGGCCGACGCGGCCGCGCAGTTGGTGGAGCTGCGCGAGGCCCAATCGTTCCGCGTTGTCGATCACCATGAGAGAGGCGTTGGGCACATCCACGCCCACTTCGATGACTGTGGTGGCCACCAGCAAGTCGATTTCCCCGGCCTTGAACGCGGCCATGGCGGTGGCCTTCTCGGTCGCCGGCAAGCGGCCGTGCACCAAGGCGGAGCGCACGTCCGGGAGCATTTCCTGCAACTCGTCGAAGGTCGTGGTGGCGGCTCGCTCCGGGTCTCTGGGCGCGGTTCGGAATGCGATGCTTGGCGGCGCTTCGCCGGTTGTCGTGGTCTCGGCTGCCTGCGCTCGCCCGGCCCGGCCCTCC
This sequence comes from Gammaproteobacteria bacterium, assembly GCA_028824555.1. Classification (GTDB taxonomy): domain Bacteria; phylum Pseudomonadota; class Gammaproteobacteria; order Pseudomonadales; family Azotimanducaceae; genus VXYL01. The sequence continues at coordinate 21,966 of JAPPDJ010000018.1, read as the reverse complement.
TCGCCCTCCTGGCCGTCGATCACCGTGCAGACCCAATACACCTGCGCGCCAGCCGCCACGGCTTGGCCGACGTGGGCGATCACGTCGTTTCGTCGCGACATGGCCACCACCCGAGTTCGCACGGCGTGACGACCGGGCGGCAGCTCGTCGATCACGGAAACATCCATGTCGGCGTAGAGTGCCATCGTCAAGGTGCGGGGGATTGGCGTGGCGGTCATCACCAGGTGGTGGGGCACCTCCCCCTTGTGCCGCAGCATCATGCGCTGCTCAACGCCAAAGCGGTGTTGCTCGTCGACGATGGCGAGAGCGAGCCTTTGGAACGCCACCCCAGACTGAAACAGGGCATGAGTGCCCACCACCACAAGGTCTTCGCCGCCTTCCACTGCCGCGAGCCGGGCTCGGCGTTCCGCGGCGGCAAGACGCCCGGTCAAGAGGCCGACGCCGATGCCGAGGGGCCCGAGCCAGGCGCTGAGCGTCTCGAAATGTTGCTCGGCAAGGATTTCGGTGGGTGCCATGAGTGCCGTCTGGCAGCCGTGTTCCGCAGCGCGGATTGCGGCGAATGCGGCGATGACCGTCTTGCCGGAACCCACATCGCCCTGCAGCAGTCGCATCATGGGCACGTTGGAGGCGAGGTCGTTCAGCACATCCCGCGCCACGCGGGCCTGGGCGCCGGTGAGGCGGAAGCCCAGATTGCGCAGCAGCTCGCGTCCTAGCTGTCTTGTTGGTGGCAGGGAGGTGGTGGTGAGGCCCCCCCTCGCCGCCCGACGGCGCTTCATCACCAGATAGTGCGCGAGCAGCTCGTCCAGGACGATGCGGCGGCGCGCGGCGGCAAGCCGCGCCGTGCGCGCCTCCGGTGCGTCCTCGACATCGCTGTCGTCCATGGCCCGGCCGTGGACGCAGCGCAGGGCGTCGAGCAGCAACGGGAAGTCCTGTCCCGGCAGGGGGATTCCGAACGTCTCGTCAACGTCCGCTAGCGCCGCTTGAATCCATCCCGCGAGGCGAGCCGTGGCGATGCCTTCGGTTTGTCGGTACACGGGCGTGAGTTCGGGTGCCGGCGGCGGCGGTTCCGACGGAAACAGGCGGTACTCGGGATGCACCATCTCGTGACCGGCAGGACCCATCCGCACGACCCCGAAGCACCGCACCCAAGCGCCGGGCGCGAATGACTCCCGCTGCCCCCGGGAGTAGTGGAACAGGCGCATGGCCAGGCGGCCACTGTCGTCCTGCAGGCGCACCAGCAGGGAGCGGCGGCGACCGTAGTTCACGTCCGCGCCCAGGATTTCCCCGGCCACGAGGCATTCGGTGCCGGCCGCTAGTTCGCCGAGTGGCGTCGTCCGCGTGCGGTCTTGGTATCGCAGCGGCAGATGCAGCAATAGGTCCCGGATTTCGGCGATGCCAAGACGAGCAAGCCGCTTGGCGGAGCCCGGGCCCACACCCCGCAGCGCCGTCACGGAGTCGCGAAGCTTCAGTCCGCCCATGCAAGAGATTCCACCACGGCTAGCCGCCAAACCCAAGCGCTCTGGAGTCGCTAGGGCTCATGCCGTAGGCCAGCAGATCGCGCAGCGAACTGCCACGCGCCCGTTAGGGTGCGCTAACAGCCTGTCGGGACTTGACGATGCACGGGCCCTCGGAGGGAGGGCATCTCGCCCTCCCTGGCGTGCCGCAGGCACGCATTCCTCCAGCCAACGGAACGCGCCTGACGGCGCGCAGGAGGGCGAGACGCCCTCCCTCCGAGGGCCAGCGCTCGGCTCCCATTCGCCCGCTCAAGCGGAGCCTCTGCAGCTGCCCGAGGGCGCGACGTCGGTGTAGAAAGCGCGTACGCGTTCGACGATGGTGGCCACGTCGTGCCGACGCAGTTCGCGCACGTCGAACAGGAGCAGACCTTCGTTTAGCTGGTGGTTGCGGGTGCGGATGCTCGGTGCGCTGGCGGCCAGATGCTGCACTAGGGCATGCAGCATGTCGGGCGGGTCTGCCAGGCCCACCCGGCGGATGGGGCGACCGGCGCGGTCCGGGACGATGCGCGCGTTCGCGAACGACGAGAGTCCAGCATGGAGCGCGGCGAGAATGGCCTCGTCGTCGCCGGCGGACGGCTCGAACCTGTCGAGCGCCGCCATCAGGCCCATGATCTGTTCCTTGCCCACCTTCATGGCGCGGGCGATGCCACGGCCCTGCAACTCGCACGCTTCGATGAGATCGCGGCGACCGGCGATGAAGCCGCAGGTTGGCCCACCGATGGCCTTGCCGCCGGAGTACGTCACCAGATCGGCGCCGGCCGCGATGTAGCTCAGAACATCGCTTTCTGCGGCAGCGTCCACCAACACCGGAACGCCATGGCCGAGGCAAGCGTCGAGCGACAGTCGATTCTGCTGCACTGCATGGTGCGACTTGACGTACACGAGGGCCTTGGGGTCCGCCGCCAACGCCGTAGAGAAGTCGTCCTCGGTCACGGCATCGAGGGTGCCAAACACCACCGGTCGACCGCCGCCCAGGCGGATCATCTGCGTCACTTCCGCGCCGAAGTCCACGTCATGGCCGCGTTGGATCAGTATGTCCCTCGGTGCAGGGACATCGGGCACGCGACGAATCTTCTCGAGGTCGCGCCCGGTGAGGATGGCGGCGACGCCGATGGCGATGCCGGCGGCTGCCCCGGTGGTGATGCAGGCCGCCTCGGCGCCGGTGCGGGCAGCGATGCGTTGGCCGGCGGCATGGCGGAGTTCCGCCAGATCCACATGCGCCCGGGCCGCCTCGGCCTGCGCTTGGGCCACGGTCTCGTGTTGGGCCGATCCGCCGAGAGCGGTCATTTTGCCGGCCGCATTGATGACGGTTTCGACGCCGATGCGGCGAAACGGATTCACAAGGGGGCGTCCCGCTCGTGGTAGGTGCTGCCGATGGCGACGCCCCGGGTCTCGATGCGGCCGGGTACGGTGCGCAGTTCGCCCTCGGCATCCTCCACTTGCCACGGTTCGGTGGTCTCCTCGAACACGGTGGCGTAAGCGGGCCTGCCGACGGTGAAGCTTCCGAAGCCGAGCTGCTCGAGGCCAACGGCCCCCGCAGGGGCCAGGGTGACCGCCCGCACCGTGTCCATCAGCGACATGCCGAGCGCACGCAGCTTGCTCATCGTGCGTGCCAGCGACACCGCATGGTGATCGAGGTTGCCGCGGTGCAGGTCCGAGCTGATCGTGTGTACCGGCAGGCCCTGCGCCAGCGCCGTTTCGCAAACCCGGAAGCTGAACGACGAGCGGCCATGCCCCACATCGACGATCACACCCCGTTCCACCGCATCGCGAAAGGCCGGTATCACCCGATCGCGATAGCCGAGAACGCCGCCTACCTTGCCGTGGTAGGTGTGCGTGACGATGTCGCCGCGGCGCAGCAGCTCGAGCACGTCGTCGATCAGCGGTGGAGCGTTGCCAATGTGGAGCATCATCGGCTTGCCCGCCAGTTCTGCCGCCTTGCGTGCCAGCTTCACCGCTTCGATGCCAAAGCTGCCGGTGTGCGAGGCGCTGGCGAGCACCTTCACGCCCACCAGCCAGTCGTGGCGCTCGAGCGCGCGCACGACACCGGGCAGATCGCAAAGGTCCGGGCGCGAGGCATGGCCACCACCCAGATTCGGCAGGCCCGGGCTGCCGATGTTGATGAATGCGAACACCCGCGTTTGCTGCGTCTCATGGACGAAACGTGGGAACGCGTCGACGGTGGTCGCCCCCGACGACCCGGCATCGACCACACAAGCCACCCCCTGGCGCGTGCCGATGCGGTCTGCTTCGAGGCGAGCGGTGGTGAAGAGCGGGTGGCTGAAGACGTGCGTGTGCAGGTCGATGAAACCGGGTGCGACGAAGGCACCGCGGACGTCCACGACCCGGTCCGCCGGTCGGTCAAGGGTTTCCACGACCACGTCGTCGGCGATGTGAAGATCGTCGTCGCGAGTCGTGCCGGCATCCACGTCAATCCGCTTGCCGCCGGTGATGGTAAGCGTCGTCATCGCCCCTCTCTTTCGCCTCGTCTCCCCTCGCGACTATAGCCCGGCACAAAGGCCAGCAGTCGCGCCAGCCTCGAACAACGCCAACAGCAAACCAACCCCTGCCACCTGTCGGACTTGGCAACCGCCTCAGAGGTCGTCCAGCACTCTGGTGGCATCGCGCACTTGCTGCCAGTGCCGGCGCACGTCGCGATAGCTGAGGACGGCATTCGCGTCTGCCGCGATGCGCTGCGGCGATGGGACCATCGCATCCGCGGCCGCGTCGTAATCGGGCTGGTGGCCGAGCGCCACGGCCAGGAAGATCGCCGCGCCGCGGCCCTCGACCGCCTCGTCCGAGCATTCGAGAGGTGTGTCCAGGACGGCCGCCAAGATGTGCGGCCACAGCATGCTGTTAGCGCCGCCGCCGGTGAGGCGAACGCGCGTTGGCGGCCCGCACCAGCCGACGACTTGGTCCACGATGTCGGCGATGGCGAAGCTCACGCCCTCCAGAACGGCGCGGTGCAGCGCGGCGTTGCCGTGACGCAAGGCTAGGCCCAGAAACGCGCCACTGGCGGCGGGACGCAACTCCGGCGCCACCTGCCCCGACAGGAACGGCAGAAAGCGAACGCCGTCCGCACCCGCGTCGATCGCGGCGGCGCTTTCCTCGGCGCTCGCGTAGGCGTTAGGCCGGTCGCCGGCGCGGGTGATGTCGAGCAACCAGTCCACCGAACGGCCGCCCTGGACGGCGTTGCCGCCGATGATGTGGCGGTCCGGCGGCAGCGAGTAGAAGCGGTATGCGTTGGCCGGCGGATCGATGGTTGGCGTACGAACGACCGCGTGCGTGCCGAGGGTGATGGCGTATTCGCCCGGGCGCGTGGCGCCGGCACCTACGTTGGCGCAAATGCCGTCGTGCGCGCCCACCGCTACCGGAATGCCCTCCGTGAGGCCGGTCTCGCGCGCGGCTGCGGCGTTGAGCCGGCCGGCAATCTGCCACGGCAGCGCGGGGGCGGGCAGCAGGTCCGGCGGCAGGTCGAAGTGCTCGTGCAGTTGCGGATGCCACTGTGGCGCATCGGGCCCCGAGGACCAGTCCGTCATGTGCGCGCCGGTGAGTCGAAACAGCAGGAAGTCCTTGGCGTAGAGAGCGTGGCGGCAACGCCTCGCGACTTCGGGCGCCTGGTGCCGAAGCCAAAGGAACTTCGCCACGAGCGCCGCGCCGTAGTTGGCCAAGTGCCGGCCATCGGCGCGCCAAGCACGCAATCTCGCGAGTTCCGCGGCGTGGCGCTGGTCGTCCCAAGGGTGCATTAGCACCTCGCCGGCGCGGTCCAGGAACACGCCTGCCCCCGCCCGGCCGCACAGCGACAAGCCCACCACGTCTTTCGCGGTCACGCGGCCCGACAGCAGCTCGCCGATCAGCCTTGTCGTGCCCCGCCACCAGTGGTCGGCGTTCTGTCCATCGACGCCCGGGTTGTGTCGAACAGCGGCTTGCTGTAACAGTTCCCCGTCCGGCGCGAATGCCGCCACCTTGAGGCGGGTGGTGCCGAGGTCAACGGTGAGGAATGTGGCCATGGCGGCGAGTGTATGGGAGACGGCGGCGGAGCGGCGGCGGGAGCTGTTCTCCAAAGGCTACCTTGTGGTCGAGAAGGTCGTGCCGAGGGAACTCTGCGAGGACGTGCTCGCCGCAACGGCGGACTTCCTGGGGATCGTTGCCGACGACCCCGCCAGTTGGCGGACTCGCGCCATGCACGGGCATGGCATCGTGCCGCTGCACCACCACCCGGCGCTGTGGGCACTGCGCCAGTGGCCGGGCATCCACGACCTGTTTCGGCAGCTCTACGACACGGACCGGCTCTGGGTGACCATGGATCGCGTGTCCTTCAAAGCGCCGGCAGCGCTAGCGTCTGAAGTGCCGCGGATGAGTGGCTTCCATTGGGACGCCGATCCGCGCCAGCCGAGGTCCGAGGCTGGATTCCAGGGGCTCGTGTACCTGCGCGATACGGCGCCGGAACAGGGCGCGTTCTGCTGCCTGCCGGACGTGTACGCGCGCCTCCATGAATGGCTCGACGATCGGCAGGTGAAGGAGGCGATAGAGGCGCTGAACACCGGCGAGCACCGCGTGGAAGCGGTCGGCGGCGGCGCCGGGGCGATGGTGATCTGGCATCGCCACATGCCGCATTCTTCGGCCCTAAACCACGGCGCAGCGCCGCGCTGGGTGCAGTATGTGGCCATGGACCCGGCCGGCGACGAAGCCACCCGCGAAGAGCGCAAGCGCCTCTTTCGGGAGAAGCGGCCACCGGCTTGGGCGGTGCGCCAGCGGGTGCCGGGACAGCAGGACCCGGAGCCGGGGCCGACCGCGGAACTGACGCCGCTCGGGCGGCGGCTGGTGGGGTTCGATTGAGGGACGTCTGCAAAAGGGCGCCACGGGTACTCGAGCCATCCAAACGCAATGCAGGATCCCCGCCCTTCCGGTCCGAGGCGCGCCGTACTCCGGAGGGAGGGCGTCCCGCCCTCCACCGCGCCGCAAGGCGCGCAGAACACTCGCACCAGCAAGATACGCGCCCTTCGGGCGCGATGGAGGGCGGGACGCCCTCCCTCCGGGGGCGCCGGCAGCCAGGCGAACACGATCGCCGGTTTTCCGGCGCCATTCGCTACGCCGGAAAGGCCAAAGTGAGACACCACGGGCTGAAATGGGCCTTAGGCGCGAGGGCGAGATTCCCCAGGGGCCCACCTATCGCCGTTCTCGAAATCGGGTTGCCGCAGCGCTTCCCCGCAGCCCGCCAGCCCGACATCAACCTGTTTAGTGTTGGGCTTGCCCGTCGCGGGTGCCGCTGTGGCGGCGGTGGATCGGGCGCAGCACGTTTTGTACGGCAGGGATTGCCATCAGGCGGCGCTCGACGCGCTGCAGGTGGTCCCTGTCCGAGACCGAGAGCGCCAGGCGCACGCTGGAGAGTTCGGAGGAGTGCTCGTCCACCGTCAGGTTGCTGATGCCGGCGTCCACCTGATTGGCCGTCGAGGCCAATTCCGCGATCACTCCCTTGCGCCGCCGCACGGTGAGCAGCAGCACCGTGTCGAATTCCCCGTGTGTTGTGTCGCTCCAGCGCACCGGAATCAGCTCCCGGGGCGAGCGCCGCCGCAGGTCTGCCACGTTCGGGCAAGTCTCTACATGAACGACCAACCCCTTGCCGGATGTGACATGCCCGGCCACGGGTTCTCCCGGCACCGGACCACAGCAGCGCGCATAGGTGATGACCAAGCCTTCGCCGCCACGGATGGCCACCGGACCGCCTTGATCGATGTCCACAGCCTCGTAGTCCGGGTTGTCGGCCTCCAAGAGCTTTTGCGCCACCATGTAGGCAAGCAGGTCCCCCATGCCGATCTTTTCCAGCAGATCGTCTAGCTTGCGCGTGTCGAACTCGCGGAACACCTTGCGCAGACGACGGAAATCGAGCTGCTTGATGGAAGTGCCGGCATTGGTGAGAGATCGATCGAGCAGCGTGCGGCCGAGGCGGATCGACTCCGATCGCCGCTGCACCTTGAGCGCCTGGCGAATCGCCGACCGGGCGCGGATGGACACCGTGAAAGTGAGCCAGTCTGGGTTCGGCCTGGCGCTCGGTGCCGTGACGATCTCCACCGTCTGCCCCGATTCAAGCTGTTGCGACAGCGGCACCTGCACCCGATCCACTTTGGCGCTGACGCAATGGTTGCCGATGTCGGTATGCACGGTGTAGGCGAAGTCGATGGGGCAGGCGCCGCGGGGTAGTTCCAGGATGTCGCCGGCCGGGGTGAACACATACACCTCATCCGGGAACAGGTCGATCTTCAGGCTTTCAATGAACTCCAGCGAGTTGCCGGCGCGCTGTTGCAGGTCCAAAAGCCCCGCCACCCATTGTCGAGCGCGCACTTGGCTGCCGCCGCTGCCGTCGTCCTTGTAGAGCCAGTGCCCAGCGATGCCGTTCTCCGCCACGGTGTCCATGGCGCGGGTGCGAATCTGCACCTCGATGGGCACCGCGTTCATGCCGAACAGCGTCGTGTGCAGCGATTGATAGCCGTTGGCCTTGGGAATGGCGATGTAGTCCTTGAAGCGGCCAGCCACCGGCTTGAAGGTGTTGTGAACCACGCCAAGGGCGCGGTAGCAGGTGTCGGCTTGCGCCACGAGGATGCGAAAGCCGAACACGTCCATGATGTTGTGGAACGACTTGCGCTGCGTCTTCATCTTTCGATAGATGGAATAGAGGTGTTTCTCTCTGCTCACCACCTCCGCTTCGATCCCTTCCCTTCTGAGCGCCCCCTGCAAGGTGTCGCGGATGTGTGACATCAGTGCCTTGCGGTTGCCGCCGCCCTTCTTCGACTCGACCGCCCGGCGGATGCGGTCTGCGCGCAGCGGGTAGAGCGCCTGGAAGCCCAGGTCCTCGAACTCCACGCGCACCAGATTCATGCCCAGCCGGTTGGCGATGGGGGCGTAGTAGTCGAGGGTCTCGCGGGCAATGCGGCGGCGCGATTCCGGCGGCATCACGCCGATGGTGCGCATGTTGTGCAGCCGGTCCGCGAGCTTGACGAGAATGACGCGCAAGTCCCGCGCCGTCGCCATTGCCATCTTCTGGAAGTTCTCGGCCTGGGCCTCCGCGCGGGACTGGAAGATGGAACCGAGCTTGGACACCCCGTCGACGATGTCCGCCACCTCTTCGCCGAATTCCTCGGCCAGCGCGGACTTCGATGCATCCGTGTCTTCGAGCACGTCATGCATGATCGCCGCCATCACCGACTGGTGATCCATCCGCATCTCGGCGAGGATGTGCGCCACCGCCAGCGGGTGGGTGATGTAGGCGTGGCCGGTGCGGCGAAACTGCCCGCCGTGGTAGCTCTCGGCGAAGTGGTAGGCGCGCTCGATCTCCTCCACTTCGTGCGGCGGCAGGTAATCGGCGAGCGTGTCGAGTAATACGTGGATGTCCGCCGGCGCCGCGTCGCGCCGCGCCTGCTGGCGCATTTGGTTTACGAAATAGGAGCCTTCAGCCGGGGAAGCGTCCAAGGCGGGCGCCGCGGCGGATTGCGCCACGTTCTCCACGCTCGCCGGATGCGTGGCCTGTAAGGAGCCTTCAGCCGGGGAAGCGTCCAAGGCCGTTGGTGCGGTGGACTGCGGTGTGTTCTGCTCGGTCGCGGGAGGCGTGGCACGTAAGGAGCCTGCCGCCTGGGATGTTTCCGGGACGGTTGGCGCGGAAGTGGCTACCCGCCTGTCAAGCGCGGCTTCAGAAGTCGTCGGCGCGGTCATCTCCGTAACCGAAAGGCGTTTCGAGCGGTGGCGGTTCCTCGAAGTGAACATCGCCCGCTTCCAGCACCTCGTCGTCGATGAGGCCGGCCGCGATTTCCCGCAGCGCGAGCACGGTGGGCTTGTCGTCCTCTTCGTCCACGAGGGGCTCGACGCCATAGCGATGCAGTTGCCGCGCCCGGCGGCTGGCCACCATCACCAGTTCAAAGCGGTTGTCCACTTGCTCCAGACAATCTTCAACGGTCACGCGAGCCATGCTCTTGCCCCAAGCTCCTGAAGAACAATCGAGCTTTGCACCATAGCACTAAGTCGCCCAAGACGCGAGCGTGCAGCAACCAACGGAAAGAGATTGAAACATGGTCACACCCCACCGATGGGGCGATATTGCACCGCAAGGCCCCGCCACCAGGCCGCCGCTTCTACAGCGCACCTCCGAGCCGCCATAATGGCCCTCGCCCAAGGAGCCTAAAGAGAGGCACAAGTGCCGGACTTGATCGAGACCTTTGCCGATGGCGTCGCCACCCTTACCATGAACCGGCCGGAGGCACGCAACGCGCTGTCCGCAGAGATGATGGCAGGGCTTCAGGAGGCCATTCCCCGTTTGGGGCAAGACCCCAAGGTGCGTGCGCTGGTGCTGACCGGGGCGGAGGACGCATTTTGCGCCGGCGGCGACGTGAAGGGATTCGCCCGCGCTTCGTCCGGGTCCCAAGGCCCGCGCGAACGCCCTTCCTTTCAGCAGCGGGTTTTGGGCCTGCGCGCAAGCACCGAAATGATCCGCTGGCTGCACGAAATGCCGAAGCCGACGCTGGCGGCGATTCCGGGGCCCGCTGCCGGTGGCGGCCTCTCCTTTGCCCTTGCCTGCGATCTGCGCATCGCCGTGGAGACGGCTTTCCTCACCACCGCCTTCGCCAAGATCGGCCTTTCCGGCGACTACGGCGGCACCTTCTTTCTGCCACATCTGGTGGGCGCGGCCAAGGCGCGCGAGCTCTATTTTCTCTCAGACCGAATCCCGGCCCGCGAGGCGTTGCGCCTGGGCCTTGTCAACGAGGTTTTCACCACCGAGGACTACGAAGCCGGCGTCGCCACCTACGCAAGACGCCTGGCGGAACTGCCAACCGCAGCCATCGGCCACATGAAGAAGAACCTCAATGCCGCCGAACGGGGCTCCCTTGCCGAAGTCCTCGATCTCGAAGCCACCCACATGACCCTGAGCTTCGACTCCGACGACCACCACCGCTCCGCCGCTGCGTTCGTTCGCAAGGAGCCTCCTGCGTTCCGAGGCCGCTAAGTCGGGCGAGCATGCTCTCGCACATGCGCGTCAGCGGCGCCCAGCACGTCGCCTCGGAGGGAAGGCATCCTGCCTCCCCTTTGCGCCGCAAGGTGCACCGACATCGAGTTGGCCAAAGGAAAGCGCCTAAGGCGCTTAGGGAAGGCAGAATGCCTCCCCACCGAAGGTTCGTCGTTTCTGCTCGCGCCACAAGCCGCCGTAAATTGACTCGCTCAGCGTAAACAACTCAGCCGAGCGATACGTCCTTACAGGGGTGGGGGCTACGGGTGTGGCGTGAGTGTGCGCGGTGAGACGGACGGTGACAGCTTGCACATGCAACTTGCCAAGCGGCTGGCTGCCGCTCGCAATGGCGATGCTGTTGCTGTCGAGGAGCTTGTCGCCTTTGCGGCGAAGTTCGTCTATCGGCGCGCGCTGGTGCAAGTGGGCCGGCCCCACGACGCCGAGGAGGTCGTTCAGGAAGTGATGATGAAGATGCTTCGTCGAATCGACTCCTTGCCGCAAGAAGGCAAACGGATCGCCGGCTGGCTGCATCGGGTGACCCGCAATGCGGCCATCGATCGGTTTCGCAAGCGGCCGCCACTCGAGCGAGCGGACGCGGAGGTTCTCGCCGAGCTGGCCGCGCCGGCGGAAACGGAACCTGCCGATCGGGCGGGAAGGCAAGAACTGGTTGATCTGCTTCTCGATTTCCTTGGCGAGTTGCCGCGGCGGCAGCGCGAGGTCTTTGATCTCGTGGAACTGCAGGGCATCGCGATCAGCGATGTGGCAAGCGAGCTTCGCATCCGACCCTCGAGCGTGCGCGGCAGCTTGTTCAAGGCGCGCCGGCGGCTTCGGCAACGGATGATCGCCGTTTGGCCTGGTGTCGAGGACGAGCGATGACTTGCCCGCGCACCGCCGAGTTGCTGAGCACCGACATTGCTGAACTGCGCGACTCTGGCGGCGACCTGGCGCGGCACATCGAAACGTGTGCGGAATGCAGCGAAGCCGTTGCGAGAATCTTGGCGGCTACCGATGCGCTCGGTGGCGTGATGAGCCACGCGCCCTCCCTTGATGCCAAGGCGGTGGTGGCGCGGGAAGGAGAGGCCAGTGCTTCACGAAGTGCTTGGCACTGGATTGCACCCGCTTGGCGCAAATGGGGCGCTTGGCCTGCCGCCGGCGCCGCGGCTGCCGCCGTTGCCGCAGTGACGCTGTATTTCGCCACGCGCACGCCGGAGCCGGTACTCGTGGGCGAGCCGTGGTCTCCCACCGACCCCCCACCGCGGCCGCTTCTGGCCGCCGCCCCCGGTCACGATGTCGTCGTGATCCCGACTGAAGACCCAGACATCACGATCGTCTGGCTGGTAGAGGAGAAACCGCATGAACAATAAGACGATCTGCGTCGTGACCGTCGCGGCCGTGCTGTGTGTGCTCATGGGTTGCGAGGAGCGTGCTGCCGAACCAGATCGCCCCAACAGCACCTTGCCACCGCACATGATCGCCTTGGAGACGCGGACTTTCACGCTTGAAGGCGTCAGTCCCGTGGAAGCCGCGAACATAATCGACGCGTACGTCTATCGGGATCGCCCGCACAACCCCGGCATGATCTCGGCGGACCGCAACATGCTGAGCGTACGGGAGACGGCGGATAACCTGGACCGCATAGGTCGGGTGATCGACGAACTCAATGCCGGCGCAACGGTGTCCTCGACGGAGACAACGCTGCACTTTCAGCTTGTGGAGGCAAATGGTGCAAGCGAAGCCGACGCCCGGATCGCGGATGTGGAGGCACAGCTAAGGCAGGTGCTTCGCTTTGACGGATACCGACTGCTCGACGAGGCGTTTGTCACGACACGACAGGGACAGATTGACATCCCGATGGAAGCTCCCGATGGTCGGCCGTACAAAGTCTCAGGCATGTTCAGCGAGGGCCCCACCCGGACCGGTTCCAATCTAAACGTCGTCGATTCCAGCCTGCGCCTCACCGTATGGTTCACGACTCGCGGCACCGAGTTGCTCAGTTCGACCGTCAACATCAGGCACGGTCAGACCGTCGTGCTTGGCAGCGCGCGAGCGCCAGGACTTCGTGCAGAGGGCAATGGTGAGGAAGGCGAGTATCACCGTGGCCCACAGATGATCCTCATCCTCCGAGCCACGGCGGCGACACCAGACGACAACGCATAGCGCCCGTCCGTCGTCACGTCGCGGTTGGTCTCGGCGGCTTCACCGCCAGCATGAGGATGGCTGCCGTTAAGTTGGCGAGCGCCACAGCGACCATGGCGCCGGTGTAGTCACCGACACTGTCTCGGTAGTACGCCACGAGCAGCGGGGCGGCAGCGCCGAAGACCAGCGAGAACGGCATGGCGGCGCTGCGGACTGCGCCCAGATGGCGGCGGCCGAAGAAGCCCGCCCAAATCACCTCCTGAATCGGGATCATGCCGCCCCAGCCCACCCCCAGGAGGAAGAAGCCGACGATTGCCCATGCCAGCGAGTCGAAGGCGAGCGCAGCGACGATGAGAAGCAGGGAACCTCCGGTGACTGCACTGCCGAGTGCACCGAGGGGCCGCGCCTGTAGGCGGTCGATGAAGAACCCCCAAATGGGCTTAGCCAGCATCGCCGGAATGGAGGTGACGACGATCATTTGCGCCGCCAGTGTTGGCGTGAAGCCTTCGTCGTCGAGCCACGGCATGGCGTGCAGCAGCACGACGACGATGTTGATGGTGAAGAGGCCAAAAGCGACGATCAGGGCATAGAAGGCAAAGCTGCCGAGCGCCTGGCGTCTGGTCATGGAACGGGCGAAGTCGGCTTCGGCGAGGGCCGTGCGTCCGGCCGCGGCGTCCGCCGCAGTCTTGCCGTCTGGCAGCAGGCCGTGGTCTTCCGGCGCGCGCCGCACGAATAGCGACACGGGCGCCGCCACCAACAACGAAGCCACGGCCAGAGCTTCCCAGGCGCTGCGCCAACCCCAGGTTTGGATGGCCCAGGTGACGGCGGGCGTGACGGCAATGCCGGCAAAGGAAACACCCATCGCCGCCATCGCCACGGCGAAGCCACGCCGTTCCACGAACCACTTGGCGAGGGTCACGTTGACCACGAGATTGCCCATGAGTCCGGCGCCGGCGGTGAGCAGCACTCCGTTCACGACGATCCAGCCGGCCAGCGTTTCGGTGCTGCCGAGAAGCCACAGCGATGCCGAGCAAGCAAGGGTGCCGAAAAGCATGAAGCGACGGCCACCGTGTCGATCCACCAGCGCGCCGATGAGGAAGCCGACGCCGGCCATGACGAACATGCCGAGCGAGCGGGGGATGGTGTATTCGGCACGGCTCCAGCCGAGCTCTTCCACCATCGGTGCCATGAAGGGCCCCGCGACGTAGTTGGTGACGCCCACGGCAACAAGCTGCGTCACAAAGGCGACGCCGATCAGCCAATAGCCGTAGTAGATGGGTGTGGGATGATCAGACATGCGTGCGGCTGGTTGTGTCCTCTGGAGCGAGGGCGTCTCGCCCTCGAAATGCACCACAAGGCGCGCAGGGTGCTGGCGCTTTGTGCAACGGGCCTTCGGAGGGAAGGCATTCTGCCTTCCCTGGCGCCGACAGGCGCCTTCTTGTTTCCGCAACCTTTGATCAGCGCACTTGACGGTACGCCAGGGAAGGCAGAATGCCTTCCCTCCAAGGGTCCTAGCCGCCGAGGCGGTAGCGGAGTTTGATCACCAGCATGTCCACCAAGGGGTCGGTGAAGGCGTCTCGGTAAAGCTCGCCGAAGCCGTCGCGAGGCCGCGCGAACGGATCGTCCATGTCGTAGGCGTTGGCGAGGTTGCTGCCCCGGTTGTACACCACGAAGAGGTCCGACAAGGGCGCGATTTGCCAGCGATAGCGAAGCTGCATTGTGAGTTGGCTGATGGTGAAATCGTCGTTCGCTTCGCCTTCTGGGCGGGTGCGGGGTTGCAGTTCGTCCTCGCCTTCGATGATTTGCAACAGTTCCTGCTCCTCGGCGCGAATGCCGGCCCATTGCATCGTCAGGCGCAGTTGCTGGCGGGCGGAGAGGAAGTAGTCCACCGCCAGGCGGGGCTGCAGGTCCGAAGCTTGAAAGGTGGCGAAGTCGGCGTCGTTCCATACATAGCGCAGCCAGCCGTCGCGGTCCATGTATTGCAGGTCGAAGTCGAGCGAGAAGCGGTCCAGCGGCTTCAGGGTCACGCCGAGGGCTGCCGTGTAGCTCATGCCGCCGAGGTCTTCGCTCTGCGCCACGGCCTGTGCGCTCCAGGCAATCGGCCGGCTGGTGTCGGTGCCGAACGCGAGCTCGACGTTGTAGCGTTCGTCGATCCGGAACACGCCGTTGCCACGACTCTCAAGGTCTTCCCAACGCCTTGGGAAATAGCGGAGCGCCGTGCGCAGTTCGTTGCGGTTCTTGAAGGTGAAGGTGTTGAGGAAGAACGAGCCCGTGCGCGTGTTCTGGCCCTCGGCGTTGTCCCAGTTGGCGATGGAGAACATCGTCGTCATGCGCCTTAGGCCAAAGACGTCCGGGCGAATCATGGTGAAGGAATAGAAGCCGCCGAAGTTGCTGTTGCGTTCGAGGAAGCCAACATCGTTGATGTCGAGGTTCTCATCGACGAAATCGAGGCGAACGCCGTGCTGCATTCCGCGCGCTTGGGTGTAGTAGAAGTCCGCCCAGCCACCGTAGCCCTGCTGGCGGTCGTCCATGTCCTCGTCACACTTGCGAGTTCGTGCCATGCCCTCGAGCGAGGCCGTGCAGCGCACATCGCTCGTCAAGGCTTGCAGCTCGGCGAGAATCTTGCCGCCCGGGCTCAAGTACTGCGCGTCCAGCCCATGCACCGTGGCGGAACGCAAAGGATGATCGACGTGGGTGCCGATGTAGCCGTACGCCTGCCTGCCGTCGCCGACGTTTTCGTAGAGGGCCCGAACCACGCCGAAGTTGCGGCCGTCGCCGCGCACGTGTACGTCCTGCTCCATGCCGAGGCTATCGGTCATGGTGGCTTTCAGCACCGGTTCATCCTCGAACGCGGTGAGCACGCCGTAGCGCACGCCGCCGGTCTGGCCGGTGATCTTCGCGGCACCCAACAGATCCGTTGGCTGCGACAGCCGATGCGGCGCGACGTCCAAGTCGTCGGCGTATTCGATGACCGGGGCGCCGCCGATGCGACGGGTGTTGAGCACGCTCGACGGCGTGCGCTGGAACGAGGACATGGTGCGTCTCGAGCCGGAGTCGTCCGCCCTCATGCCGGAGCCGCCGCTCCCGCCGCCGGGGCGTGGCGTTGCGGAGCGACCGGAAGTGGCGAAAATCTCACTGCCTTCGAGGAAGAACAGGCGCTTCTCCGGGAAGTAGGTCTCGCGCGCCGTGAGGTTGATGACCACGTCGTCGGTTTCCACGGCGCCGAAGTCCGGCAAGGCCGCTGCGGTGATCTGAAAGTTCGACGACGGGCGCCAGAAGACATCGACGCCGGCGTTGAATGTCTCGCCGCTGTCGGCTACATCGAGTGCGGTGGAGATGTACGGGTAGGCTTCGAGCTGCTCCTTTGGCACCACCCCCGGCAGCGACAGCGGCTGCAAGGCCGACATGAACCGTGCCACCGTGCGTGGCAGCGCCGGCCAGCCCCAGCGTTCGTCGAGATAAGCCACCTTGCGCGATGCGAAGATGCCCATCGATCGGTCGCCGGCCGCGCGAGGCATGGACATCATCGACCACGGCAGGAAGAGTTCGGTGCTCCAACCGTCGTCCAGTTCAGCCGTGGCACTGTCCCAAGGGCCATCCCATTCGCGGGAGTAGTTGCGCTCCGGCGCCACCTTGCCGTCGCCCACCGTACCGCCCAGGTTGACGCTGAACCAATAGCCGTAAAGCCCTTCCCCGGAGGTGTCCAGAGTGAGAGTCCAGCTGTCGCGATTGATGTAATCGTCGCGCGAGGACAGACGGGCGATCAGCGTGTCAGGTGGCTGTTCGTTCCACACGCCCACATAGAGGCCGCGGTCGGTATAGAAGAAACGGTTGACGGTGCGGAAGCGGGGTGGCGTGAGCGTGTCGGGCTCAATGACCATCATGTCGTCGTGGCCGGGGATGTCATTCCAAATCGCTTCGTCAAGGCGGCCGTCCATGGTGATTGCGGCGCCTTCGATGCGCGGCACGACGATGGCTTCGCCGGCGGCCTGCAGCTTCAGTTGGCGACCTGGGGGCGGCGGAGTGCCATCCTCCTCGGGTTGGGCTGCCACGGTGGGTGTGGGTTGGGGTGCGGGCGTGTCTTCGCTAGGGGCTGGCACCTGCGGCGCCGCGGGCATCTCTTCCGCAACGTGCTCCATCGCCGGCTCGGCGTGGGGAGCGTCTGCCCAGTACCAGACTGCCGTGATCCCCAGCGCTTGTGCCCGCGCCATCAAGGCACGGGTTTCGCCTTCGTCGCCCGACCGCGAGATGACGCGAAACAGGCGCCCACGATCCGTTTGGGCCGCCACCACCCGAACACCAAGCTCCGGGTGCCGCGCAAGCTCGGTGCAAAACCGCTCCGCATTGCTGCGTGCTTGAAAGCTGCCAAGCACCGCCGCGGCAGCCAACGCCTCGCCGCAGAGCCACATCGCCGCACCGGCCAAGAGGGCCGGCAACACCCGCCTCATGGAAAGCCCCTCACACCGAATCCGGCACGATTATAGATGCCCCCGGTGGCCCCCCTTGTTGCGCTAGCCGGCATTGGCGAGCCCTCCTCGAACGAGCCCGCCGGCAAAACCAAGGTAACAGCCCCTGCCATGCGAGGGCCTCTCTGGACGGAGGGCGTCCCGCCCTCCAAGCGTGCCGAAGGCACGCACGCAGCGGAGCCGGCCAAGGCCACCGCACTCCGCGTTCCAGACACCGCCAACAAAGCGCCAGCCTCGACCAACGCCACCAGCCAGCCTCGACTCGCTGACGCCCGTCATGCCTTGACGTACCTGCGCATGCCAGGAGCTCCCCTCCTTAAGGCCCGGTTCACGGCCAAAATCCGACAGTCTGCTAGCGAGTTGCGCCGGCGTTGTCTTCGGCTGATGATCCAACCTGGTGAATCTCAAGGTGCGGGAGGAGGTCATGGGCAAGTATCTGTTCCAGGCCAACTACACGCAGGCCGGACTTGCCGGGCTGCAGCGGGAAGGTGGAACGTCGCGGCGCGCCGCGTTGACGGCTACGGTTCAGAGCGTGGGTGGCACGGTGGAGGCGCTGTACTACGCCTTCGGCGAGTGGGACATATATCTCATCGTCGACCTGCCTGACGAAACCGCGGCCACGGCGTTGTCCATCGCCATTGGCGCTGCGGGAGCGCTCAACATTAAGGTCACCGTGCTGGTGACGCCTGAGTCCGTGGACGAGGCGATAGCGAAGAGCGTTGCCTATCGACCGCCGGGGGCCTGACGGCGCGGAAATCCCTCGGCCTGCTTCGCCGCAGCGGTGAGTGATTGCGACAAGCGGGACCTGTTCGAGGCTCGTACGGGCGGCTATCGCGTCTATCGCATACCCGGCATTGTCGTGACGAGTCGGGGCGTGGTGCTGGCACACTGCGAGGCACGCAAGGGCCGGGGCGGGGATTGGGACCCGATCGACATCGTCATGCGGCGCAGCCTCGACGGCGGCGCTACCTGGCAAGCGCCGTTTGTGGCCGTGCACCATCGCCGCTATGCCGGTGGCGGGCCGATCAACAATTTCGTCTGCTTCCCGGATCGCGTCACGGGCGACGTGGAAGTGCTGTTCTGCCACAACTACGCCCGCGTCTATTCCATGCGCAGCCACGACGACGGCTTGACGTTCACGGAACCGGCCGAGGTCACTCCCGTCTTCGGCGAGTTTCGGCAGCATTATCCGTGGCGGGTCATCGCCATCGGCCCGGGCCACGGGATACAGCTAGGCAACGGCCGGCTCGTGGTGGCAACGTGGATGTCCGATGGCACGGGAACGGAATTCGGCCCCGGACGACTCGGACACCGGCCCTCCGAGGTGGCGGTCGTGTACAGCGATGACCACGGTCGCACCTGGCAATGCGGGGAGTTCGTGGCGCACAACGAGGATCGGTTCCGGCATCCGAACGAGACCTGCATGGCGGAACTGTCGGACGGTCGCGTGCTCTGCAACATCCGCTCGGAGTCGCACACGCATCGGCGCTTGGTCTCGATCAGCGAGGACGGCGCGACTGGCTGGTCCGAGCCCCACTTCGACGACGCCCTCGTGGAAGCCATCTGCTGCGCTGGGTTCGTTGGCTTCGACACCGCGGATGGGCGTGGCTTCGCGTTCTCCCATCCGGGCGTCTTGGAACGCACCATGCCCGGCGGCCCTGGCGAGCGCGGCGTCGGCGCAGCCGAAACCGGCAAGCCCTTTGACCGCAAGCGCTTGACGGTACGCCTGAGCGAAGACGACTGCGCGACTTGGACGGCGTCACGCGTGCTCGAACGTGGCCCCGCCGGCTACTCCGATCTCGCCGTCCTGCCGGATGGCACGCTCCTCAGCCTCTACGAATGCGACCACGTCACCGGCATGTACGACGACCGCTACCTACGCCTCGCGCGCTTCGACGCCGACTGGATCCGCGACGGGTAAGGGTTGTGGACCTGGAGCGGGCCCTCGGAGGGAAGGCATTCTGCCTTCCCTGTGCGCCGCAAGGCGCACGGACGCCCTATTCGTGGAACAACGTTGTAGCAGCTTTAGCTTATTTCCGTCGCATCGATTTGGGTGATCCAATGCGCCTTGGCAGCGGGTGGCGCAAATGAAGCAATGATGGAGTTGCGTGCGAGCTCGACGATTTGGGCGCGCGTCAGCCCGAGTGCGTCGCGCACCGCGCGGTAGTTGTCGACCAGATAGCCGCCGAAGTAGGCAGGATCGTCGGAGTTGACGGTGGCGAGGAGGCCGGCGTCCAGCATCCGCCGCAAGGGATGGTCCTCCAGACGCTCCACCCCGCCGAGCCGGAGATTCGACAGCGGGCACACTGTGAGAGGAATGCGCTCGGTCGCCAAACGCCGCACCAACTCCGGGTCCTCCAAGGCGCGGTTGCCGTGGTCGATGCGCGCCACGGCAAGCAGGTCCAGAGCTTCGCGCACATAGTCTGGCGGGCCTTCCTCGCCGGCATGTGCGAACGGGACGAACCCCGCATCGCTGGCCTCGCGGAACACGCGCTGGAACTTGGCTGGCGGATGCCCGAGTTCGGACGAGTCGAGACCGACGCCGAAGATGCGATCGCGGTGCGGCAGTGCGGCCCCCAGCGTGCGAAAGGCATCCTCCTCGTCGAGATGCCGGAGGAAGCACAGGATGAGGCGCGAGGTGATTCCGAACCGTCGCGCGCCTTCTTCAAGCCCCTCGCAAACGCCGTCCAGAACGACATCGAAGCCAACGCCCCGGCCCGTGTGCGCTTGCGGGTCGAAGAAAACCTCCGCGTGTACCACGCCATCGGCGTGCGCCCGTTCGAGATAGGCGACCGTCAACTCGCAGAAGTCGCGCTGCTCAAGCAAAGCGGCCATGCCTTGGTAGTACACGTTGAGGAACGCCTGCAAGTCGGCGAACCGATACGCCTCGCGCAGTTCCTCTGCCGACCGATACGGGAGCTGCACGCCGTTGCGCCCGGCCATGTCGAACACCAGCTCCGGCTCGAACGTGCCCTCGATGTGAACGTGTAGTTCGGCCTTCGGCAATCGCCTGAGGAACGCGTCCTCTGGACTCTCGCGTGTCGGTTCCATTCCACCCCCCGCTGCCAAAGCGCAGACGTCGCACAGCGCGGAGGATGGCCGACTGATCGCACCATTGCTATGGTTGGCGCAATCGACACGGTGCAGCGGCACCGACTTTTGAGGGAAGGGACATGAAGCACTTGGCATGTGGCGCGCTCGCGCTGGTTCTGGCTGCGCCGGCGTTCACCGCGATGGACGGCCCGCGGCAATGCGCGTCGCTAGTGCGCCTCACGGACCTCTCGCAAGCCATTGAGCCGGGAATGTTCGTCGAGGCCACCGACCAACTGCCGGCGCACTGCCGCGTCAGGGGTGTCATCAACCGGGCGATCCGCTTCGAGGTCACGCTGCCCGAAGACTGGAACGGGCGCTTCATGTTCTCTGCCGTGGGCGGTGCCGCCGGCGTCATCGGCGATGTCACGAGCCTGCTGTCCGAAGGCTTCGCCATGGCGTCCACGGACACCGGCCACGAGGCGGTGGACGGCAACGCCTATCTGACGCAGCCCGAAGCCCTGCTCGACTACGCCTACCGCGGCGTCCACCTCTCGACCCAAGCGGCCAAGGCCATCGTCAGCCACTACTACGGCCGCGACATCGACTACGCCTATCTGCAAGGCTGCTCCAATGGTGGCCGCGCCGCCATGTTGGAAGCGTTCCACTTCCCGACCGACTACGACGGCATCATCGCCGGAGCGCCGGCCTTTCGTTTCCTCGAGTTCATGCCGTGGGCGGTGACGATGGATCGCGCACAACGAGCGGCGCCCCTGACGGATGAGTCTCTGGTGCTGCTCGACAACGCCTCGCGGCAAGCGTGCGATCTCCTCGACGGCATCGAGGATGGCGTCATCGGCGACCCGATGCAGTGCGACCCCGAGACGTTCCTCCCAGGCCTCGTCTGTTCCGAGGGTGAGTCTGAAGGCTGCCTCACGGCCGGTCAGGTCGACACCGCCCGCACCGTCTATGCCGATCTCGTCGATGCCGACGGCAACGTGGTTTCCCCCGGCGTCCCACCCGGTGCCGAAGCCGCTGGCGACTGGCACGCATGGCTCTTGCCCAACGAAGTCGCCGGCGGCAACTCCATCGTCGGCATGGTGGGCGAAATGCTCTCGCTCCTCATGCGCGAAGATCCAACCTTTGACCTTGCCGAGTTCGATCCCACCGACCAAGCCCGAATCGCGGCCGTCGTGTCACCCTTGGACGTCCCCTCCGGCGACCTTGGCGAGTTCCGTGCGAATGGCGGCAAGCTCCTGATGTACCAAGGCTGGAACGATGTTCCGCTGCGTCCCCAACGCGCCCTCAACTACCTCGCGGATGTAGAGCGCCACGCCGGCGGCGCTGACGAAGCCGCCGATTTCTTTCGCCTGTTCATGTCGCCCGGAATGGTGCACTGCGCCGGCGGCCCCGGCGCCTGGCAAGCCGACTACGTCGAACCCATCGTCCGCTGGCGCGAGGAAGGCATCGCCCCGGAACGCATCCTCGCAACACAGCCTGGCCCCGTGGCCATGGCCCACATCCGCCCGGACGAGCGCGTAGAGCAATCTCGCCGCTTCACCCGTCCCATGTGCCCGCACCCACAGGTTGCCCAGCACGACGGCAACGGCGACGTCGACGACGCCGCCAGCTTTAACTGCGCGAGTCCAGAGTAGTCGCAGGGAACCAGACCGTGCCCCGTGAGGGGGGAGTGACAGGAGGGCCCTCGCATTCCCAACAACGGCGGCGGCGCGCACCCAACAACGGTGGCGGCGCGCACTTTCCTGTCACTCCCCCCTCGCGGGGGAGTCGAGAAACGGCGTTCCTCGCCGTTTCTCGGAGGGGGGGC
>JAPPDJ010000012.1 GCA_028824555.1 Gammaproteobacteria bacterium | reverse complement strand
AGCGTCCCCGCTTTTCTCGGAGGGGGGGCCGCCGACCCAACGCCCGCGTACCCCACAATCTCCGAACGAAGCCCCTCCTGTCACTCCCCTTTCGTGCCAGCGCCGTTTTCTACGGCGCACGCTCCTAGCGGGCGCTTGGTCTCGAGGACGTGAATTGCCGAGGCTGCTTACCAGTGCGTTGCGAGTTCGCTCAGTATCGCCTCTTCGGCGAGGGGCTCGTCGGGCACGGCATGGCGGACCACCGCGACCGCAAAGCGCTCGAGCGCGTCTCGCGCCCATAGGTCTTCGGCGTCGACCAACGGCAGCTCCGGCCAGGCAGACGCCACCGCGGCGGCGTGGATTCCCGTGCCGACACGTTGCCACTTGCCGTTCTCGGCATGCACCTTCACGCCCTTGAGGCCGCAGCTTGGCGAGCGGTCGGCGAAGACGTAGCCCGACACATCCGCAATCGAGGGGGTGACGGTGCGGTGCCACGACGCGAGTTGGTCCGTGTAGTCCAGCGTCTGGTCATGGACCGCCACTGCGCGGGGAGCCGCCGCGTTGCCGATGAGTCGGATCGGCGGTCGCGGCACGCCCATGCCGATACCGACCTCCGGGCAAAGCGCCACCAGGGAGAACACCGCCTCCAATCGCTCTCGGGGCCACACATCGGCGTTGTGATCGCCATCCCAGCGTACGCGGGCACCGAGCAGGCATTCGCTCACGGCGACTCGGATCGAACGTTGCGCCAGGCGCCCAGCAAGATTCACGGTGCCCTCATTTCGCTACGACGGGCGCGCCGACGCGCCCTGCCCGGACATTCGCAGGGAGCAACTCCTCAACTCGTTGATTTACCACAAGAGCACTTCGAAGCCGAGCCAACCGATCGGATGGGTCCGTTCAGCTGCGATTGTCCTACACCTGCCGATCCAGTTTCGACAGCCATGCCCGACTAGCTTCGCATTGCCCCGAGCTGTCGGGACGCGGGGCGCGGCGCTCGCCGGTGGCCGCGTTCACGACCACTGTGCTACAAGACACGAACGCGGGTTAACGCAAAGGCGATGCAGGAGGGGCACTTGACCGAGAGGAAACCGGAGTACTTCACCTTCGCCGCGCACCCCACCCTGAACTTCATGCTTAACCGGCTTGCCTGGGAGATCGACGATGCCCGGCTCTTCGACATCGGCGCGCGCGTCGCGACGCAAGACGACTTCGTCCGGGTCGTGCTCGACGAGGCGCGCCGAGCCGAAGACGACGGCCGGCGCCGCGACGCGGCCTTTCTCTACCGCGGTGCCGAGTTCTTCATGGCCCCCTCGCACCCCGACAAGGAGCTGGCCTACGAGCGGTTCATGGAACTCTTCTACGAGGTCACGCCGGACGCGCGCGCCGGCTGGCGTGAGGTCGCTTTCCGCGGCGGCTCGCTTGGCGTTATCGATTTACCGGCGCTCGCTGAGGAAAAGGACGTGCTGCTGTTCTGCACCGGCTACGACGGCGTGATCGAGGAACTCTGCGGCAGAGCCTTGCGCCTGCGCCAGGCCGGCTACCGGGTCGTCCTCTACGAAGGCCCGGGGCAAGGCGCTGCACTGCGCCGCTCGGGCCTGCCCATGACACCCGACTGGGAGCGGCCCACCAGCGCGGTGCTCGACGCCCTGGGCGTGCCGAGCTGCACACTGCTCGGCATTTCGCTTGGCTCGTTCCTCGCCGCCCGGGCGGCGGCATTCGACAGCCGCGTGCGGCGCTTGGTCTGTTGGGGCGCCATCCACGACTTCGCCGAATGCGTGAAGCGGTCGATGGGCGAGAAGCGAGGCGAGCGAGTGCTTCAGTTGGTGCGCTGGGGCTGGCGCCGCACCGTCAACCGGGCCTTGCAGAGGGGCATGGCGGCGGACGCGGGGCGCGAACTGGGCCGTCTCGCACGGCATGCACGTCAGCGGCTGCACCGACCCGTTCGGCTACCTGCAGTGGATGCTCGACTTCCACCTGCGCGATGTGGCGCACCAGATCGCCCAGGACGTCCTGGTCGTGTCGAGTTCCGATGACCACCTCGTCCCGCGCGACCAACTGCGGCACTTAGCGGACGCGCTTGTCGACGCGCGGTCCGTCGCCACCCGCCTGACGACCGCCGCCGAGCACGCGGCCGAGCACGGCCAGATCGGCAACCCGGACCTCGTCGTCGACGAAATCCTGCGCTGGATGGCGGGCCTCGACCGACGTGACCGGCTGCTCACCGCCCCGTCCAACGGCCGAGGGCCATCGGTCACCCCTCTCGCGCGATGAAGTCCCACAGCGCGTCCGCGCCGGATGCCGCCAGGCGTTCACCCAAGCGGCGTTGCCAGAACGCCTCGTTGCCGAACTCGTCCCGCCAAGACCATAGCCGGCGGGTGAAGTGGTGCAGCGTGTGCTCGTGGGTGAAGCCCATCGCACCATGCACCTGATGGACGATCTCGGCGGCGATGCCGCACGCCTCCCCTACCCGTGCTTTGGCGGCCGCCGCCTGGGTGCCAAAGCCGGTGGCATCGAGCGCCTCGATGGCGCCGTCGCAGGCTCGCACCGCCGCCGCCACTTCGCCGGCCAACACCGCAAGCTGATGCTGGACTGCCTGGAAGCGGGAGATCGTGCGCCCGAACTGGCTGCGCGTGGTGGCGTACTCGATGGCGAGTTCCAGCGTGCGCTCGAGTGCCCCGGCAGCGAGGGCAGCACGAGTCGTCGCCATCAGTTCGGGCATCTCGCCGGGCAAGTCGATCTCCGAGGCCCCATCCACGCGAATGCGGTCGCGAGGCTCGCCGGCAAGGTTGGCGCCGCTTTCGACCGAGAACTCCGTTGCCAAGCGACCATCCAGTGTCAGCACGCGCTCCGCACGACGACCCCAAGCCGCCACCAGCCCGTCGTCGGCCACGACCGTGAGACCGTCACTGTCCTCGCCGCCCAGCACAAACCCCGCGACCCAGACCTCCGCCAACGGGAGCGGCACGGCATGGCGGCCCGCGACCTTGAGCAGGCCAAGGATATCCGCGAGGCCCGTTCCCGAGTCCTTTGTTCCCACCAGATGCAGCCCCGCCTCGCACAGCACCTGCCAGAGCTGCTGCGGGAACTCGCCGGCCTCGGCGCAATCCAGCAGCGGCTTGTCCACATGGTCGGCGAAGATGCGCTCCGCCGCGTCGGCCACCAGCGCGTCCATTAGCGCAACCCCAGCCCGCGAGCGATCACGCCGCGCAGAATCTCTCGGGTGCCGCCCCGGATCGTGAACGACGGCGAATGCATCAGCGTCTGGGCGAGGCTGCGGGCAAACGGATGCTCCGGCGGCATCTGCGGCAGCGCCAAGCGCACAAGCTCCGGCAGCATCTTCTCGAAATCGTTGCCGAGGGATTTCACCAGCGCCGCTTCCACGCCCGGATTCGCCCCCTCCTGCAACATGGCAGCCACGGAGATGGACATCTTCCGCAGCGTCATCACGTGGCTCGCGAGCCGTCCGATGAGGGCCGACTGCTCCGGTGAGGGCGCGGTGCCAACGGCCCGCACGAACTCCACGAAGACGCGAAAGGCAGAGAGGAATCGTTCCGGCCCACTCCGTTCGTAGCCGAGTTCGCTCGTCACTTGCTGCCAGCCGTTGCCCGGTTCGCCCACCACGTCTGCATCCGCGACGAAGCACTCATCGAACACCACTTCGTTGAAGTCGTGACCCCCGGCGATGTTGGCGATGGGACGCACCGTGACGCCTTCGCCCTTGAGATCGACGACCATCTGCGTGAGCCCCGCATGGCGGTCCGCCGGCGTGCCTTCCGTGCGCACGAGGGCGATGATGTAGTGGTTGCGGTGCGCATCGGTGGTCCAGATCTTCGTTCCACTCACGCGCCAGCCGCCTTTCACGCGGGTCGCCTTGGTCGCTACCGAAGCGAGGTCTGAACCCGTGTTCGGCTCGCTCATGCCGATGGAGAACCAGGTTTCGCCACGGACCACGCCGGGCAGGTAGCGACGCTGTTGTTCCTCGGTGCCGAAGCGCAGCAGCAGCGGCCCGCTCTGCCGGTCGGCGATCCAGTGGGCGCTCACCGGGGCTCCCGCCGCCAGCAACTCCTCGGTCACCACATAGCGCTCGAAGAACGTGCGCTCGCCGCCGCCCACCGCCTTGGGCCAGGTCATGCCGATCCAGCCCCGCATTCCCAGGCGGCGCGTGAACTCGGGACTGTGGCCTTCGTTGAAGTCGGAGTTGGGCCAGTAGTCCGCCGGCATCTGATCGGCCAGGAACGCCCGCACTTCGGCGCGCAGCGCCTCCGCCTCGTCCGGCAGCCGCGCCGGCGCGAACGTCAAACCCGAAAACACCCTCGCCCTGCCCCGTCGCTGCTGCCCTGCGCGAAAGCGTATCACTCGGCGGGGCAACCCTTGGAGAGGAAGGTTCCCTCCAAGGGCACCGGCGCTATGATCGCGAGCACCTGCAACGCACTAGGGCGCCCTTTCGTATGACCGAGGCCGAGATCGCACGGGCGCTCACGCCGATTCTGAAGGAAGTGTCCGAACGCGCCTCGGTGGCTGGCAGCTTCATCGACAAGGAGGCGTACCGCATTTACCTCGCCACCGTATGGGCCAACATCGTGATGGACCCGAGCGCTCTGGGCGTCGACGAGGACGAACTCGAGAGCGTCCACGATCTCATCAACCTCAGCGCCCAGCAGGTGCTTGGCGAAGACGAGGCCATCGCCGGCTGCTTCCGATTCATCAACAGCCGCACTGGAGAGCTGGCCATGGACAAGGCGAAGGTATCGAAGACCCATCGCCAATTGCTGCAGTATTTCTCCTCCATGATCCTGGACCCAGACGGCCACCGACGCTGGATGGAGGACGTGAAGGAACGCCGCCGCAACCCCCGACGGGGAACTTGATCCGTGGATGCAACATCGATCCGAGCGCGGTATGTTGCGCGGATGCACCAGCCACACCAGTTCGCGCGGTCGCTGCCCGCGTAGGCGACGATGCACTTCGCCTTCACCCCGGAGCAAGAGCAGTTTCGCGACGCAGTGCGTCGGTTTCTGCGCGATCGCTCGCCGCCCGCGGAAGTGCGCCGGCTGATGGACGACGAGCGCGGCCACGATCCAGGCGTTTGGCGCCAAATGTGCCAGGAGCTTGGCCTTGGCGCCTTGCATGTGCCGGAGGATCGTGGCGGACAAGGGTTCTCGGTCACCGAACTCGGCATCGCCTTCGAGGAGATGGGGCGTGCCCTGTTGTGCGCTCCCTATCTGTCCTCCGTGCTGGCGACCACCGTGGTCGCTGAGGCGTGTGCGCAGGAGGAAGCCGAGCAAATCGTCTCCCGCATCGCCGCCGGCGAGCAACTGGCGGCACTCGCGCTGACGGAAGCAAACGGGCGCTGGGACGCCGGCGGCGTCGAACTGATCGCCGACGGAGGTCGACTCAGGGGCAGCAAGACGCACGTCATCGATGGCCATGCTGCGGACCTGCTCATCGTCGCGGCGCGGGCGTCGGGCAGCACCGGCGAGGAGGGCCTCTCGCTGCACGTAGTAGCGGCGGACGCCCCCGGCATCACGCGCCGCTGCCTTACGGCACTCGATCCCACCCGCAAGCTCGCCGGCATCGACTTCGCCAATGTGGAAGCCCGCTGCATCTCCAGCGATGCCGCCCCGGCGCTGCGTCGAACGCTGGACATCGCCTGTGTCGCCGTCGCCTGCGAGCTCGCCGGGGTCGCCGAAGCCTTGCTTGAGTCGGCCGTGGACTACGCCAAGCTGCGGATGCAGTTCGGCCGCGCGGTGGGTTCGTTTCAGGCCATCAAGCACAAGTGCGCCGACCTCTTGCTGGAGGTGGAACTCGCGAAGTCCGCCGCTCGCTACGCCGCCGAGGCCGCAACCGTAAGCGACGCCGACCTGCCGGCCCTCGCCAGCCTCGCCAAGGCCGCCGCCGCCGATGCCGCCATGCGGGCGGCGCGAGACTGTATCCAGATTCACGGCGGCATCGGCTTCACCTGGGACAACGACACCCACCTTTGGTTCAAGCGCGCCAAGAGCGCCGAAGTGCTCTTCGGCACCCCGGCGTGGCACCGCGAGCGGCTGATGCGGTGCTCGGAGGTATAGCGTGAGCGAGACCGCACCCACGGACCCTTCGGCGGACAGCGTTCGCCGCGAAGTGCGGGAGTGGCTGGAGGCCAACTGGGACCCGAACGAAGACCTCGTCGCCTGGCGCAACCTGCTGGCGGACTCCGGCTGGGGCATGCCGGTGTGGCCCCAGCAGTGGCATGGGCGCGATTTGCCGCAGGCCCTGGCGCCCGTCGTGGAGGAGGAGTTCGCACGATTGGGTGCCGTCGGCGTCGCCAAGACGGGAATCCGCCTGTTGGCCGCGGCCACCTTGCTCGAACACGGCAGCGACGCCCACAAGGCAAGGTTCCTGCGCCGCATCCTCACCGGCGAAGACACCTGGTGCCAGCTTTTCAGCGAACCGGGCAGCGGCTCCGACCTCGCCGGCGCCACGACCCGTGCCGACCGCCACGGCGACCACTTCCTCGTCAACGGCCAGAAGGTGTGGACCACCAGCGCCCATCACGCCGACTACGGCCTTCTGCTCGCGCGCACGGACTGGGACGTGCCGAAGCACCAGGGCCTCACGTATTTCGTGCTCGACATGCACCAGGAGGGCGTGGACGTGCGCCCGCTCAAGCAAATGAACGGCCATGCGTCGTTCAATCAGGTGTTCTTCACTGACGCGGTGGTGCCGGCCGAGAACCTCGTTTCCGCCGTCGGCAACGGCTGGCAAGTGGCGATCACAACATTGATGCACGAGCGGCGCGGAGCGGACGGCCTGCGTGGCGTGCAACGAGAGCGCGACTTGCCGGGACGCATTTACGAGCAGGAGCGCGAAGAGATCGCGGTGGCGCTGGAGCCCTACAAGTGGTATCCGCAGCGCGCCGGGCGGGTCGATCTCGTGCTCGAACGGGCGCAGGCGACGGGCCGCAACACCGACCCCGCCACGCGGCAGGAGATAGCGAAGCTCCTGACGATGGCCAGGAGTGCCGAATGGACCGCCCGCCGTGCACGAGCGGCGCAGCAGCAAGGCCGCCCGCAAGGCCCGGAAGGTTCCCTCGGCAAGCTCGCATCGAGCAACATCGCCCGCCAAGCCTCCCACGTGCATACGTTGATCGCCGGCGCAAACGCCATGCTCGCCGGTGAAGACGGCGACCTGAACGGCCTGATCGCCGAAATCCTCATCTCCGTCCCAGCCACCTCCATCGCTGGCGGCACCGACGAGATTCAACGCAACATCATCGCCGAACGAGTGCTGGGCCTGCCCAAGGAACCCCGCATGGACACGGGCCCCTTCCGCGACGTGAAGCGGAACTGACGCAAGGGGCCAAATTGCCGACGGCGCATCCGATTAGGACGCCAACGCGGCGTGGCCAAAGGCAATGGCTGACTTTCCCGACATTCGCCCGCCGTTTCTGATCTTCCTTGGCGACGTGCCCGACGCGCTCGCGGCGAAGACCGGCCAGGGGATTGTGGATTGGCGACGCGAGCGGGTGGCTGGGCAGATGCGCTTGGCGGGGTGCGGGGCCGATCTTGGGGTGCCGGAGCTTGGCCTTGACGAGGCGTGTCGGCTCGGTGCCAAGACCCTCGTGATTGGGGCGGTCAATCCGGGCGGCACGCTGCCGGAAGCTTGGGTTGCATCCATCGTGGCGGCAATCGAGGCCGGCATGGATGTGGCGAGCGGCCTGCACGCCCGGCTCGAATCCGTCGACGCCGTGGCGAGAGCCGCTGCGCGGACCGGCCGGAGGCTGCACGACGTTAGGCACTCGGCACGCACATACCCCACGGGCAGCGGCAAGCGTCGGAGCGGCCGGCGCCTGCTGACGGTGGGCACGGACTGTTCCATCGGCAAGAAGTACACGGCGCTGGCAATCGAGCGCGAACTGCACCGGCGGCAGGTTGCGGCGGACTTCCGTGCCACCGGTCAGACCGGCATTCTCATCGCCGGTTCGGGCATCGCCATCGATGCGGTGGTATCGGACTTCGTCTCCGGCGCGGTGGAAACGCTCACGCCCGACAACGCCCCGGAACACTGGGATGTGGTCGAGGGACAGGGCTCGCTGTTTCATCCATCGTTCGCCGGCGTGTCTCTGGCCTTGCTGCACGGTGCACAGCCGGATGCGTTCGTCGTCTGCCACGAGCCGACCCGGCGCACCATGCGCAACGTCGCGACGCCCATCGCCGCTGTGGACGACGTGATCGAGGCCACGATCCGACACGGCCGGCTCACCAATCCAGACATCCGCTGCGTGGGGCTTGCCATCGACACTTCGCGTCTGGCCCACGACGAAGCGGAGCGAACCCTGGCCGAGCACGCTGCGCGACTCCACTTGCCAGTTTGCGACCCGATGCGAACCGGTGTGGCGGCGCTTGTGGACGAGCTCTTGACTCCGTGACGCTGCGGGCAACGGCCACCATTGAGCGCTGGCCCATCGCCGGCGAGTTCACCATTGCTCGCGGATCGAAGACGACTGCTGACGTCGTGGTCGCAACGCTCCTCGATGGCGACGCGCAGGGTCGCGGAGAGTGCGTTCCGTACGGCCGTTACGGTGAGTCCGTGGAGCAGGTGGCAGACGAGATCCAGTCGGCACGGATTCCGGACCACCGCGACGACCTCGTGCGCGCGCTGCCGGCCGGGGCCGCCCGCAACGCCATCGACTGCGCCCTGTGGGACCTCGATGCGAGACGCCAAGGCAGGCGCGTTTGGGAACTCTTGGACATCCCTCCCCCCGCCAGCGTCGTCACGGCCTTTACCTTAAGCCTCGCCTCGCCCGCCGGTATGGCGCAAGAAGCCGAACGCCACGCCCACATGCCGTTGCTGAAGGCGAAGCTCGGCGACGCGGACGGTCGCGATGCCGAACGCCTGCGCGCCGTGCGCCGGGCAGCACCCGACTGTCGCCTCATCGTCGATGTCAACGAAGGCTGGGATGCTGAAACGCTGGCGAGCGTCGCCCCGGTTGCCGCCGATCTTGGCGTGGAGCTCATCGAACAGCCGCTGCCGGCCGGCGCCGATGCAATCCTCGCAGCCCATAGCGCCCCGGTTCCCCTCGGTGCCGACGAGAGCGTTCGCGACGGCACCGAACTCACGAGCCTCGTCGGGCGCTACCAGGTCGTCAACATCAAACTCGACAAGACCGGCGGCCTCACCCGAGCCATCGCAGTGGTCCAAGAAGCGAGGCGTCTCGGCTTCGAGATCATGCTCGGCTGCATGGTCGCTACCTCCCTGGCAATGGCGCCGGCACTGATGCTGGCACGCCACGCCCGTTTCGTGGACTTGGACGGCCCCCTGCTGCTGGCAAAGGACCGTCCCGGCGGCCTTCACTACAATGACGGCGTGGTGTCGATGCCCGACACCGGCCTCTGGGGATGACATGAGCGAGCGATTGATCTGGCGCGACGGCGAGTTCATCGCCTGGGACGAGGCGACCGTGCACGTGCTTTCGCAGAGCCTGCAACGGGGCTCGCTCGCGTTCGACTACGTGAGCGTTCGCGAGACGACCCGGGGTGTGGCGGTGTTCCGGCTGCGGGACCATGTGGAACGCCTGCTGACGACCTGCCGGATCGTTGGCCTGCCGCTCGCATGGGGCGCCGATGAGCTGATCGAGGCCTGTGCCGATGCCGTGCGGCGAAACCCCGGTGCGACGTCCATCAAGATCAGCGCGCTAATCCCGTCTGTGGAGGTGGAGCTGGTGCCCCAAGACCCACGCGTCGCGGTGTTCATCGCCGCCTACGACAGCGCCGCCGACATCATCGCCAAGAACCCAGGCGAAATGCGCCGCCGTCAGACGCTGTCGCTGAAGGTCGAACGCGACAAATCCGGTCGCCGAGAGGACGTCATCCCGCCCCACGCCAAGGTTGCGGCCAGCTACACCGCGCCGATGACGGCGAAGTGGAAGGCGCGACGCGAAGGCTATGACGACGTGATCCTGCTCGACGAGCACGGGCATGTAGCGGAAGCGCCGACGATGAACCTGTTCGTGGTGGACGAAGCTGGAGAGCTTCTGACGCCGGAAGGCGACCGCGTGCTGCTCGGCATCACCCGTTCCTCGGTGATGGGCATTGCCGATGCCGAGGGGCTCACATGCCGGGAAACCCCCTTGACGGAGGCTGCGCTGAAGTCGGCCGAGGAGGTGTTCCTCACCGGCACGTCCGTGGGTGTTTGGCCGGTGGTTCGCATCGACAATGCGCCGGTAGGCGACGGTACGCCTGGGCCGACAACTACGCGGCTGGCGGGACGCTACCGCGCCATCGTGTCTGGCGAAGACCCGGCGTTCGACCATTGGCTGCATTTCGTTTGAGGCGTACTGCCTCGACGCAGAGCTCCTCCGTCCTCGGGTTGGAACCGAAGGGCGCCAACCTGCCGAGGCGTGGTGGCGGCGCTTCGACGTGGACGGGCCTTGGCGCCTTCCTGCTCTCCATCTGGCTGGTCTCGCTGTGGGGCCTGATCGATCCGTACGTGGTGGGCTTGCTGGCACTCGTGCCGAGGTCGGTGGACGGTCTTGTGGGCGTCGCCAGCATGGCCTTCGTTCACGCTTCGCTTGCGCATTTGGCGGTGAACACCCTTCCCCTCGCGGGTCTCGCCGTCATCATCGCCCTGCGAAGTGGCGTGCAACTTGCGCTGGCCACCGTCGCCATCAGCCTGATTGGCGGGCTGTTACTTTGGTGTTTTGGACGCAGCGGAATGCATGTGGGAGCGAGCGGTCTCGTGTTCGGCTATCTCGGCTTCGTGCTCGCAAGGGGCGTCTCCGAGCGCCGGCTGTCGTCGTTCTTGCTGGCCATCCTCGCCGGAGCCCTGTACGGAGGATTGCTGCAGGGACTCTTGCCAAGCGCGATGGACATCTCGTTCGAGGCGCACATCGCCGGCTTCGTCGCCGGGTGCATCGCCGGATGGAAGCTGCCCGCCTGGCAGCGAACGACGAGGTTCTTGGCCTAGCATCTACCGTTGCCCAGGTACCGTTCGGCCGTCGGGTGCTCCTTTAAAAGCCCCCCTTCAAGGCCACCGTAGGTTCAGGTTCAACTCTGCGCTGGCGCCGTTGAACCACTCCACCACCTCGCGGTGGTACGGGATGCCCAGTTCCCGACGGCTGGCCGCTTCCTCGTGTTCGATCAGGCCAGCGTAGTACACGCGCTCGTGACCGCTGGCCGGCTTCATGTCGGCGATGCGACGCAGCAGCGCATCCATGTCTTCCTTGAACTTCGCAAGGTCCGTGAAGGCATCGATGCGAAAGGCCATGACGAACTGCGACAGCTTGCCGCCGCCGGCCATGAATCCGGGGCCGTTGCCGGAGAGGATTCCCGACATGATGTCGGCCACGGCTGCAAAGCCCATGCCCTTGTGGCTGCCGTTCTCCCGCGTGCCGCCGAAGGGGGGCATGAAGAACTTGCCGTAGTCCGGGGCATCCACCCGATCCATGATGGGGTTGCCTTCGAGGTCCGTGATCCAGCCAGGCTCGAGCTTAGAGCCGATGCGGCGCGTGAGCATGATCTTGTTGGCGGCCACCTGCGTGGTCGCCACGTCGAACACGAACGGAGGCATCTCGTCCGCCGGTGCGGCCCAGGCGATGGGGTGGGTGCCGAACACCGTCTCGGAACCAAACGTCGGCACCATGAGGTGTCCTCCGGCCGACACCATGCACACGCCAATCATGTCCCGCTCGATGGCCATGAGGGGGTAGTAGGCGAGCATTCCCACATGGCCGCAGTTCTGAACGCCGACCGCGCCCATGCCGAACTCCTCGGCCTTATCCATGGCGATCTCCATCGCCTTCGGTCCTA
Source organism: Gammaproteobacteria bacterium (assembly GCA_028824555.1). GTDB lineage: Bacteria > Pseudomonadota > Gammaproteobacteria > Pseudomonadales > Azotimanducaceae > VXYL01. The sequence goes on along the minus strand of JAPPDJ010000012.1, from coordinate 3,750 downwards.
CCTGCAGGCCGATGGCGGTATCGGCATCCAGGGCGGCGCTGACGGCAGACTCGCGCACCGTCTTCACATTCGGCACCGGATTCATGCGCTCGGCTCGGTAGCCGGCCACGTACTGGCGCAAGGTGTTGGAGATGCCGTGGCTCTCGCAGCCCCTAAGGTCGCTGGTAATCAGCACGTCCGTGCAAAGCGCGGCATCGGCCTCGGGAACTCCCATCGCCTCGAACACCGCTTGGGTGCCGGCCCGCGCCGCCTGTTCCGAAACCCGTACCTGATCCTCTTCCGGCACCAAAAAGTGCTTAAGCATTGGGGCGAACTCCTCCCTTGTATGTACTTGCGCGCCCTTGCGGGCGCGCCGGCGTCGCGACCGAGCGCGACATTGTGCCGTATGATGCCGTGCCTTGCGCCAATCGCCCCTCGCAAGGAGCCAACCCTTGAATGACGCCGATCCGAGCCCCGTTCTGGTGGGAGTTGCCCAGCTCGAACAGCGCGCCAGCGACCCGCTTGCCGCCAAGGAGCCGCTGAAGCTGATGGTCGAGGCGGTTCATGCCGCGGCCGAAGACGCTCATGCACCAGAGCTTCTGAAGCGCGCCGGTGCCGTGCGCGTGGTGCGCGGGATGTGGCCGTACTCGAACCCGGCTGCCGTGGTAGCGGACGCCATCGGCAACCCGGGGGCGAAGACGGGCGTCACGACCTGGGGCGGCAACTCGGTGCAATCCGTGCTGAGCCAGAGTGCGCTCGAGATTGCGGCGGGAACGCACGAAGCCGTGATCCTCACCGGCGCGGAGTGTGGCCAGACGCAAGCGCGGGCGAGACGGGCGGGGGTTGAACTCGACTGGCAGGACGCGCCCGGCGAACCGGACGAGCGCTTCGGCGTGGAGCTGAAGATGCGCCACCGCATCGAGGCGCAAAGGGGCATTGCCCAGCCCATCGAGATGTACCCGATCTTCGAGAACGCGCTGCGCCACGCTCGCGGCGAGTCGCTCGAAGGACACATTGAGCGGGTTTCCGAGCTATGGGCCGGCTTCAGCCGCGTGGCGGCCGGCAATCCCCATGCGTGGATTCGGGAGGAGAAGACGGCCGAGGAGATTCGCACGCCGAGTGCAATCAATCGGCCCGTGTCCTTCCCCTATCCCAAGTTTATGAATTCCAACAGCAATGTTGACCAGGCCGCGGCACTCATCCTGTGCTCCGCAGGGCTCGCGCGGAAGCTCGGCGTTCCTGCCGAGCGCTGGATTCACCCTTGGGCCGCCACCGAAGCGCACGACACCTACGCCGTGTCGAATCGCGACAACCTGCACACGTCGCCCGGCATCCGCATCGCCGGCGCTCGCTGTCTGGAACTCGCGGGGCTCGCTGTCGATGCCATCGATCATGTGGACATCTACAGCTGCTTCCCCTCCGCCGTGCAGGTGTCGGCGGCGGAACTGGGCTTGAGTGAAGCGCGTCCCTTAACCGTCACCGGTGGCCTCACTTTCGGCGGCGGCCCCCTCAACAACTACGTCATGCACGCCATCGCCCGCATGGCCGAAGTGCTGCGGGAGAACCCGGGCGAGAAGGGCCTCGTCACCAGCAACGGCGGCTTCCTCACCAAGCACGCCTTCGGCGTCTATTCCACCGAACCGTCTAGCCACGGCACCTTCCTGCACGACGAGCCGCAAGCGCAAGTGGACGCCACCCCTACCCGGGAGGTGGCAACCGACCACGAGGGCGACGTGGAAGTCGAGGGCTATACAGTGATGTACGGCGCCAACGGCCCCACCAAGGGGATCGCCGCCTGCCTCACGAGCGGCGGCGAACGCACCTGGGGCAACACCGAAGATGCCGACACGCTGGCGGCGATGGTCGCCGAGGAGTTCTGTGGCCGGCGAGCGACGCTGACCGGCGACGGCTCTCTGACGTTCTGAGTCGCTTGACGCACCGATGGACTCGGCAAGAGACCCGTAGGGGCGGGGCTTGTCCCCGCCCGTCTCGGGTTCGACACGAGGAATTTGTCGAAGCGCAGCAGTTCGCGCAAGCGAACTGCTAGTCAAACAGGTTCGCAAGGTTCCGCTTCATCGAATCCGCGATGTAGAGCGCGACGGCTTGGATGGTGGTGGTGGGGTTGACGCCGCCTGAGGTGACGAAGACGCTGCCATCGACGAGAAAGAGGTTGCGCACGTCGTGGCTGCGGCCCCACTCGTTCACCACCGAGCGCTCCGGGTCCTTGCCCATGCGGGCGGTGCCAAGGAGGTGCCAGCCGGCCATGCGTATGGGAGATGCCGCCGGATGCACTTCCACCGCCCCGGCCGCGCGCATCGCTTCCGCACCGTGGGCGAGGCCGTGATCGAGCATTCGGCGACTGTTCTCGCTCAAGGTGTAGCTCACCCTCGGCGCGGGGATGCCGTCGGAGTCGGTGATTTCGTCATCGAGTGTCACGCGGTTGTGTTCCTCCGGCAAGTCTTCGCAGCAGATGCCGAGATGCACCGTGCGGTCGTAGTGCCGCCGAAATGCCTCGTGGTGGCCCTCTCCCCACGGGATGCTGCCGCCCGCGATCCCTCCCATGGCGGTCTGCACGGCGGAACCGCCTCGCGTGATCTGCATGTCGTAGCCGCGCACGAAGCCGCGCTCGGCATCCGTTTCGTAGAACTCCTGGCTCAACATGCAGGTGCCCTGCGGGCCGTAATGCGAGGCGAGCGGCTCGTCGAAGACCCCCGCCACCATGCCCCACGGGTGCAGCATGAGGTTGCGGCCAACGAGGCCCGAGCGATTGGCGAGGCCGTTCGGGAAGCGTGTAGAGGTGGAGTTGAGCAGCAGTCTCGGTGTCCCGACGCCGTTGCAGGCGACGATCACGACTTCCGCACGCTGATGCTGTTCCACGCCGTCGGCGTCGTAGTAGATGACGCCGGTGGCCATGTCGTGCTCATCAACCGTGATTTCGCGCACGCGGCAATGCGTGCGCAGTTCCACGCCAGCTCGCTGCGCGATCGGCCAGTAGGACACATCCGCACTGCTCTTGGCACCCTGCGCGCAGCCAGCGTTGCATGGGCCGAGGTTCAGGCACTTGTCGCGCCCCTCGTAGGGGCGCGTGACGATGGCACTGTCCGAAGGCCACCAATGCCAGCCGAGATTGTTGAAGCCGCGCCCCATGGCCTCGCCCATTCGCCCCAAGGGAACCGGCGGCAGCGGCGGTTCATGCGCTGGGATTGCCGGGTCGCCAGCAAGGCCGGAGACGCCGATGTTGCTGTCGTTCTGGGCGAAGAAGGGTTCGAGTGTCCAGTAGTCGATGGGCCAGTCGTCGGCCACACCGTCGAGGGAACGGACGCGGAAATCGGAGGGATGAAAGCGCGGAAAGTGCGCCGAGTAGAGGATGGTGCTGCCGCCCACGGCGTTGTAGTTGAGCACGGCAATGGGCGAGTCGGTGTCGTTGACTGGGTAGTCCGACGGCAGTTGCCGAACGTTGGGACTCGGCGCGAAGTCCTGCGCCCGCGCCGTCTCCCAATCGCGCCGCGTGCTTGGATACTCGGCCGGGTTCATCCACCCGCCCTGCTCCAGGCACACGATCCGCATCCGCGTCTCGGCAAGGCTCCACGCCACCGCCGCCCCAGACGCACCCGCACCGATGATGAGCACGTCAACCACATCGTCTGCCATAGCGAACCTCCCCACTCTCACGCCCACTCTACCCGTAACGCACCTTCGGTACGTGCAGGAGAGGGGAGCCCTCTCCCCGCGAGACGGGACTGAAAACCCCGCATAATGGCCCGTTCACAT
>JAPPDJ010000015.1 GCA_028824555.1 Gammaproteobacteria bacterium | reverse complement strand
GAGCCGGGTGTGGACGTCGAGGCACAGGCCAATGCGGTCACCGACTTCCTCGCGCACCGCGGCCATCTGCTCCACGGCGAGTTCGATGGACTGGCCGGGGTCAAGCAAGGCTGGGTCTGCATCGAAGCCGCCTTCCACGGCGGTTGGCAGGTGCCAGCGCAGGAACTTCCAGCCATCGTCCACCGCCCGACGGCAATGCGCGAGCAGCGCCTCCGTGCCGTTGCCCTGTACGTGCGGATAGCACAGCACGCGGTCGCGAACAGGGCCGCCGAGGAGGCGATACACGGGCTGGCCCAGCGCCTTGCCCTTGATGTCCCACAGGGCAATGTCGATGGCGCTGATGGCGCAGCCATAGACCTTGTCGGCGGGAAAGAACGCACCTCGGAACATGCGCTGCCAGAGACGTTCCGTCGCCATTGGGTCTTCGCCGATCACTACGTCGCCGAGGTGCCGAACGGCCTGGTCCACGGCACCGCCCCAGTGGGTGATGCCAACTTCGCCGAGGCCGTGGATGCCGGCGTCGGTTTCCACCTTGACGATGAAGTACTTGCGTCCACCATCGTCGAGAAAGCAGAAGGTCTTGAGATCCGTGATCTTCATGGCGGTGGCCAGTTGCTCCGAGTAGGGAACCCTATTGTGTACCGGTGCGGTCACGCTTGGCCGTTGCTTCCTTCGCAACCGTCATTTCTGGAGGGAGGGCATCTTGCCCTCCAAAGCGCCGATAGGCGCGTTCCGGTGGGTGACGTGTGATGCGTTACGCTCTCGCTGCACATTGGCGATGGGAGAGGGAACGGGAATGAAGGTCAGCATCGGCATTGGCGGGGCGGCATCCGGATCGCGCCGGGACTTCGAGCAGGATGTGCGCTTCGTTGTGGAAGCGGAGAAGCTTGGCGTCGACGCGGTGTGGACGGCAGAGGCATGGGGGCACGACGCGGTCGCGCCCCTCGCCTATCTCGCCGCAAAGACAAGCCGCATCCGCCTCGGCACCGGCATCATGCAAATCAGTGCCCGCACGCCCAGCATGACCGCCATGACGGCGCTCACCATGGCCGCCATCTCCGGCGACCGCTTCATCCTCGGCCTCGGCGTCAGCGGCCCGCAAGTGGTGGAAGGCTTGCAGGGACGTCCCTTCCGAGCCCCGCTGACGCGAATGCGGGAAACCGTGGACATCGTGCGCCTCGCCTTTGCCGGCGAGAAAATCTCCTACGAAGGGCGCTTCCACCAGCTTCCGCTCCCAGGCGGCGAGGGCAAGGCGCTGCGGCTGGCGCAGCCCGGCAACGCTGACATCCCCATCTATCTCGCGACGCTGGGGCCCAAGGCGCTCGAATACACCGGCGAAGCCGCGGACGGCTGGCTCGGCACATCCTTCACGCCGGACCACGCCGGCGCGCATCTCGAGTACATCTCGGCCGGTGCACGGGCAGCGGGTCGCAGCCTCGCGGACGTGGACATCCAGGCCGGCGGCAGCGTGGCCTTTGGCGACGTGGCGGAACTCGCGGCACCTCTCAAGCGGGGCATGGCCTTCACCTTGGGCGCGATGGGTTCGGCGCGCACCAACTTCTACAACGACGCCTTCAAGCGCGGCGGCTGGGAGGATGTGGCAAGGGAGTCGCAGTCGCTGTGGGTAGCGGGGCGCCGCGACGACGCGGTGGCCGTGATTCCCGACGCCATGGTGGAAGAATCCAACCTCATCGGCGACGAGGCGCGAGTGCGCGAACGCATCCGCACCTATCGCGACGCGGGCGTCAACACCTTGCGTGTGAGTCCAGCCGGACGCACCGTCGAGGAAAGACTCGAGACGCTGGGCCGAGCCATGGACCTGATCCGCGCGGAAACCACAGCGTAGACGGCTTCGTAGGGGCGGGGCTTGTCCCCGCCCGTCTTTGGATTTCCGCACGGGGGATTCGTCGAAGCACCGCAGTTCCCGTAGCGAACTGCCAACGCGCCCGTCAGGGCGCGCTAGCGGCTGTCGGGTTTGCCACGGTCCCTAAGGAGGGTGGCGCTCGCCCTCCATCGTGCCGCGGGCACGTTAGGGCGTGACGGGCGCTGGCGTAGAGAAGCTGCTTTGTTGGTGGCGTTGTTCGGGGCTGGCGCTTTGTTGGCGTTGTCTGGGACGCGGGTCGCGGTGGCCTTGGTCGGCTCCGCTGCGTGCGCGCCTTCGGCACGCTTGGAGGGCGGGAGGCCCTCCGTCCAGTGAGGCCCTCGCGTGGCAGGCGCTGTTGCTTCGGCGGTTGCCGGCTTTGTTCGACGAGGGCTCGCTAATGCCCGCTAGCGCAAGAGCTCGACGCTCCGGGCGTGCTCGACGATGGCTTCCACCACCCGCGGCACTTCGGGTTCCGGCAGGTCGTGCCCCATGCGTTCGATTTCGACGATGCGGGCACCGTCAATGGCCGCTGCCGTGTCGCGGCCGGCCTCCACAGGCACCAGCGGGTCGTCCACGCCGTGGATCACCAGCGTGGGTGCGCGAACCGCCGCCAAGCGTTCCCTGCGATCGCCGTCGGCGACGATTGCGCCGAGTTGCCGCATCAGCCCTGCCGGCCGGAACGACCGTTCCACCGCGCGACGCGAAAAGCGGGCAAACCCCACTTCAGCGGAGTCGTAGTGCTCGCTGCCGATGGCTTGAAAGGCCCGGGTCTGGGCTTCGATGGCAGCGTCGGTGTCGCCAGCGCCCAGCGGCTGCAGGAACGCCATCAATGCCTCGTCGCGCCGCGGCAGGTCGGGATTGCCCGTGCTCGACATGATCGATGTGAGGCTGAACACTCGCTCCGCATGGGATATGGCCAGGTGCTGGGCGATCATGCCGCCCATCGACAGACCCACGACGTGGGCGCCTGCCTGGCCCAAATGGTCCAGCAAATCCACCGCATCTTGCGCCATGTCCGCGAGCGCGTATGCGGGCGCGAGGGCCGAGTCTCCGTTGGCGGCAGCGACGATAGCGTCGATTGCCGGAGGTTCCGCGGGCGACTCATGCGACAGCCCCGCGTCGCGATTGTCGAGCATCACCACGCAAAACCCGGCGTTGGCGACGCCATTGACGAGCGAGTCGGGCCATTGCACGAGCTGGCAGCCGAGCCCATGAATGAGGAGCACGCGAGGGTCCGCGCGTGCACCACGCTGCTCAAAGTAGATGTCCCCGCCCCGGGCATGGAATGTTGGCATCGAAGAAAACTTACGGTGCTGAACGCAAGCGCGGAATCGTATCGTATCTGCGCCTTCACTTGCATAGATGCGAGGTCGGGCGGGCGAACTCGGCGTTTAGGCCGGTTGCGACCAGTCCTCAATCGAGAGGCCGGTTACACGCTCGAACTTTCGTGTGTTGGCCGTGACTACTGTGAGATTGCGTGCTCGGCCTTGGCCCGCGATCATGAGGTCATAGGGCCCAATCCGGCGGCCAACGTCTTCCAACTCCGCTCTGATTGCGCCGGACGCGCGAGCATCCTCCTTTCCGAACGGGACCGTCTCGAACAGGAGCCTGTCGAGCAGTTCGATGCCTGCGAATTCGAACGGTATCGCCGGGCACCCGGAAGTCCTTGGGCAACCGAACCGCTTGCGACCGACCAGACCAAAACACCCTCGCAGTCCTTGTCACGACGTCCACCTTGCGTAGCTATATGCAAATGGCACATAGCAGTGGAATGCGTCGCCAATCTTCGCAGCCGCCCGATACACGAGCATCGTCCCACGCTCTAGGGATGCGCGTGGGGGGGCGGGTAAGCGACCATAGGCGAGGCGGGCCGGTTTAGCATAGATGGCTCGGTACGGCCTCGGTTGCCCGATCCACCGTCGGTTGCTCCGTGACCCTGCGCCATGAGCACCATCCGAGCGGCAAGTGGTGCCTGGGCAGCCTCCACCACGCCTGAGCGAAACTGACAAGACGGGCGCGCCTGCGCTACGGAACTGACGGAGGTCCTGTCGAACGAAATGACGAGGGAATCCAACACTGACCGAGCGAGTTCCTCTGGGCTCATGGTGTCCATGGTGGTGGACTGGCTCGACTCGCATCCGTATCAAGCGGAGTTGCTGCTCACGACGCTGGAGGAGATGGCAGGTATCCCGCGCCATCGAATGGTCGTGCAATGTACCGATCGGGTTGCGCCTGTCGTGCTGGAAGAGTTTCGGCAGCGTGGCCATGTCGTGGTGGTCATCGAGCCCTATCTCGACCGCACTTATTGCAACAAGATCGCGCAGCTCGACCACTTCCTGGTGCCGGAAGGCTTCGATGCCGACGCCGAAGGCGTGCTCCTGCTTGATCTCGACATCGCTGTGCTAGCGCCGCTCGACATTCCAGACACCGAGGCGGTGTGCGGCAAGGTCGTGGATGGGCCGAATCCGCGTCTCGCCGACATCGAGCACGTGTTCGCCAAGGCGGGAGTCACGCTGCCGGAGGTGATTCCGTGCGACTGGCGTGCCCGCGGCGAGACGGTCGCAACCAACCTCAACGGTGGCGTCCTCTACATCCCGCACCGCCAGGTGGCGGTTGTGCGCGAGCGGTGGCGGCACTGGGCAGCGTGGATGCATGCGGACCCGGCGGTATTGCCGGCAGCCCGCAAGCATATCGATCAGGTCTCGTTCGCGCTGACCTTGGCGGAGGACGAGATGCCCTGGCGCCACCTGCCAACGCACTGGAACTTCCCCGGCGGGCACGACCGCGCGCCGAGCCTTGATCCGGCCGAGCCGGTGCGAGTGCTGCACTATCACTCGTGGGGGCTTGACGATGCGGGTCTCGTCCAGCCGACGTATTCGGAGACTTCCGTGCTCGATGAGGGAGTGGCCAGGGTCAATGCCCTCATCGCCCGGCGGCCGATGGTGTTTTTCGAGCGTTTCCGGCGCGACCGGGCATTGGTAGCGGTCGGTGCTGTGCCGCTGCTGGAACCTGACCTTTTCTCGCGGGATTTCGTGCAGCGGGAGGTGGCTATCGGCTGCCGTCGGCGCCTCGTGCTGCATGGTGGTGCACCGAAGACCGGTACCTCGTCGCTGCAGTGGCATCTTGCCGAGAATCGGGCGGTGCTTGCTGCGCACGGCATCTGGTTCCCACCGCCCTCGTTTTCGCCCGAGCCCAAGCACCAGCCCTTGAGCGCTAGGCTGCGCAAGGGCGATATCGCCGGCTTCGTGGCCTACATCGAGACGGCGCTGCTCGACATGCCGGACGGCACCCACACCGTCGTTCTCACTACCGAAGGTATCTTCAACCATTGGTGGGACTACCCGCCCGAAGCGAAGGCTGCCCTCCGGCGGCTCGCGGCACTGTTCGACTTCGAGCTTTGCCTGTGGCTGCGTGAGCCCGTTGCCTTTGCCGTGGCTCTTTGGGCCCAGTACCTGCTGAACCCGCGCACCGAGGGGCCGTCGGCCAACGTGCAAGGCCGCGACATTGCCCTGGCCGAGGCGATGAAAGACGACTGGTTTCGTCGCCATCTGGACTATCTGGGCATCGTTCAGGAGATGGAATCGCTTTTCGGCAAGGGCCGCGTGCGCGCAATGCCGTTTGCGGGCGACACGGTGCAGGCGTTCTTGGACGAATACGAGATCGCGCCCCTGGCCGTGGCGTCGAGACGACACAATGTGTCGCTTGGCAAGCTCGGCATTGCGCTTGCGCGGTTCGTCAACCGCCACTTCGGTGGATTGGGCCGAATGCGAGCGTTGCAATGTGTCGAATGGCTGCACCGTTGCGCTCCGTCGTGGGCCGGGCCCGTTCGGGTCACGGATGAAGAGCGGACCCTGATCGAGCAGCGAAGCGCCGCTGGCTGGAGCGCGATGCAGCCGTTGCTCCGCAAGCCACGCCCGCGCCGCCGACGGCAACGGCCGAAGGTGTTCTGCGTCGGCTTTCACAGAACCGGTACCAAGTCCCTTGCGGCCGCGCTCGAGTTCCTCGGCTATCGCGTCACCGGCCCGAACGGCGCTCGCGACCCCAACATAGCCAACAATGCGCTAGCACTTGTCCTTGGGCTGGCCGGCGAGTTCGACGCGCTGAACGACAACCCCACAACCGTACTCTACAAGGAGCTCGATGCTGCCTTTCCCGGCAGCCGCTTCATCCTGACGACGAGGTCCACCGACGCTTGGCTCGCGAGCGCAGTGCGCTACTTCGGCACCGACGAGACGCCGATGCGCGAGTGGATCTACGGCCATGGCTCGCCGGTCGGGTTCGAGTCTGTGTACACAAAACGCTATGAGTCCCACAACGCGGAAGTGACCGCGCATTTCGAGGGCCGCCCGGACCTGCTCGTGCTCGACTTCGAACGCGGCGACGGCTGGCCGGAGCTGTGCGCCTTTCTTGGCGAGGACGTGCCCGCAGCGCCTTTCCCACACACCAACCGCAGCGGCACGTAGGCTTCGTGCGCGTGACGCGAACGCCCGGCGCAGCTAACGTTGCGCCACACAACCATATGACCGGCCAGAGCGACGCGAATGCATGAGTGACGGAACCGACATCGGGGCGACATCCCCGCAGAACCTATTCACCGTGGAGCATCGCGTGCCCACTGCCGAGCGCGAGGCGCGCAACGGCCATCGCGGCGGCGTGCTCTGGTTCACCGGTCTTTCCGGGGCTGGCAAGTCCACGCTGGCGTTCTCGCTGGACGAGGCGCTGTTTGCCGACGGCTACCACACCTTCGTCCTCGATGGCGACAACATGCGTCGGGGAATCAACGCAGACCTCGGCTTCTCGCCGGCGCACCGGAGCGAGAACATCCGCCGGGTGGGAGAGGTGGCGGCGCTGTTCGCGGCGTCGGGCACCATCTGCATATCGGCCTTCATTTCGCCCTATCGCGCACACCGCGCCCAAGCGCGGGCTGCTGCCGGCGACGATTTCCACGAAATCTACGTTCGCGCCACCCTCGAGACCTGCGAGCGGCGCGACCCGAAACGTCTCTACGAACGGGCTCGCGCTGGCGAGATTGCCAATTTCACGGGTATTGACGACCCGTACGAAGCGCCGCGTGCACCGGAGCTCGTGGTGGATACGGACCGGCTTAGCGTCGAGGAGTCGGTGGCGAAGGTGCGGGCCTATGTCCACCAGGCATTCCGCCTGCGCTAGCAGTTTGTCGGACTTGGTGGCGATGCACCCGGCTGCCGGACAGGGCGACGCATGCGTCGCCCTTCTCGTTTGGCCATCCTCAGGCGCTAGTGCGTGACAAGGCGGGCCTTCCGAGGGAAGGCATCCTGCCTTCCCTGCGCGCCCTGTAGGGCGCGCGTGCGCGCATCCGCTCACGACGAAGGCTATGAGCAATCACGCTGGAATCAAGCCTCCGCAACGGATGAGCCAAGAAAATGCAGTACAGTGCAGATGGACGCCGGCGCGCCAAGACGTTGGCGAAACTTCGGCCTTGTTCAGCGGAGGTGAATGTGAAACTGCTCCTTCGATCGACGCACGTCGCGAGGTTTGCCTCGCTCGCGCTCATGTTGCTTGCTGGCGCGGGCGTGGCGGCCGACTATCAGGACGACTGGGGACCGGCAGTGGGCAGCGCGATGCCGGCCATCGATGCCCCGGACCACACCGGCGCTCCGCGTGCCTTGGCCGACCTCGTCGGCGCGAAGGGGCTTCTCCTCTTCGTCAACCGCAGCGCCGATTGGTGACCCTTCTGCATTCGTCAACTGGTCGAGTTGACTGAGTGGCAGGAACGCTTCGAGGCGGTGGGTGTGCAAGTTGCGGCGATGACCTATGACGGCGTGGACAAGCTCGCCGCCTTTCAGGAAAAGCACAGCGTCGGCTATCCCGTACTGTCGGATCAAGGGGCGGCACACGTCAACGCTCTTGGCATCCGCAACGAGGAATATGGCGAAGGCCATGGCGCCTATGGCGTTGCCCATCCCGGCATCTTCCTCATTGATGCCGGGGGGATCATCCGTCTCAAGCGCGCGCTGCCGGGCTATCGCGACCGGCCGCCGTTCGAAGAACTGCTCGGCGCCGTGACGGCGGTTGTGGGCACAGCCCAGGGGGAAGAGGGGGAGTCGTGAGCCGCGCATCCGTCGCCATCCTTCGGCTTGCTTTGGCTGGCTGCTGCGGCCTTGCGCTCGCCGGCTGCACCAATGTCGTCACGGGAATGACGGAATCGCTCGCGAGCGACCTTACCGCCGCGATGCTCGACAACGACGATCTCGAGGTGGTGCGCAACGGAGCGCCGGCCTATCTCATCATGCTCGATGCGCTCCTGCGCTCGAACGCCGACAGTCCGGCGCTGCTGCAGGCCGCCGCCAACCTCAATGCCGCCTACGGTGCGGCCTTCGCCGACGACCCCGAACAGGCGCGCACTTTCGCGGACAAGGCGCTGCGGCTGGCTAGCCGCGCCGCGTGTGCCGAGGTGCCGTGGACCTGCACTGCGCGCACGATGCCCTTCGCCGATTTCGAGGAGCGACTGCCGACGTTGCGCGAGGAGCATGTGCCGGTGGCCTACACTTTCGCAACTTCCTGGGCCGGCTGGATTCAGGCACACAGCGAGGACTGGAACGCGGTGGCGGAGCTGGGGCGGGTGAAAGCGCTCATGGCGCGCGTCGCCGAGCTTGACGGAAGCTGGGAACACGGCGGCCCGCACATGTATCTCGGCGTCTTCGAGACGCTTGCGCCGCCGGCATTGGGTGGCCGTCCCGAAGTCGGGCGCGAGCATTTTGAACGCGCCATCGCGGTTTCCGAAGGCCGCCACCTCATGGCGCGCGTGATGTTTGCATCCCAGTACGCTCGCCTGGTGTTCGACCGCGAACTGCATGACCAAACCCTGCGCGACGTGTTGGCGGCCAACCCCCGCGCCCCGGGGCTAACCCTGTCGAACCGCGTCGCCCAGGAGCAGGCACGGGCGTTGCTCGATTCGGCGGATGAGCACTTTTTCTAGGATGCGAACCGTGAGTTCGCCGGCAATGGAGCCACCGCTCGTGGGGAAATCCCGCACCGGGTCTCGAACCTCCCGCAGGTCGATCTTCGGCGTCGCGTTTACCTGTCTCTTGCTCGCCTTCCCGACGGGTGCAACCACCTTCAAGATCGCCACCCTTTCGCCGGCCGGCTCCACGTGGATGAACATCCTGCGCGCGGCGGCGGAGGAAGTGGATGCAGCCACGGAAGGGCGGGTGGCGTTTCGGTTCTATCCCGGCGGCGCGATGGGCGACGACTGGGCCGTGCTGCGCAAGATTCGCGCTGGCCAGTTGCACGGCGGCGTGGTGACCACCACGGTTTTCAACCGCATCTATTCGGACGTCCAGCTCTACAACCTCCCGCTCATCTTTCGTGACCTGTCGGAAGTGGACGCGGTGCGTGCACAGTTAGACCGGGTGCTGCTCGCCGGCATGGAACGAAACGGCTTCGTCGCCTTCGGCATCGCCGAGGTGGGCATGGCCTATGCAATGAGCCGGCGCCCCGCCGCCACTCTGCAAGCCATGCGCCGGGCCAAGGTGTGGTCGCCAGAGGGCGACATTTCCGTGGCGCGGGCGCTCGACACTTTCGGCATCGCGCCCATCCCCCTCACGGTGGTGGACGTGCTTCCGGGGCTCCAGACGGGCCTTATCGACACGGTGGCGTCGCCGCCGGTGGCAGCGGTGGCCCTGCAATGGCACACCCAGCTCGACTATGTGCTCGACATCCCGCTCATGTATGTCTATGGCCTGCTGGCGGTGTCGGAACGACGCTTTCGCGGCTTGTCCGATGCTGACGCGGCTGCGGTTCGGCGCATCCTGGGCAACGCCGTGGCGGAGGCGGACCGGCGCAATCGCGGCGACCACGATGCCACCATGCAAGTGTTGATTTCGCAGGGGTTGAAGCTCGAAACCCCCGCGCCGGATGAGCTGGCCAACTGGCGTCGGCTCGGCAAGCAGGCGGAGGTGCGCTGGGTGCGTGAGGGCATCATATCGGACGGCCTGTATCGGCAACTGGTGGCTGCACTTGCGGCAGCGCGGGGCACGGCAGCAACTGTCACCGCGCCCGATGCAAGCTCTTCCGTGGCACGAGGTCGGCCCGGTGCCCCGGCGCGCCGGATAGGGCGTGCCAGCCGTCGGTGAACGACCGCTTGAGGCGTGCCGTTCACACCGTGGAAACGGCGCTATTGGTCGCCCTCCTCTTGGTGATGATTGGCGTCGCCGTTTATCAAGTGCTGGCGCGCAATCTCTTCGGCACCGGCATCGTCTGGGGCGACGAACTGGTGCGCGTGAGCGTGCTCTGGGTGACCATGATCGGCGCCGCATCGGCCGCTGCGACCGATAGCCACATCCGCATCGACATCGTCTCGCGCTTTGCCAGTGAGCGGATGAACGGCGTTGCGAGCCGCATCACCTCGGCCTTCACGGCCCTCGTCTGCGGCCTACTCGGCTGGTACTCGGTGCGCTTCATCCATTGGGACTATCTCGACGACACCATCGGCTTCGGCGCGGTGCCGGCCTGGGTGTGCGAACTCATCATCCCGGTGGCGGCCGGGGTGATGGCATTGCGCTACCTTGTTCGTGCGGTGACTGGGGGTGAGGCGCGAACCGACGCGGAGGATGGAGCGTGACCTGGAGGGAGGGCATCTTGCCCTCCAACGTTGAGGCGAAGCGTGACCTCCGGAGGGAGGGCATCTTGCCCTCCAACGCGCCGCCAGGCGCGCAGTTTTTTGGAGCGACTGGATCACGATGGCGGGCTTGAAGACAAAAACGTCCTTGAGGCTAGCAAATGTGCATGTTCGCCTCTGACGCAACCTGCGGCGCGGTGGAGGGCAAGATGCCCTCCCTCCAGAGAAAGGCGAGCATGGCGGGGAGGCGGCGGTGATCTGGGCCGGCATTGCCCTCGTCGCGTTCATGGCGCTCCTTGGTGCGCCGTTGTTTGCCATCGTTCTCGCGGCAGCCATGCTCGGCTTTCTCGCCTCGGACATCGACCTTGCGGTGGTGGCCATCGAGCTCTACCGCATCTCCGACACGCCGCTTCTGGTGGCGCTGCCGTTCTTCACCTTCGCCGGCTACGTCATGGCGTCGGCGAACACGTCGGAGCGGCTGATGGGCCTCGTGCGGTCGCTGTTCGGCTGGATGCCGGCCGGGCTTGCGATTGTCGGCTTCGTTGCCTGTGCGCTCTTCACGGCTCTGACGGGCGCGTCTGGCGTGACCATCGTGGCCCTGGGCGCGCTGCTCTTGCCGATGCTGAAGGCGGGGGGATACGAGGAGCGCTTCAGCCTTGGCCTCGTCACCACCTCCGGCAGTCTGGGCCTCTTGATCGTGCCGTCTGCGCCGCTGTTGCTCTACGGCATCGTCGCCCAGCAACTCGACGTGGGCGAACCGTTCACCATCGGCCAGCTCTTCCTGGGGGGTCTCGTGCCGGCGGCACTGATGGTACTGCTGCTGTCGGCCTGGGCCTGGTGGCGGCACGGCGATGCGCCGCGCACGAGGTTCGATTTCAAGGACGTGCGCGCCGCCCTGGTCGCCGCCCGCTGGGAACTGCCGCTGCCGTTTGTCGTTCTCGGCGGCATCTATTCGGGCTATTTCGCGATCTCCGAGGCGGCGGCGATGACGGCGCTCTATGTGCTCGTCGTCGAGGTGGGGCTGTATCGGGAAGTGAAGCTGAAGGCACTTCCGGGGGTGATGCGGGAGTCGATGGTGATGGTGGGCAGCATCATCCTCATCCTCGGCGCGGCGCTGGCGTTCACCAACTATCTGGTGGACGCCGAGGTGCCCCAGCGCCTGTTCGCGTTCATGCAGGAGCACGTCTCAAGCGCGCTGGCCTTCCTGATCCTGCTCAACATCCTGCTGCTGGCGCTTGGCGCGCTGCTCGATGTCTTTGCCGCCATCGTCATCATGGTGCCGCTGCTGTTGCCGGTGGCGGCGGGCTACGGCATCCACCCGATCCACCTCGGCATCATCTTCCTCGCGAACCTTCAGATCGGCTACTTCACGCCGCCCGTGGGCATGAACCTGTTCATCGCCAGCTACCGCTTTGACCGACCGGTGCTCGAACTCTATGCCGCCTGCTGGCCGTTCATGTTGGTGCTGCTAATCGCGCTTCTGGCCATCACCTACATACCGGCGCTGTCGCTCTGGTTCTTGCCTTGAGGGTTTGTGGGACTTCGGCAGGCCCGTGGCGTGGCCGCCGCTCGCATGGAACAGATCGTGCAACCCAATGATGGTTGGCGCATTTTGTCATAGGGGACGGGCTTGTCCGATCCCGAGCCGAATTCGTCGACGCGTCCAGCGCGGGACGGGACAAGCCCGTCCCCTACAGGTTCTCCCGATAGTCCCTTTCAATTGCCTCGTCGATGGCCGCTGCCGTCTCTTCCGACGCGTTGTTGCGCTTGGCGTAGAGCTTACCGAAGGACACCTTGTGGCGTTCGCCCCAGACGTCCGGTTGCCAGAGCTTCGAGCGCAGGAACGCCTTGGAGCAGTGGAAGAACACCTCTTCCACCTCCACGCGGATCACCAACACCGCTGGGCGACCGCGTACGGCCAGCCGTTGGAGCAGGTCGGGATCGGCGGTGAGCGACGCCTTGCCGTTGACTCGCAGCGTTTCGGTGGTGCCGGGGATCATGAACAGCACGCCGACGTGCGGATTGACAAGGATGTTGCGGTGCCCGTAGGCGAGCCGATTGCCGAGCCGATCTGGAATGAGCAACGTGTGGGCATCCTCCACCGCCACAAACCCCGGCGCATCGCCCTTGGGCGAAGCGTCGAGCCGGCCTTGGTCATCTGCCGTCGAAAGCACCAAGAACGGCGCCTTGGCGATGAACTCGATGGCGAACTCGTTCAAGAACGGTTCGTTCTTCTTGCTGAGGCCGGGGATTTCCTCCCCGATCACGCTGCGAAGCGCTGCCTCGGTTTCGATGGTCCCCACACCAATCTCCCTTGGGCGTTCGGCCCGTTGCCTTGCCACCCATTCAATCGTATTTGAGAATCGTTTGCATTCCTCGCGGGCGGAGCGATGCACGCGGCGCCTCGTGTGCTACGCGAGCAACGCGAACTTCAGCGCGAAAATGCCTGCCACCAAGTACACCGCGACGGAGCACTCGCGCATTCGGCCAGAGAACAGGTGGATCGCGGCACAGGTGATGAAGCCGATGCCGATGCCGTCGGCGATGGAGAAGCTGAGTGGGATGCAGATGGCCGTGGCCACACCCGGAACCGCTTGCAGCGCGTCGTCCCATTCGAGGTCTCCGAAGCTGCGCGCCATCAGACAGGCAACGAAGAGCAGCGCTGCGGCCGAGGCAAACCCCGGCACGCTTTGTGCGAGCGGTGCCAGCCAAAGGCAGGCCAGGAACAGCGCCGCCACGACCACCGCCGTCAAGCCGGTTCGTCCGCCGCTTTCGACGCCGGCTGCGCTCTCGATGTAGCTGGTGGTGGAAGAGGTGCCGACAAGACTGCCGAAAACCGTTGCCGTGGAGTCGGCCAGAAGCGCTCGCCGAAGCCTGGGCAACCGGCCCTCAGCATCGACCAGGCGGCTGCGAGTACCCACTGCCACCAACGTGCCGAGGGTGTCGAACAGGTCCACGAGCAGCATGGCGAGCACGATGGTCATGGCAGTCAGGCTCAATGCCGCCGATATGTCGAGTGCAAGAAGCACGGGAGCGGGGGACGGCGGCAGGGACGCAACGCCGTGAAACTCCGCTTGCCCCGTGAGCCAGGCGACGGCCGCCACCGCCAGTATGCCGATCACCAGCGCCCCCGGAACCTGCCGCACGGACAGCGCGACAATGAGGCAGAAGCCGGCAATCGCCGCCAGCGCCGGGAACGTCGTGAGGTCGCCTAGCTCGACCAGGGTGGCTGGGCTAGCGACGACAATGCCAGCGTTGCGCAAGGCGATGAAGGCGAGGAAGAGGCCAATGCCCGCAGCCGTGCCGGCCTTGAGGCCGCGCGGCATCGCATCCATCAGCCAGGCCCGCACCGGCAGCACGCTCAACGCCACGAACAGCACGCCGGACACGAACACCATGCCGAGCGCCGCCTGCCACGTCTGGCCGCTGGCCAGCACCACGGTGTAGGTAAAGAACGCGTTCTGCCCCATGCCCGGCGCAAGCGCCACCGGGTAGTTCGCCGCCAGTCCCATCACCAACGTGCCGACCGCCGCCGCCAGGCAAGTGGCGACGAACACCGCCCCGAAGTCCATGCCTGCATCCGCCAGAATGGCGGGGTTGACGAGGGCAATGTAGGCCATGGCAAGGAAGGTCGTGAACCCGGCCGTCACTTCGCGGCCGAGGCTGGAACCCCGTTCTGAGACCCGAAAGCGTTGCTCAAGCCACGCGGTCATTGCAGGGCAGCCAGCACTCGGTCGATGACGTTGTTGGGGTTGGCGGCCCAACGGGTGACGATGACAAGCCCGCGTTCAGGAGCGACGAAGACGACGTTGCCGCCAGCGCCGATGGCTGCGAATGCGCCCTCGGAAGCGTTTGGCCAGACCGATTGCACCGGATTCAGCCACCACATGAAGCCGTAGCGGTCGTTCTGCGG
This sequence comes from Gammaproteobacteria bacterium, assembly GCA_028824555.1. GTDB lineage: Bacteria > Pseudomonadota > Gammaproteobacteria > Pseudomonadales > Azotimanducaceae > VXYL01. Next base: position 1,270 of record JAPPDJ010000015.1, on the reverse strand, counting down.
GCAGGCCGCAAGCGCGGCCTGGATCCAGGACGGCTGCAGGATGCGCCGCCCGTTCCATTGCCCTTGCGCCAGCCACAGCAGGCCAAAGCGGGCGTGGTCGAAGCTGTCGATCATCAGGCCCCCGCCCCAGTGGCCGCCGCCGGGCACGGAGGCCATGTCGCGTCCGTCGATGGACACGGTGGCGTTGTCGTAGGCCTCCCACCGCCAGCCGGACGATGCGCCGATGGGCTGCATCACCTCGCGCGCCAGCACGTCCGGCAGCGGCTCGCGCCAGATGCGGAGCGCCGCCAGCGCCAGCGCGTTGACGCGCACGTCGTTGTATTCCCAGAAGGTGCCGGGCTGTTGAAGGGGGCGGGGAATGCCCTTGCGCGCCGGGGCGTCGGCGGCGGAACGGTTGTGATCGACGGTGTCCGGGATGCCGAACAGGGTGCCGCTCCACTCGCTCGTCTGGTGTAGCAAATGTCGCCAGGTCACGAGCTCGTTGTGCTCGCCGGCGAATCCGTCCGCCACGCGGTGGCAGACCGGCTCGTCCACATCGCCAATCAGGCCGCGGTCCAACGCCAGCCCAACGCAGGTGGAGACATAGCTCTTGGTGGCGCTGAAGGTCATGTCCACACGCCCAGGTTCGCCCCACTCGGCGACGATCAGGCCGTCCTTCACCACGAGACCGGTAGCGGGGCCGCGAGGGCGGGTGGGGCCGATCGGGCGGTTGAACGGTGGCGGATCGTCCTTTGCCACCATGCCGCCGACGTCGACGGGCCACGGGGATTCGTGGTCTTTGGCGTGGCGAACGGCTGCTCGCAGCGCGCCGGCATTGAATCCCAGGTCGGAAGCATCGGCACGGGTCCAGGTTCCGGCGGGCGGGAAGTGGAGTTCAGGCATAAATCAGTTTCCGATGATCTGGCGCAGCCCGCCGACGATACACAACGTGGCGAGTGCGAGGATCACCCACCGGGAAACGCGGCGGAACTGGTTGTCCTCAAAGCGGGCGAGGAACCTGGTGCCGATGCGGGCGCCTACGACGGCGGTTGCCATACCGGCGAGGATGATCCAGATGGGTACAGCCCCTGCCGACGCCTCACCCCATGCGAGACCGCCGAGCGTGGCGTAGTAGGCGAGCTTGACCGTGTGACCGAGGGTTTGCGTAAACGCCTTGGTGGCGACGATGCGGAATCGATCCACTGGCGTATTGACGTAGAAGGCGTCGAGCAGGGGGCCGGAGGCACCGGCGAGGAGCTGGGCACCGGTGACGACGCTGCCGCAGCACATG
>JAPPDJ010000118.1:3017-15762 GCA_028824555.1 Gammaproteobacteria bacterium | reverse complement strand
AAGAGGAGCCCTCAGCGCGGGGGAGCGCGAGGGGCCTCCCCTCGCAAGAGGAGCCCTCAGGTACAGGTAAAGGGAGCGCGAAGAATGAGGACCCTTCGGCGCTAGGGCTTAGAAGTTCCGCACCAGCGGAACTTCCAACGCGCCCGCAAGGGCGCGCGAGCGGGAGGGGCCTCTCCTCGCAAGAGGAGCCCTTGCAAGAGGAGCTGGCGAACCGACTGCTGCGCGAAGCGGATGTGCTGCGGCGCCTACGGCATCCCAACATCGTCAGCGTGTATGACGCCGGCGTTCACGAAGGCGTCGCATTCGTCGTCATGGAGCACCTCGCCGGCGGCAACTTGCTGCGCCGGTTGCAGGAAGGCGTGTCGCTCGCAGAAGTGCGCGGCATCGTCCGCGACATCGCTCGGGCGCTGGACCATGCTCACGGCAACGGCGTGCTGCATTGCGACGTCAAGCCCGAGAACATCCTCTTTCGCGATGCGCCCGGCACCGGTGCCAGATCCCCGGCATTGCTGAGTGATTTCGGCATTGCGCGCATCGCATCGGAGACTTCGCCTGTGGACGACCTGACGCAGGCGAGCGTTCCGTATGCGAGCCCGGAACAGCTTGCGGGACGGCAACTCGACCATCGCGCGGACCTGTATGGCCTGGGCGCGGTTCTGCACCTGATGCTGGCAGGGGAGCCGCCACCCCGTGCCGACACCGATGGCGTCGTTCGATTGCACGAGGCAACGCCGCGCTTGCCGCGTAATTTCGCGCCCTTCGCCGACGTCATGGGCCGGATGCTGGCGCCGCTGCCCGAAGCTCGCCCGGCGTCGGGTGCGGAGTTTGCCGACGAACTCGACGCGGTGACGGCGGAAGGCGCGCCCAACGTCGTGGTGCGGGCGGCGGCCGTGACCACGGCGGAAATCCAGTCCGTGGCGCCCATCGGTGATGTTCCGGACCCGCTGGTTACGCGCGCGGAACCACGGCGCCAGAGGCGTCGCCGCCGACGTTGGCTGGCATCCGCGGTTGGCGTCGCGCTTGTGGTCGGTGCGACGGGCGTGCTGTGGCCCGAGTGGCCGGCTCGGGCCGTGGCGTTTTTTGGCCTCGCCGAAGACCCGGACATCGCCGTTGCCTGGAACGACGCCGAGGCGCTCGGCGCCGACCCCAACCAATCCCTCGGCGCGGTGGTGGCGGCATACCGGCGGGTGTTGGAACTGGACCCGGGCAACGCCGAAGCCGCTGCCGCCATCGACGATGCGGCTGACCGCTGGAAGCAGGATGTGCAGGCCGCCATCGAGGCAGACGATCTTGCGCTTGCCTCGATGCGGCTCGACGATGTGGCGGCGGTGTTCCCGGCCGATCCAGACACCTCAAGCCTTTTCAACCGGCTGCGCAATCGGCGCCATGCCGAGCAACTCATCAACGACACGCAGCGGCTGCTCGAGCGGGCCGGGCTGTCGCACGAACCCTCCGCCACAGCGGCGATCCAGGCCTATCAGGAGGCGCTGCGGCTCAGCCCCGGAGACTCAATCGCGCTGGCGGCGCTCGATGCGCTGGCGGAGCATTACACCGGGCTCGCCCGCGATGCCGCCATCGCCGGGGATGTTGCGGATGCCATGAACAATCTGGGCCGAGCGGTGACGGCAAACCCCGACTTCGCCGGCCTTGGCGACGTGCGCGCCACCATCAACGCCGCCGCCACGCTGCAGGCGCAGATGGACGCCATGCTGCAACAGGCGGCGGATTTGCGCGAACGGGGGGCACTCATCGACCCGCCGGCATCCAATGCGGCGCAGATCTACCACCAAGTGCTTGCGACGGACCCGGCCAACGCCGTGGCCGTGCAGGGGCTTGCGGAAGTTTCGGCGCAGGTGCTGACGGTGTTCGTTGCCGAGCTTGAGGCGGGTCGCCAGCAGGAAGCGCGCCGGTTGATCGACCGTTCCGTGGCGTCTGGCCTCGATGACGGCGCCGTGAACGACATGAAAGGGCGCCTCGAGGAGGAAATCGCCCGGCTCGAGCAGGTGGCGGGTCTGTTGGCCGAGGCGAGGACCCTGTTCGCCGAGGGCTACATCACCGAACCCGTGGAGGCGAACGCCGTTGCGCGCCTGCGGGAGGCAACGCGGCTGGACCCGGGCAATACCGAGGCGCAAGAGTTGCTTGCGACCTGCGCCGAGCGGCTGGCGGCGGTGGCAGAGGACGCCCACGCCGTTGGCATGGCCGAGGAGGCAAGGCGCTACTTGGACCTCGCCCTCACGGTGACTCCCGGCGTGCAGGCATGGCGCGAGCGTCGCGATGCTTGGATTGCCGACGGCGGAGAGTGAGCGGGAGCACGAACCCCCCACCGTGCGAAAACGCAAGAAAAAATGGAGAAAAAGTGCGAGAAGGCGCAAAAAAGTGTTGTTTCTGAGGGACTAGGGGAGTAGGGTGCGCGCATCTCCAGCGCCACGAATGGGTCGTTCATGACCATCTTGGTGATGGACGACGACGATTCGGTTGCATCGCCGCTGATCCACCATCTATGTGAGCTCGGCTACGAGGCGGTTGCCCCGGCCAAGGCCGTCGTCGCCTTCGCCGAATCGCTCGACGAAGCGCAGGCGGTGCTGTGCTCCTTCAAAGGCTCATGGACCCGTCGTCTCGAGGCGGTTCGAGCGATAGCTCGCGGCGTGCCCGTGCTGATGACCGCGCCGCAAATGCCCCCGGCGGAAGACCTGTTGGCGGCGGTGCGGGCAGGCGCGGACGATTTCGTGATCTGGCCCGCCGGTCGCGGCGAACTCGACGAGCGCATTCGCGCCAACACGGCCGATCGCCGTCCCGGTGCCACCGATCCGGCGCTGGTGCGCTTCCAGGCCGATCTCGAACGCGACCAGCGCGCCGGCCGCCAGGTGCAGCGCGCCATGCTGCCCACCAACCCGATGGTCATCTCCGGCTATCACCTGAGCCACCAGGTGCGCTCGTCGCTGCTCCTGTCGGGCGACTTTGTGGATTACTTCCGCATCACCGACCGGCAGTTCCTGTTCTACGTTGCAGATGTTTCCGGCCACGGCGCTTCGAGCGCGTTCCTGACCGTGGTGCTGCGCAATCTTTCGCGGCGTTTGCGGCAGGAGTTTCACCCACGCGGCAACGGTGCCGACCCCGCCAACATGCTGGTGGCGCTCAATGGCGACATTCTCGACTACGAGATCGACAAGCATGTGGCGATGTTCATGGGGGTGGTCGATGTGGAGGACCACACCCTTACCTATGCCAATGCTGGACATTTCCCGCATCCGGTGTATGTCGGTGCCGACGGAGGCGAGTTCCTGGCGGCGACGGGCAAACCACTCGGCCTTTTCTTGCAGGTCTCCTATCGCACCCGCACCGTGCCGTTCGGCGTTGGCGACCACGTGGTGGTGTTCTCGGACGGCGTGCTCGACGCGATGGATGCGCCGAGCCTGACCGCCAAGGAGGAGTGTCTGGTGGAGTGCGCCGTGCGCCGGGCACCGGACATCGATGCCATGTGGGACGCCGCCGGAGTGCGCGACGCGACGCCAGGCCCCGATGACATGACCTGTCTTGTCGTGAGTCGAGAGCCCTCGAAGGAGGAGCCCTCAGCGCGGGGGAGTACAAGGGGCCTCCCGGCGCAAGAGGACCCGCAGCCGTGACCGTTGGCCGCATCTTCGCTGCCAATCGCGACGGCGCCTACGTGATGAAGTTCGTGGGTGACGTGCGGCTCAACCTCTGCATCGCCGTGGACGAGTTCCTGGACCGGATGTTCAACGACCCAGAGTTCCGTTCGGTGCTGGTGGACCTCTCCACCACCGAAGGCATCGACAGCACCTCCCTCGGCATGTTGGCCAAGCTCTCCAATCGAGCCCGCGACAGCGAGCGCCCGACCCCGGTGCTGGTTTCCACCAACCCGGACATCACCCGCCTGCTGCTGACGATGGGTTTCGACGACGTCTTCCAAATCATCGAGGAGCCGCTCGAGCACGAGAGCCAGCTTGGCGAACTGCCGGGAGCGGAACTGGGCACCGAGGATTTGCGATCGCGCGTGCTCGAAGCGCACCGAACGCTCATGGGAATGAACGAACAAAATAGGCTGGAGTTCAAGGACTTGGTGGCGACTCTTGAAGCATCAGGTTAAGAAGCGTCCCCTACGAAGAATGTAGCGAAGGTCGGTCAGTTCCCCTTAAGCGGTGCCGCCAGCTTCGCGGCGATGAACTCCGCATGGGAGAGATACAGCAAGTCTGAAATCCGCCGGATGGCCGCTTCCTCGTAGTGGTGCTGGTTGCCGTCGAAGCGGGCCAGTCGCCACATGTGCCGCAGGATGTCCGCGCGTTCTTGGCGCGAGCAGGTTTCGTTCAAGAGGCGCGTGAAGGGATAGACGCCGGCGCTGGTGTCGTGCAGTTCGCGGGCACGGCTGACGGTGGACTCCACTGCATCTCCCTCTAGCCCCCAACTCGCGCGCAGGGCCTCCTTGATGCAGGCGATCTCGTCCTCGGCGATGTCGTGGTCCGCCCATGCCACCTCCAGCAGCAGCATGGTGGCAGCCAGCGGGGCGGTGAACTCCTCGTCGTCTTCGGCCGTGGTTTCGGGGCCGGTCAGAAACTCGCGCAGCCTCGCCAGCATCAGGCGGCTCGCAGGGTGAGGTTCGGTGCCACCTGCTCGAAGGCCTCGAGCAGATCGCCGACGCCGGCGTCCGCGCGGCGCGCGAAGCCGCTCAAGGCGCGGCGGAAGCGCCGCGCGCCGGGGCGACCGCTGCCGAGCCCCATCATGTGCCGGGTCAGGTCGTGCAGGCGTGCCCCGCCGGCGAGGGCGCTTTCCACATACGGCACATAGGCATCGACAATGGCAGCGGCGTCGAGCGCCGTGCCGCCCGTGAGCCGGGCATGGAGCCCGGCCAGCCACTCCGGCCGGTTGTACGCGGCGCGTCCCACCATCACGCCGTCCGCCCAGGCGAGACATTCGAGCGCTTGACCGACGTCCGAGATGCCGCCGTTGACGACGATGCGCAAGTCGGGAAAGTCGCGAGCCAGGCGCCGCACACGGTGGAACTTGAGCGGCGGGATCTCGCGATTCTGCGCTGGCGAGAGCCCCTTTAGCACGGCGATGCGGGCATGGACGATGAAGGTCGAAACGCCGGAATCCGCCACGCAGCCGATGAAGTCGCGCAGGAAGCCGTAGTCGTCGCGTTCGTCCACGCCAATGCGGCATTTCACGGTAACCGGCAGCGACGAGGCGCCCTGCATTGCCATCGTCGCCTCGGCCACCCGCTCCGGCGTTCGCATCAGGCAGGCGCCGAACGCCCCGCCCTGAACCTTGGGCGAAGGGCAGCCGACGTTGAGATTCACCTCGTCGAAGCCGAGCCGCTCGGCAAGGTCCGCGGCGTGCGCCAAATCCGCCGGATCGTTGCCGCCGAACTGCACTGCCAACGGATGCTCGGCTGGGCTGAAGCAGAGGAGCCGCTGCCAGTCGCCGTGGCGAACGACAGCCGCCGGGATCATCTCGGTGTAGAGCCTTGCCTCGGGCGCGGCGATGCGGTGCAGCACCCGGCAATGACGGTCCGTGCAGGCCATCATGGGAGCGACGCAGAGCCGCCACGGCGGGTGGGCAGTGAGGGTGATTGGTTCCATGGACGAAGTGTAGCCGGTTGCTGGTATCGTGCCGCCGCTTGGGAGGAGGGGATGCTACACGTGGGGCAGAGCGGCGCTCGGGCGCTGGAGGTGGCGGACCTGGTCACGGAATTCCGCACGCCGTCGGGCGTTGGCAGGGCCGTGAACGGCGTCTCCTTCCACGTTGATGCCGGCGAGACGCTTGGCATCGTCGGCGAGTCTGGCTGCGGCAAGAGCGTTACGGCACTCTCGATCCTGCGGCTGGTGCCGAGTCCGCCGGGGCACATCGTCGCCGGCACCGCCCTGCTGGAAGGCCGTGACCTCCTTTCCCTGCCAGAACGCGAGATGCGCGACCTGCGCGGCAACCGCATCGCGATGATCTTCCAGGAACCCATGACCTGCCTAAATCCGGTGCTGACGATCGGGTTTCAGATCGCCGAGACGCTGCGCCGCCATCAGGGAATGTCGCGCGCGAGCGCCCGCGCCCGGGTGGTGGAACTGCTCGATCTCGTGCGCATCCCGGAAGCCGCCCGGCGCGCCGGAGAGTATCCGCACCAGCTTTCCGGCGGCATGCGCCAACGCGCCATGATCGCGATGGCGCTCGCCTGCAATCCGGGCGTCTTGATCGCCGATGAACCGACGACAGCTCTGGACGTGACCATCCAGGCGCAGGTGCTGGACCTCATGCGCGACCTGCAGGAGCGGCTCGGCACGGCGGTGGTGCTCATCACCCACGATCTCGGCGTGGTGGCCGAGACCGCGCATCGGGTGGTGGTGATGTACGCCGGGCGCAAGGTCGAGGAAGCCTCGGTGGAGGAGATCTTCGAGGGCCCATTGCATCCCTACACGCAAGGCCTTCTGGCATCGGTGCCACGCCTTGGTGGCGGTGGGAGTCGTCTTGCCGAGATTCCGGGTGTCGTGCCGGCGTTGTCGGAACTTCCGCCGGGCTGCGCCTTTGCGCCACGCTGTCCCCGGGCGGACGAGCGTTGCCGGGGCAGCGTGCCGCCGTTCGAGATGGATGGGGACCACGGCGTGGCGTGCTGGCATGCTTGAAGTCGAAGGGCTGAAGATGCACTTCCCCATCCGCGCCGGGGTCTTCGGCGGCGTTGTGGGGCACGTTCATGCGGTGGACGGCGTGAGCTTCGACGTTGGCGAAGGCGAAACCGTGGGCCTTGTCGGGGAAAGCGGCTGTGGCAAGACCACGGTCGGGCGATCGGTGCTGCGGCTCCTGAAGCCCACCGCCGGGCGAATCCGCCTCGACGGGGAGGACATCACACGCCTCGGCAACCGCGCGCTGCGCTCGCATCGGCGACGGATGCAGATCATCTTCCAGGACCCGTTCTCGTCGCTCGATCCACGCATGAAGGCGCGGGACATCGTCGGGGAGCTGTTGGACGTGCACGGTGTGGCACGCGGCGCGGAGCGGAACGAACGAGTGGAAGCCCTGTTCGAGCGGGTGGGCCTGCGGCGCGACCAGCTCGGCAACTATCCGCACGAGTTCTCGGGCGGACAGCGCCAGCGCCTCGGCATCGCCCGGGCGCTGTCGCTCAATCCGCGCCTGATCGTCTGCGACGAGCCGGTGTCGGCGCTCGACGTGTCGATCCAGGCCCAAGTCATCAACCTCTTGATGGACCTCAAGCGGGAACTCTCGCTCTCGTATCTATTCATCGCCCACGACCTCGCGGTGGTGGAGCACATCAGCGACCGCGTGGCGGTGATGTATCTCGGCCGCATCGTCGAGTTCGCCCGCGCCAAGGACCTGTTCGAGAATCCCCAGCACCCCTATACCGAAAGCCTGCTGGCGGCGGTGCCTTCCGCGGACCCCGGCCGGCGCCAGCGCCGGCAACTCCTGCAAGGCGACGTGCCAAGCCCCATCAACCGCCCGACCGGTTGCCACTTCCACCCCCGCTGCCCCTACGCCACCGAGCAATGTCGCGAAGAAGACCCCCAACTCAAACCGGTAGCCGAAGGCCACCTCGCAGCATGTCACCTGCGATGAAGGCGCTCTTCTGGAGGGAGGGCATCTTGCCCTCCATCGCGCCGATAGGCGCGCGTTGCCTTGGATCGTGCCCATCGCGAGAACGCGCCCTTCGGTGCCAGTGGAGGGCAAGATGCCCTCCCTCCAGAGGAGCTTCGTTGGCTGTTGGGTTGATGTTCTGCCTCGCCGGCTGTTCCGGCGACAACGGCTCGCCGGTGCAAGAAGCTATCGACACGCCCGCGCCGATTGAACGGAGCGCGGAACCCGTCTATGGCGGCCATCTGCGCGTCGGCTATGTCCTCGAACCCACATCCCTCGACGCCGTGCTGGGCCGCTCCGGCGGCGATGCCTATTACTGGCGCCAGATCTACGACCAACTCGTGGACATAAACCACAGCCTCGAACCTCGCCTATCCCGCTCGCTGGCCACATCGTGGGTGATTTCCGAAGATCCCGACTCCATCACCTTCCACCTGCGCCAAGGCGTCGTCTTCCACGACGGCACCCCGTTCAACGCCGAGGCGGTGAAGTTCAACGTCGAGCGCATCCTCGATCCCAAGACGATGGCGACGCCGCGTGCGTCCATGACCGTGATCGAGTCAGTCGATGCCTTGGACCAACACACCGTGCGCTTCAACCTGCTCCGCCCCTGGGGCGCGGGCATCAACATGCTGGCGGATCGCGGCGGTGTGATGAACTCGCCGGCCGAAGTGCTGGCCCTCGGCGCCGACTACGGCTGGAAGCCCTCCGGCACGGGCCCGTTCCGGGTCAACAAGGTCATCACCGGCACGATGGTGAATCTGGTTCGCAACGAAGACTACTGGGCCAAGGACGATGCCGGCCGGCCCCTGCCCTATCTGGATGAAGTAACCATCCGCGTGATCCGCGACGAAACCGTGTTGGCCTCTGCCCTCCGCACCGGCGAGATCGACGTCGCCTATCTGCCCTACAAGGACGTGGCCGCCTTTCGCCGCGACCCGCGCTTCTCCATCGAAACCATGGACGGCAGCGGCGTGGCGTTGCTTCTGGCGTTCAACGTCGGCCATGAGTTGGTGAGCGACGTGAACCTGCGCCTCGCCATTTCCCACGCCATCGATCCGCACGTGATCAACCGCGCCATCTACTTCGACAAGGTGATGGTGGCGGACTCCGGCATGTGGCCCGTAGGTGCCTGGGCGCACGACCCGGACGTGCCGCGGCCTACCTTCGATGCCGACAAGGCGCGGCAATACCTTGCGCTTGGCGGTCGCCCGGACGGCTTCGAGCTGACGACGGTGGTCAACAACACGCCTGTCAACATCCTCGCCGCGGAGGTGATCCGCGCCATGCTGAAGAAGATCGGCGTGACGCTGAACATCGAGGTGATGGCGGTGGGAGTCGCCGGCGAGAGCTTCTTCAACGCCGGCCGCTTCCCCCTCTATCTAACCGGCTGGAGCCGCTACCCGGAACCGGACTGGATCGCCTCCCTCGCCTTCAAGAGCGATGGCTTCTACAACGCCGCCAACCTGCCGCGCCCAGACGTGGACGCGTTGGTGGAGCAGGGCGCCTCGTTCTACGACCAGGCCGACCGGCTGCGCGCCTATCGGCAACTGAACGCCCTAGTGCTGCGCGAAGCTTGGTTCGTGCCGCTCCTGTACGCCACCAGCTACGCCGCCGCCCCCCGCCGGGTAGGCAACCTAGACCGCCTCATGGGGTGGGATGCGAAGATGAACTTGCGGGAGATCTGGATTGCACCGTAAGGATGCGCCTTCGGAGGGAAGGCTTTCTGCCTTCCCTGCGCGCCGTCAGGCGCGCTGGCCGCTCGTTTCCAAGGATGCGCCTTCGGCGCAAGGGAAGGCAGGATGCCTTCCCTCCGAAGGCCCGTCGCCATGGACACGATGACTGAGGCCGACTAAACCCATGTGGCAATACGTAGTCCGCCGCCTCCTGCAAATGGTGCCCGTACTGGCGCTGGTCACCTTCCTGGTCCACGCCCTGATGTTGGCGATCCCCGGCGATCCAGTCCGCGCCCTCATCGGCCCAGGCGAAGTGCTAGACGAGGAGCAAATCGCTTTAATCCGCGAGCAACACCACCTCGACGAACCAGTGCTCGTGCAATACGGCATCTGGCTCAGCAAGGCCGTGCAAGGCGACCTCGGCCGCTCCACCCAAAACCAGCGCCCGGTGGCGGAGGAACTTGGCTCCCGGGCCCTCGTGACCCTGCAGTTCGGCATCGTCGCCTGGCTCACGGCGCTGTTCGTGGGGGTTCCGGCGGGTATCGCTTCTGCGGTGTATCGCGGCCGTCCCGTGGACTACATAGCCACGGTGCTGTCCATCGGCGGCGTGGCGATACCCAACTTCTGGCTCGGCATCATGGCCATTTTGCTGTTTGGCGTCACCTTGGGATGGCTGCCGACCCAAGGCTACGTGGACATCTTCGAAGACCCGCTGGAGGGCCTGCGCCACATGGCGCTGCCGGCCTTTGCCCTGGGGGTGACGAGCTGCGCCCTCATCATGCGCCAGAGCCGCTCCGCCATGCTCGAAGTGCTGGCGCAGGACTACATGCGCACGGCCCGCGCCAAGGGCTTGAGCGAGCGGGTGGTGATCTGGATTCACGCGCTGCGCAATGCGCTGTTGCCGGTGGTGACGGTGTTCGGCCTGCAAACCGGCCGCATCTTCGCCGGCGCCGTGGTGATCGAGACCCTGTTCGGCATCCCCGGCATGGGCAACTACATGGTGCAGGCCATCTTCGCCCGGGATTTCGTGGTGGTGCAGGGCGGCGTGCTGCTGATGGCGGTGTCGGTGCTCACCGCCAATCTCATCACCGACCTTGCCTACGCCTGGCTCGACCCGAGGATCAAGTACGGTGACTGAGGGGACGCTGCCGGCGCTAAGCGCAGAGCATCCGGCGGTGACGACGCTGCGGCGCCTGCTGGCCATGCCGCAGGCGGCGCTCGGGGTGGTGGTGATCGTGCTGACGGTGCTCGCGGCGCTGCTCGCACCGTGGATCGTGCCCGTGGACCCCGAGGAGATGGACTTCGACAATCTGTTGAGCGGCATCTCGGCCGAACACTGGCTGGGTTCGGACCAGATGGGCCGCGACACCCTGGCGCGACTCATCGTCGGTGCCCAGGTGGCGCTGATGGTGAGCATCGGCGCGGTGGGGCTCGGCGTTGCGCTCGGCGTGCCGTTGGGGCTTGCCTCGGTGCATTTTCGCGGCTTCGTGGATGACGTCATCATGCGGGTGATGGACGCCTTGGTGGTGTTCCCGAGCCTGCTGATCGCGGTGGGGCTCGCCGCCGCCATGGGCGGCTCGCTGGTCACGGTGATCGTGGCCATTGGCCTTGCCAACGTGCCCTGGATGGCGCGCGTGGTGCGCAGCCAAGGCCTGACGGTGCGCGAACTCGACCATGTGGCGGCGGCGCAGGCCGGTGGCATGAGCAACGTGCGCATCATCGTCCGCCACATCCTGCCGAACAGCGTCGCCCCGGTGATCGTGCAAGCGACGCTTGGCATGGGCTACGCGGTGCTCACGGAGGCGGCACTCGGCTTCATCGGCGTCGGCATCCAGCCACCAACACCCACCTGGGGCAACATGCTGCAGCAGGCCTTCCCGATGCTGGACCAGCAGCCCTTGCTCTCGGTTGTCCCCGGCCTCGCCATCTTCCTGCTGGTGCTCGCCTTCAACTTCGTCGGCGACGCCTTGCGCGACATCTTGGATCCAAGGCTAAAGGGCGTGGTCGACGCCTAAGCTCGACCTTGAGTCACAAATCACCCCAAAGTTGTATCAAGATATGTCCAATTATCTCTCCACTTTATCTTCATTTTTACCGATCAAGCGCGTATAGTGCGCCGCCATTGACTCTTGCCTGCCGGGACACCTGCCCATGCCGAGACAGCGAACGATCGAAGCACCGGTTCACGCCATCGGCGTCGGAGTCCACACCGGCAACATCGCTCGCATCACCTTGCGCCCTGCCCCCGTCGATACCGGCATCGAGTTCACCCGCACCGACACGCCACAACGGCGGCCGATCAAGGCGCGGGCTGAGAACGTCTGTGACACCACTCTCGCCACCAGCATCGGCATGGAAGGCGTGCAGATCGCCACCGTCGAGCACCTGCTGTCGGCGCTTTGGGGGCTTGGCATCGACAACCTCCACGTTGATCTGCACGGCGAGGAAGTGCCGATCATGGACGGCAGCGCACAGCCGTTCATCGACCTGGTCAACAGCGTCGGCATCCGCGAGCAGGATTCCGCGAGGCGCTACATCCTCATCACCCGCGACGTGCGGGTGAGCCACGGCGACGCGGTGGCTACGCTGAGCCCCTACGACGGCTTCAAGGCGGGCTACACGTTCGTGTTCGACCATCCGGTGTACAACCGCTACCCCAAGCACGCCGAGCTCGACTTCGCCGACATCAGCTACGTGGACGACGTGAGCGGCGCCCGCTCGTTTGGCCTCGCGCGAGAGCTCGCACAAGCGCAGGCGATCAAGCGCTGCCTTGGTTCAAGCCTCGCCAACGCGGTGGGCATCGACGACCACGGCATCATCAACGACGAGGGGCTGCGCTACCCGGACGAGTTCGTCAAGCACAAGATCCTCGACGCCATCGGCGACCTCTATCTCCTGGGATTGCCGCTGATCGGCGCATTCGAGGGCTACATGTCCGGCCACGCCCTCAACAACACGCTGGCAATGGCGCTGTTGCGCTGCACAGACGCGTGGACCTTGGTCGAGTCTGACGACGCCGCTGCACTCGGCGCCGCGCGCCGCACCGCCCAACTGAACTGACGGGCCTTTCGAAGGGAGGGCTTTCTGCGGGCGAGGGTAAGATGCCCTCTTTGCGCTTTTGCCTGAGGCACAAGGCTCCGCGATGAGCGTTCGCACCCGGGTCGCCCCAAGCCCGACCGGCGATCCCCACGTCGGCACCGCCTACATGGCGCTGTTCAACTACGCCTTCGCCCGCCGCAACGGCGGCAGCTTCGTCCTGCGCATCGAAGACACCGACCGCGCCCGCTCGAGCGCCGCTTCCGAGAACGCCATCTTCGAGGCGCTGCACTGGCTCGGTCTCGACTGGGACGAGGGCCCCGATGTCGGCGGCGCCAGGGGCCCCTATCGCCAGAGCGAACGGCGCGAGACATACCGCCAGCACGCCGAAACGCTGCTTGAGAGCGGCAAGGCGTTCTATTGCTTCTGCTCCCGCGAGCGGC